>JAHEHJ010000009.1 GCA_024644655.1 Flavobacterium sp.
CCTTTTTTAGTAGAAGTAATACGCTCTTGCATAGCTCCCATCTCAGTTGCCAATGTTGGTTGGTACCCTACCGCAGAAGGCATACGTCCTAATAACGCTGATACCTCAGAACCTGCTTGAGTAAAACGGAAGATGTTATCTACGAAGAACAATACGTCTTTTCCTTGGTCTGATCCTGCTCCATCACGGAAGTATTCCGCAATTGAAAGTCCAGATAATGCCACACGAGCACGGGCTCCTGGTGGCTCATTCATTTGTCCGAAAACGAAAGTAGCTTTAGACTCTCTCATTCCTGGTTTATCTACTTTAGACAAATCCCATCCTCCATTTTCCATAGAGTGCATGAAATCTTCTCCGTATTTAATAATTCCTGACTCCAACATCTCACGCAACAAGTCATTTCCTTCACGTGTTCTTTCTCCTACTCCTGCGAATACAGAAAGACCACCGTGACCTTTTGCGATATTGTTGATTAACTCTTGAATCAATACTGTTTTACCAACTCCTGCACCACCAAACAATCCAATTTTACCTCCTTTTGAATAAGGCTCAATCAAGTCGATTACTTTAATACCTGTAAACAATACTTCTGTAGAAGTTGACAAGTCTTCAAATTTTGGTGCTTGACGGTGGATAGAAACTCCATTTGCTCCGTCTTTTGGTAAATCTCCTAAACCATCAATAGCATCTCCAATTACGTTGAACAAACGTCCGTAAACATCTGCACCGATTGGCATTTGTATTGGAGCTCCAGTTGCATTAACTGCAGTACCTCTACTCAAACCGTCGGTTGAATCCATAGAGATAGTACGTACTGTATTCTCTCCAATATGAGATTGTACTTCTAATACTAGTTTTGAACCATTTTTGTTAATGATTTCTAATGAGTCATAAATTTTTGGTAACTCAACATCTTTATTGTCAAATACTACGTCAACTACTGGACCGATGATTTGCGAAACTTTTCCTATTGCTCTTGACATTGTTTATGTATTTATTAAATAGCTATTTAGGTTTGAATAAAATACCTCTTTTTTCAGAGCGCAAAGATAATTTTTATAAATCGAAAAATCAATAATTATTTTAGAAAAAAAGCACATTTTTTTGCGGTATAGTCAAAACAAAAAGCCATCCCATGAAAATAGGATGGCTTTTATAATGCGTTTGGGTGGTATTACATAGAGCTTGGATACAGAATTTGGTAATTCCCTAAATTCACTCCTTTAAAGTTTGACCCGTATTTAGCATTGATTGCTTCTAAGAATTTATTGGCAATCATAGCATATCCTTTTGGACTTGGGTGAACACCATCTAACGAGAATGAATTACCCGTTACATAGGTAGAAGTTAATGTATATCCATTACTTACTAATCCGCCAGTATTTAATTTTGTTAATGTAGCGTTTGCATCAAAAAAGGCTAATCCTTTTGCATTGGCCAATGTTGAAATTGACGTGTTGAACAAGTCAGTAGCGGTTTTGATTTCTGCCGCTTCACTAGCTGTTAAAGTCGTGTTGTCTTGCATTGGATAAGAAACTCCAATAACGTTGAATGGTGCAGGAGCTCCTGTTTGGTTGGTTCCAATAATGGTACGAGCCGTTAACAAGATGTAATCTTTGGATGCAGCTGCATTACTAGCATGTCTAGCTCTACCGTATAAATTGCCTACAGCAGTAGCTGTTGGCGCTCCTAAAACAGGTGTTAAAGCACTAGTAATATATAATGATAAATCAGCCTGTGTTTCATCTACAATCAATAAAGGATTGTTTTCTACCGTTGCTGGATTTCCATCATCAGTAACTAACATTTGGAAACGATTAGGTTGTCCTAAAGCGGTTGTGATTTGGTTTATAGCCCCAAACAATTGGTTTAACTGACCTGCTTGAGATGGTGATAAACCTGGAATTGGGTTTGTAGGAACTGTAGTGAAAAATGGAACCGTACTTACGTAAGGAATATTAGCCACTACCCCTTTTGCGCCATTTGCAGTTAACTGATCTAATAAAGAAGAGTATACACTTGCGAACACATTAGGATCTGTAATGTCATTTGGTCCATAGGTAGCTGGGTTTAAATTTCCAGCTTGGTTTGCTCCTGTTCCCCCTGAAGTGGCATAAGCCAATACATCATTATTTCCAATCCATAAAGAGAAAAACGTTGGGTTTTGAGCAACTGCATCAGCAATTACCGTAGTTGATGGACTAGAAGCGAAACGAACAAAATAAGGATTTGCTTGACCTGAAAGTACACCTGCTACGTTTCCGTAACCAGGAGCCAATAAATGGAAACTTTTAGCACCAGGAACGCCCATATTGTTAAATGGTCCTGTTAACACATTTGTGATTTCAGTTGTAGTTGTACCTGTTACTGCTACAGGTCCTGCACCGTTGAAATACAATCTAGATCCTTGAATTTGGGTTCCTCCTAAAAGAAGTCCACCCACATTATCATTCATATAAGGAATGTTGAAGGCTCCTCCTCCTACTAATGCAAATTGTTGCGCTAGCATATTTGGATAGGAATTGGCTTGACCAGCCATGAATAATGCACCGTCACTATATCCGGCACACAAGGAATTTCCAAGTGCCACATATTTTGTGAAATCGGCTGTACCTGCGGTTAAAGGTGTACCATCTGTAGAATTGGGGTCCACCACTGCATCATCATTTGTACACGCTACAAAGGTTAACGAAACCAATAATAGCCATTTGAAATTTTTTATCATAACTTAATATATTGTAGTGTTATTGATTATTATGGATTAATAGTTATAGAAGCAAAGTACTGTTGACCAATTAAACCAGCTCCAAGTACTTGGTAGTATTCTTTACCACCAATATTAGACGCTCCTACTTTAAGTGTTGTTTTCAAAGAAGGAATTCCATAATTGATTTGAGCATCTACTACAGTAGCAGCATCTATCATACCATCTACGAAAGTAGATTGCCATAAATACTCACTGTTCCATCTACCACTAATATTGAATCCAAAGTTTTTAAATAAACTTTCGTTACCAATTGACACTTTTACACGGTGTTTTGGAGTGTTAAATCCTGCTTCAAAACTTGGATCTTTAGCTTGATTAAAATCAAATTGGGCGTAATTATAATTAGCGCTCAAATCAAAGTTTTTAGGTAACTTTTTAGTTAATCCTAAACCAAAACCTAAGGAATGAATTTCAATATTGGTATTGGTATACAATTGATAGTTTCTGTAATTTTCGTTAGCTAAAGCATGAATAGATTGTGTTCCCAAATCAGTCAGTGGATTACCTGCTGCATTTGGTGCATCCATAGCGGTACCATAATATGGTGCAACTACGATTAAGTTTCCTAAGAAGTTGTTATAGATATTGAAATACCCGTTAATATCAAAAGAGAATCCTTTAAATTGACCTCTATATCCTAAATCAAATGCTTTAACTGTTTCTGGTTTCACATACCCTACTTGGGCTTTTTTCAAGAAACTTGCAGCTGTAACTGGGTCTGAACCTGCCAAAGCCGCAAAGGCTTGTACTGATTCTGCCGTATAGGAATTGTTATAGGCATTATCCCCTGTCATGATTGCGGTTGTACCTCCAGCAAAGAATTGTCCTGTTGCTGTAGCTACATCTAAAGTTTCAGTATATCGGGATAAATTGTCGGGAGCAGAACCAATCAATACTGCATTCCCCACATTGAATCCAATGTATTGATCTTGTGTACTTGGGTTACGGAAACCAGTTTGGAATGACCCTCTAAACGTATGGTTTTTTTGTTCTCCAGCAGCATATACCGCAGACAATCTTGGCGAATAATTTCCGTCAAAGTTTTTAGATTTATCATATCGAATAGACCCTGTTAATTTCAAACGGTCTTCCATTAATTTCTTTTGAACTTGAGTATACATACCGTATTCATTGTAATGAATTGGGCCATTGGCATCAGTATAAATTCTACCGTGAGAGTTTAATTGATATTCTCTATACGAACCTCCTACTTGAATCTCAGCAAATTTCACAAGATCTTTGAAGTTGTAATTCGCGTCTGAGTGGTAAATTCTTGAGTTGTCTACTAATTTAGATCCTGTCAATACATCTGGATCTGAAGTAACTGTATTAAATGCTGCTTTAAATGCATCTGTCCCAGGAATTAATCTTCCTGTTTCCGCGTAAGCTCTTGCTGCATCATGGGCTTGTTGAGGAGTTGCTCCAGCTAAAGTAGCTTGAACAAAAGTTCCTGCATATTCACCAAACCATGTTTTATCATCTTTCCAAGCACGGTTGATGTTAATCCCTGTAAACAACATATCGTATGATTTTCCACCGTCTTCATTAGTAGTGTATCCTCTTAAGAAGAAGTTTTTCCCTTTCAATTCGATTTTGTGTTGTTGCATAAAAAAGCCATTCAAGTAGTAGCGGTTAGCTCCTTGGTAAACGGTATTTCCAAAACCAAATTTAGATTGCCAAATCACTTCAAAGTTTTCATTGGCAAAAGGTCTAAAATGTAATGAAAAGTCAACTTTAGCATTTCGAACTTTATTATCGGTCAAATCAGTTTCATTATATCCAGTTCTACTTACGTTGGTATCTGGAAGTAAGTTAACAGCTGAAGCTGGAAGGATTCCCAATGCAGCTAATTTTCCACCTACTCCTTTAATGTTGGTAGATACCTCATCTCCATATACGTTAATACCATTATAATTGTAGTACCCTCTATCCAAACCAATATTATTGGTTAAATCTTTATCTCTATAATCGGTTGCATACCAATCTGTTCCTTTTAAGAAAGTGAAATTAGCTTTAGCCGCAAAGTGATCATCAAATTTATGAGATACACGCACACCATAATCAGCATAATCGTTAGATCCAGCCGCTTTTTGGTTGGTTTGTCCATATTTTACATAAGCAGACACACCTTCACTATTGAAAGGGTTTTTACTGTTCATGAATAATATACCATTGAACGCATTGGCACCATACAAAGCAGAAGAAGCTCCTGGAAGCAATTCCACATTGGCTAAATCCAATTCGGATACTCCAATTAAGTTACCCAACACAAAATTCAACAAAGGTGAAGAGTTATCCATACCGTCTACTAACTGCATAAAACGGGTGTTGGCTACAGTAGCAAAACCACGAGTGTTAATTGACTTAAAGGACATACTACTCGTATTCATTTGAACTTCTTTCAAATTTTCTAATCCGTCATAGAAACTTGGAGAAGCGGTCTTTTTCAAATCTTTGATTCCGAAACGCTCAATCGTCACAGGTGATTCTTTGATTCGTTCTGGAGTTCTTGAAGCTGACACTACAATTTCTTCCAATTTGGTTTCTTCATCTGATAGCACCACACTTACTTTTTGGTTGTTAGAGGAGATGCTCACTTTCTTAGACGCATAGCCCAAGTTAGAAACTTCTACGCTAAAAGGAGGTTTTTTTGTGGTGGACAAATTAAAATTTCCATCACTATCGGTTACAGTTCCCGCATTATCTCCTGAAACTTTAATATTAGCACCAGGAATGGGTTGGTTTTTACTGTCTTTTACCGAACCTGTAATTGAAGTTTGTGCAAAACTAATGCTGCAAAAAAACAATGAAACGATAAATAAATAAATCTTCATTTGGTTATAAATTTTGTTGGTTTATGACGCCAAAGTACAAATATTTTTTTTAGATTATTATAAAAAGCCACTTAAATTTAGCAATTCCCTATTTTGGCAATCCGGTTGGCACGCTGTATTGTGGAATACATTATTATGATATTTTTAACTTTTTCAAGGTATTATTAAAAATAATAGTAGGCATGCAAAATAAACGTTCAAATTATTGAATTAATCACAAAACTAGATTCATAAAAAAAGCGAGAGTTTCCTCTCGCTTTCTATGCTTTTATTCTGAAATAGGACCCTTATTCTACAGTCACCGATTTGGCTAAATTTCTTGGTTGGTCCACATTACATCCTCTCATTACCGCAATGTGATACGATAACAATTGTAATGGAATAGTCGTAATTAACGGAGACAATGCATCCGATGTTTCAGGAATTTCTATTACGTGATCGGCTAGGTCTTTGACTTGTGTATCCCCTTTAGTAACCACGGCTACAATTTTACCACTTCGTGATTTTATTTCCTGTATATTACTTACCACTTTGTCATAATGCCCTTGTTTAGGAGCAATTACTACTACTGGCATATGTTCATCTATCAAAGCAATAGGTCCGTGCTTCATTTCTGCTGCCGGGTAACCTTCTGCATGAATATAAGATATCTCTTTTAACTTAAGTGCTCCTTCTAAAGCTACTGGGAAATTATACCCTCTACCTAAATACAAACAATTAGGTGCATCTTTAAAAGTAGCTGCAATTTCTTTGGCGCGTTCATTACAATCTAAAGCTTCCAATACCTTTTCAGGAATCACTTCTAATTCTTGCAAGTAGCGGTGGAAATCCGAATTGGACAAAGTTCCTTTTGCTTTTGCCAAACGCAAAGCCAACATGGTCAATACTGTTATTTGAGTGGTAAACGCTTTGGTTGAAGCCACACCAATCTCAGGCCCAGCATGCGTATATGCTCCTGCATGGGTTTCTCTAGAAATAGATGAACCTACTACATTACACACTCCAAAAACAAATGCTCCTTTTTCTTTAGCCAATTTAATAGCGGCAAGCGTGTCGGCAGTTTCTCCAGATTGAGAAATGGCAATCACCACATCAGAAGCGTTGATTATAGGATTACGATATCTAAATTCAGAGGCATATTCTACTTCAACTGGGATTCGTGTAAATTCTTCAATTATATATTCTGCTACCAAACCGGCATGCCATGAAGTACCACAAGCTACAATTAGTATGCGTTGTGCGTGAAGAAATTTTTCTAAATTATCTTCAACTCCAGCCATTTGAATAATTCCTTCATTGGCCAACAACCTTCCTCTATAAGTATCCTTAATCACATTAGGTTGTTCATATATTTCTTTCAACATAAAGTGATCGTATCCTCCTTTTTCAATTTGCTCCAAATTCATTTGAAGTTCTTGAATATAAGGATCCACTAAAGTGTCGTCTTTTATTTTACGGATTTTAAGTGGTTTGTGCAAACGCACTATAGCCATTTCTTCATCTTCTAAATAAATGGCATTTGAGGTATATTCTATAAAAGGTGATGCATCAGACGCGATGAAGAATTCATCTTTACCTACACCAATTGCAAGCGGACTACCCAATCGGGCAACGACAATTTCATTTGGGTTTTCACGATCAAAAACACAAATAGCGTAAGCTCCTACTACTTGGTTTAAAGCAATTTGCACTGCTTTCCCTAGTCGAAGGTTTTCCCTTTTCTTTACATCTTCAATTAAATTAATCAATACTTCTGTGTCGGTATCTGAAGTAAAAGTGTACCCTCGTTTGATTAATTCTTTTTTCAAAGGCTCATAATTTTCTATGATACCATTGTGTATAATAACTAGATTTCCTGAGTTAGAAACATGGGGATGAGAATTCACATCGTTTGGCACTCCGTGTGTTGCCCAACGGGTATGTCCCATTCCTATAGTTCCTTTTGATGAGGCTATGGCTGTAGATTTTGCTTCTAAATCGGAAACTTTACCTTTTGTTTTAACTATTTTAAGTTCGTCGTTCTCACATAACATGATTCCCGCACTATCATATCCTCTATATTCTAATCGCTTTAATCCTTTTATAATAATAGGATAAGCTTCTCTATAACCAATATAGCCTACAATTCCACACATAGTATAACGTATTAATTAGATTGCTTTGATTTTGTATAATAAATTTCGAGTTTCAAACGTTTAGATTCTATTACAGCAGGACTAGAACCATACAGTATAGTACCTAATGGACTCATCACCGACATAGTTGGCACTTGAATCACAGCATCTGAACCTGGAGATTTACGTTTTAAAAAGCCTATATTACTGATATTTTCTGAAACTACAAGACCCAATTTCACATTTGTTGAATCATTCAATAACAAATTACGAACGTGATTGGTGATACGAATTTTGTAATAAGTCCCTTTTTCGTCTTTTCTTTGATTCACAAGTGTTCCATCTTCTTTAGCAAATATCCCTCCATAAATATACTTATTGTATTTAGGGTAAGCACCATTTGTGGTGAAGTCGGTTGTATAATCTATCAATGGTTTTTTATGGGTCAAATCATATAAGTAAACGCGATTTGGTTCTCTCGTTTTTGTATTTTGCATCAAACCTGGCGCCTCATGGTCAATGTAAAACGTTAAATTGGCTTCATTAATCAACCAACTGTTTACCTTGATTTCATCCAATTCGTCTGAAACTCCATTAGACCCATCGGCTAATTCTAATTTACCCAAACTATTCGTAATTGTTTTTTTAACGTCGGTAGAACCAAACAAGTCTATTACAGCCATTGAGCCTGATCCTCCTTTAAGGTATAACTTTTCAGCCTCTAGAGTAGGATTGGCCATTGCCGTTAAATAATTACTATTATCAAATGAGTTATTCAATAGACTCACTGTATTTCCTGTTAAATTCAACACATATGTTTTATTTACTCTTGGATAGGTATAGGTAAGAGGATTAGAACCTACAACTGCAGTCTTTTTATCTTCTTTATAAAAGAGTGTAATTTTACCTGCTTTGAAATTTAGCATTGCCATATTTCCTTCTGCAGCTGCTGTCTCAGTCTTGAAATAAAGCCCTCTAAAGTAGTCTTTGAACACTGAATTACTAGACAACTTACCTGATGGTGCATTCAATATTAAATTATAAAAATAGGCTCTATTTAAATGCAAACGCATAGAAGGAACCGAACGAGTCACCACTGGAGTAACACCATCATCTCCCATTTTAGTAGTCTTGTGTTCTCTTTTATCAAAAAAGAATTGTTCGTTTTCAGCACTTGTACCTGCCGACAACAATGTATCATTTAAAATCTGAGGGTTTTTATTAGCATCTATTTCTGCATCTTTATCGGTGTAAAACAACTGTTGTTCAGCCAAAGCTTGATCTGGATCTAAATCTCTTAAATAATATTTAGACTCGTATATGTGTAATTTGAATTTGGTTTCATTTACCCCATAAATTGAATCTAAGGTATAAGGCGTAACGCCATCTGTACCCACTGTTCCAGCTCTATTAAAATAAGGAATATCTAATACAACACTGTCTAGTTTAGGCAGTTTTTCATACAATTCGGTATCTGTATTATTAAAAACAGGATTGACTGTAGCCAATTCTACTTGAGTTACGAAATTAGCTTGTGTGGTTCCAAAAGCCGGGTTGTAATAGGAGCCCAACGGATTCACTGGTAAATTATTGGACGCTACAGTTCCTATAGGCTGGTTATACGCTTTGACTGATTTGCTAACATCGCGTGTTAAATCAAAATGGTCATTGGCATTCCCAACTATGTCGGTTCCCAATTCATCAAAATCTTTATCACAAGAGGTCAAAAGAATAGCAATTAATCCCAGTAAAATAGGTTGTAAAAACGATTTAATATTCATATAAATTCAGTTTGTTTTAGGAAAGCATACTTTTATAAAAGGTAGTGTATGCTTCAGCAAATTTATCTTTCGAGGCGAAAGGTAAAAAAGGTTTTCCTGAAGATTCTATAAATTTTGTTAAACTTGGAGTCAAGGATTCGGAAGCAATTATAACCCCATCAGAATGCGCTACAGAAGCTGCAATTAGATTTTCATAATTAGGTGTTTCTAAAAGTTGGATGGCTTCATGAGGAATTCCATCAAACTTTATTTTATTAATCATTTCCATATCTAAGTTGCCTTCAAAAGATTGGCCATAAATAGATGTTATAATTTTAGTGTCCGAGAACAACGCTTCATCTTTATAGTAATGTTTCATGTAAATAGGCAATAAACTAGCCAACCAACCATGTACATGGATGATGTCGGGAACCCAATTTAATTTTTTTACGGTTTCAACAACTCCTTTCGCAAAGAAAATAGCGCGTTCATCATTATCTTGATACAACACTCCTTCTTCATCACTAAATGTTGCTTTTCTTTTAAAGTATTCGTCGTTATCAATAAAATAAACCTGTATGCGCTCTTTTGGAATTGATGCTACTTTAATAATTAAAGGCATATCCAAGTCATTCACCACTAAATTCATCCCCGACAATCGGATAACTTCATGCAATTGATGTCTTCTTTCATTGATATTACCATATCTAGGCATAAAAATCCTAATTTGTCCTCCCTGATCATTAACCATTTTTGGAACGTCATACGACATCAAAGAAACCTCATTTTCAGCCAAATACGGCACCACTTCAGATGATACATACAATATCCTCTTATCTTCCATAATCTAATTTACTTTACTAATTGGCAATAAAAAACAGGCAAAAGTACAAAAATTTATGCAGTTATTCATGAAAATAGTAAGTTTGCACCTCAATCAACGATAGGCAATGCTCATTTTTAAGTCTCAAAATGAATTAGTTTCGCACCTCCAATCCCTTTCACTTTCAGAAAGCAGTGTTGGTTTTGTCCCTACTATGGGTGCCTTACACCGAGGGCACTTATCTTTATTAGAAACGGCATTTAAAGAAAACACGATAGTGGTGATTAGTATTTTTGTGAATCCTACCCAATTCAACAATGCGGAAGATTTAGCAAAATATCCTAGAACCTTGGACGAAGACATTGCCAAAATCGAAACGGTTTCTAAAAACACTATTGTTTTTGCGCCAACTGTTGAGGATATCTACGGAAGCAACACTATTTCACAACATTTTGATTTTGATGGTTTAGAAAACCAAATGGAAGGGCAATTTAGACCCGGGCATTTTGATGGTGTTGGCACCATCGTAAAACGGTTGTTTGAAATTGTCAATCCAACTCGTGCTTATTTTGGCGAGAAAGACTTTCAGCAATTGCAAATTATTCGGAAAATGGTTTCCAAATTACATTTGCCTGTAATCATTGTGGAATGTCCTATTTATAGAGAAAGTAATGGATTGGCTATGAGTTCTCGCAATGAACGATTGTCAACTAAAGAAAGAGAGGATTCATCGGTAATTTATAGCACACTAACTGCTGTAAAAAATCAATTTGAGCACAAATCAGCAGAAGAATTAATTCTTTGGGTCGGCCAATTATTTGATCAATACCCTCAATTTGAGTTAGAATACTTTCAAATCGCTGAAGAAGAGACCTTATTACCTTGTAGTTCAAGAAATAATAACAAAAAATATCGTGCTTTTATAGCCGTATTTATCAACAATGTCCGTTTGATAGATACCATTTCACTAAATTAATTTACTTTTGCCCCATGCAAATTGAAGTAATAAAATCTAAAATACACCGTGTCCGAGTTACGGGAGCCGATTTAAATTATATCGGCAGCATTACAATTGACGAATCCTTAATGGAGGCTTCTAACATAATTGAAGGCGAAAAAGTATTTATTGTCAACGTTAATAATGGCGAACGATTTGAAACCTATGCCATAAAAGGTATCAAAAACTCTGGTGAAATTACCTTAAATGGACCAGCTGCAAGAAAAGTTCAAAAAGATGACATTATCATTATAATGTCTTATGCGGTTATGGATTTTGAAAAAGCCAAAACCTTTAAACCTTGGTTGGTTTTCCCTAACGAAAAGGACAACTCTTTAACCTAATCTCTTGAAAAGTAAAATTGGTAAATGGCTCTCCATTCTACTTCCTATCCTTCTAGGAGTGTATTTAATGTATTATAAATACAATGAATTTACACCTGCTCAAATAGAAGAAATGAAAGGCTATTTTAAAAATGCCAATTATTTTTACGTTTACCTTTCCCTTTTTATAGCGCTATTTGGATTTGCTTCGCGCGCCTATCGTTGGAAATTTTCTATTGAACACATGGGATATCATTCTCATTTTAAGAACAATTTGATGGCCGTATTTGTTGCGTATTTCATGAACCTTACCATTCCACGTTCCGGCGAAATATCTAGGGCGCTTATACTAAAGAAATATGAAGACATTCCTTTTGACAAAGCTTTTGGAACTATAGTCGCCGAACGTGTGGTTGATCTTATCTTGTTTTTCCTTTTTGTTGTGGTTTCTTTTTTATTCCAATTTCACACACTAAAAGATTATATTATTTCCAAAATCCCAATAGAAAAATTATTGCTTTTAGGAGGAATTGGTGCTTTGGGATTTCTTTCTTTTATTCTAGTATGGATGTACTCCAATTGGAAAATAGTCACCCTTTTAAAAGAAAAAATGGCAGGACTATTGGAAGGCATGTTGAGCATCGTACATATGAAAAATAAATGGTGGTTTTTAGCCCATTCATTATTCATTTGGTTTACCTATATTTTGATGTTTTATGTCACTGTATTTGCCCTAAAAGAAACTAGCACAATTAGTTTTGGCGCTATTTTCATTGGATTTATTTTTGGGAGTTTAGCCATTGGATTTACCAACAGTGGGTTTGGTGCTTTTCCGCTATTAATTGCTGAAATCTTTATGCTTTATGGAATTCCCGATACCGTAGGCACTGCTTTTGGATGGTTGGCTTGGATTTCCCAAACCGTATTAATGATTGTTCTAGGAGGCTTATCTCTTTTTTTATTACCACTCTTAAATAGAAGTAAATAATTCCCTTTGCTTTTCATTTCGAAACCTACTTTTAAAGTTTTCCTTGCTTTCAAATTTCTAAATAAATTTACTATATTGCTTCTCTATTTAATAGTAAACTGTTAAACCCAAACCAATACCATGAAAAGATTACTTTTAGTACTAATTCTATGTTGTGCTAACACTTTGTTTTCTCAAAAAAGAGTTACCGATACCATTACCTCTGCAAAATTAAATGAAGCTCGAGAAATCACCATAAGTCTACCTCCTTCTTATAGTAAAAACACCGCTCAAAAATATCCTTTACTCGTTTTACTTGATGGAGACTTCCTATTAGATCCTTTTCAGGGAGCTCTGAATTATGGGTATTATTGGGATGACTTGCCTGAAGTAATTATAGTTGCCATTACCCAAAATAAAAACAATGAACGAGAAGCCGATTGTGCTACTGATGCCACAAATGGTTTGCCTGATGAAAAAGGGGAACAGTTTTTCGAGTTTATTGGCATGGAGCTTATCCCTTATATTCAAAAAAACTACCGTATTGCTCCGTTTAAGATGATTGCGGGTCTTGATACTACTGCGGGGTTTCTTAATTGTTATTTATACAAAGACAACCCTGTTTTTGACGCATACATTTCTTTAAGCCCTGAGTTGCCTGCTGGAATGGAAGAACAAATACCTGATCGTCTATCTGCGATTCAAAAACCCATTTTTTATTATCAGGCTACAGCTGATGGAGATGTAAAAAGCATGAAGACCCGAATTCAAGCTATGGATGAGGGTATAAAGACCGTTACCAATCCCATGTTAAACTATTTGTATGAAGATTTTAAAGGAGCTTCCCATTACTCTTTAGTATTACATGCTATTCCAAGTGCGTTATACCAAATTTTTTCAGTGTATCAACCCATATCAACTACCGAGTTTCAAGAAAAAATTGCCCCGCTTACGTCAGGATATGTAGACTATTTAATTAAAAAATATGATATGCTAGAAAAGGCATTGGGTTTAAAAGTACAAATTAGACTCAATGATTTTAAAGCTATAGAAGCTGCTATACTTAAAAACAAAGCTTACAATGAGTTTGACTTATTAGCTCAATTGGCGCGTAAAAACTACCCGAAAACCATGTTGGCTGATTATGAAATGGGCCAATTATACGAAAAAACAGGTGATATCAAAAGAGCAGTGAAATCCTATCAAACGGCTTTCCAACAACAAGAGGTAGGTGACCTTACGAAGGACATGATGCTAGAGCGCGCCGACGAACTAAAAAAATCGTTACCTAAACCGGGTAAAAAAGGACAAAATGAGCCCGTTGTCGAGGAAACTCCACAGACCGAAGTTGCACCAACAGACCCGCCAACAGAGGCTGCTCCTGTTGAGAATGCTACGCCAGCTGAAACTCCTACTCCTACTGAAGAAAAAAAATAAAATCTATTTCCAACTCCTTCTCTTAGATGTCTAAAATTAAAACTGCTTTTTTTTGTCAAAACTGTGGCACTCAATATTCCAAATGGCAAGGACAATGCAATGGGTGTAAAGAATGGAATACCATTGCCGAAGAGATTATTCAAAAGGAAGAAAAAGCCAGTTGGAAACCTTCTACTTCTGAAAATACAAGAACATCAAAGCCCCTTAAAATTAAAGAAATTGATGCTACTCAGGAAGTGCGAATGGACACAACTGATGGAGAATTGAATCGAGTGCTGGGTGGTGGAATTGTTCCGGGTTCATTAACCTTATTAGGAGGAGAACCTGGAATAGGGAAAAGCACCTTAATGCTACAAATTTCTTTAAAATTACCCTATAAAACGTTATATGTATCTGGTGAAGAAAGCCAGAAACAAATCAAAATGCGTGCGGAACGCATTAATCCCAATAGTGACAATTGCTATATATTGACCGAAACCAAAACACAAAATATATTTCGTCATATTGTAGAAACAGAACCCGATATTGTTATTATAGATTCTATACAAACCTTACACACTGATTTTATTGAGTCTACTGCTGGAAGCATATCCCAAATACGAGAAACAACCGCAGAGTTAATCAAGTTTGCCAAAGAAACGAATATCCCTGTATTCTTAATTGGGCATATTACCAAAGATGGTACAATTGCAGGGCCAAAAATATTGGAACATATGGTAGATACTGTATTGCAATTTGAAGGAGATAGAAATCATGTATATCGCATTTTGCGTTCGCTTAAAAACCGTTTTGGTTCTACGGCTGAGTTGGGCATTTATGAAATGCAAGGGTCAGGATTACGAGAAGTATCAAACCCTTCAGAAATCTTAATTTCACATCGAGAAGAAGAATTATCGGGCACTGCTATAGCATCTACATTAGAAGGAATGCGTCCTTTAATGATAGAAATACAAGCATTGGTTTCTACGGCAGTATATGGGACACCGCAGCGAAGCACTACTGGTTATAATGCTAAGCGACTGAATATGATCTTAGCCGTTTTAGAAAAGCGTGCGGGCTTTCGATTGGGGACCAAAGATGTATTCTTAAATGTCACTGGGGGCATTTCTGTTGATGACCCTGCTATAGATTTGGCTGTAGTAGCCGCTATATTATCGTCTAACGAAGATATTGCAGTAGGCAAAGATGTTTGTTTTGCAGGCGAAGTAGGTTTATCGGGAGAGATTCGCCCTGTAAATCGTATTGAGCAACGTATTCAAGAAGCTGAAAAATTAGGTTTTGCTACGATATTTGTCTCTAAATACAATAAGATTGCGTTAAAGAATACAGGGATTAAAATGATATTAGTCTCTAAGATTGAAGAAGTGGTGGAACAGTTGTTTGCCTAGCTCATACACTCTTATGAAACTCCAAAAGAAAAAAGCTCTTTTCATTTTGAAAACCTCCACAGGTATCATTGTGGGGATTGTACTGTTGCTTTTTGCTTTTCGAAACACGGTACTCCAACAAGTTATTCAACGAGTTGACACCAAACTCAATACGGATTACCAATGTCATTTTACAGTGGGAACTGCTTCTTTCAAAGGCATCACTCATATAGAATTTGAGAACATCTCATTAGTCCCTCAAAAAGCGGATACGTTAGTACATATTAAATCCTTAAAAACAAGCGTAAGCTTTTGGAAGCTTTTGGTTGGCGAAGTTCAATTGGGGCAACTTGATATCAACCAAGGGTATATTCAATTGGTCAAAACCAAAAACGGAAGTAATTTTGATGCCTTTCTTCGTTCTAAAAAAGACAAAAGTGATAATGCCGAAGTCAATTACGCTAAGTTTCTCAACCGTATATCTTCAAAGATTCTCAATCTTGTACCTACAGATATGCATGTAAATGGGTTTGCATTTAAAATTAATGATTTAGGAAAAGAGGTTGTGTTTGACTTCAACCAATTGGCATTAACCCATAAAAAGCTGAATACGGTTATCCAAGTGAGTTCCGAAGGGTTTTCACAACAATGGACGTTGAATGGTTTTGCAGACCCTAGAGAACGAAAAGCGAATATCAAATTTTACAACGCCCAAAATGACACCATTCAAATTCCGTATTTAGATACAAAATACCACTTTAAAACAGGGTTTAAAGCCATTTGTTTTAACTTGGATAATCTAGAAATGGATAGTGGAGAATTGCATATTGACGGTTATGCCTCTATAGAAAATGCTTTTGTAAACCATCCCAAAATAGCTCAAAAAGATGTACTAATTCATCAGGCGCGATTTGATTATCATTTTGTAGTGGGGGCTAGAAGTATTGCACTAGACAGCACATCCAACTTACAACTCAATCGCATTCAATGTTTACCTTTTATTTCCTATTCTAACGAAGAAGATAAGGTCTACACTTTGCAATTGAAACTGCCTAAAATGAAAGCACAAGACTTTATTGAGTCATTGCCGACAAGCTTGTTTAGTCATTTTGCGGGTATGAAGGCACAAGGGAATTTTAGTTATGAATTGCAATTTGAATATAACAATCACAAGCCAAATGCCGTAGTTTTTGAAAGTAAACTACACCCTGATGGCCTTAAAATCATAAAGTATGGGGCAGCTGATTTAAATAAAATCAATAGTGACTTTACCTATAGGGCTATAGAACATGGAGTGCCTCAGCGTCAAATACTAGTTGGGATAGGGAATCCTATGTATACACCACTTACATCTATATCCCCCTATTTACAAAAATGTGTGTTAACGAGTGAAGATCCTTCCTTCTTTAATCATCGGGGATTTATTAATGAGGCTTTCAAGCAATCTATTGCCAAAAACATACGAACCAAAAAGTTTTCAAGAGGCGCGAGTACAATTAGCATGCAGCTCGTAAAGAATGTTTTTCTAACCCGTCAGAAAACCGTTTCTCGAAAACTGGAAGAGATCCTGTTGGTATACCTATTAGAAAACAATCACATCAGCACCAAAGAACGGATGTTGGAAGTTTACTTTAACATCATTGAATGGGGGCCAAATGTGTATGGTATTGGTGAAGCATCTCAATTTTATTTCCAAAAAAGTCCAGCTGACTTAAGTTTAAATGAGTGTTTGTTTTTAGCCACTATCATCCCTAGGCCTAAAGGATTTATGTACCGTTTTGATTCTGAGCATTTATTAAAATCATATGCCCAACAACAAAACACGTTTTTAACTAAATTGATGTTGCGCCGCAATGTATTACTTCCAACTGATACCATTGGCCAACATAACCCATTGGTGATATTGGGGGCAGCCCAATATTTATTGCATCAAAAAATAAAAGATACACTAGTTACAGATAGCTTAAGTACCGAAGAATTTGATTTCTAAAAAAGTTAACCCAATTACCTAAAATAAACTAAGGAGCTGGATCGGGATATATTGCTTGTATTTGATTGATTTCAGCTATAATCTCTGGGGTAAGGACCACTTCAAATGCCGCTATATTTTCTTTAAGTTGTTCCATAGTAGTAGCTCCAATAATAGTAGCCATAACAAACTTTTGTTGGTTAACAAATGCTAATGCAAGTTGTGTTAATGTTAGTCCATGAGCACGAGCTACTTCGTTATACAATACCGTTGCATTTTTACAATTTTCACTTGAATATCTTGTAAATTGAGGAAACAAACCTAGTCTTGAAGTAGGTTGCAAACCGTTCAAATGCTTTCCACTTAAGAAGCTAAAAGCTAATGGTGAATACGCCATCAAACCAACTTGTTCTCGCATGGCAATTTCAGAAAGTCCCACTTCAAACAAACGATTCAATAAAGAATATGGGTTTTGGATTGTGGCGATTCTTGGTAAAGTATTTTTTTCACTTTCGTTTAAAAACTTCATGAGTCCATAGGGGTTTTCATTGGACACTCCTATGTGTCTTATTTTACCCTCTTTAATTAATCCATCATAGACTTCTAATACTTCTTTAAAATTGGGTTGCCATTGTTCGTCTAGAGTAGCTATACCGCGTTGACCAAACATATTCATAACGCGTTCTGGCCAATGCATTTGGTATAAATCGATGTAATCAGTTTGCAGGTTTTTTAAACTATGGTTGACCGCTTCGTGGATTGCTTTTTTAGAAAAATCCAATGGTTGTCGGATGTATTCCATACCTCTATTGGGTCCGGCAATTTTGGTGGCAATAACTAAATCATCGCGTTTACCTGTTTTTTTTAACCAAGTTCCAATATACTTCTCCGTTAAACCTAAAGTAGCTTCACGAGCCGCAATAGGATACATTTCGGCTGTATCTATAAAATTAATGCCATTTTCTATAGCATAATCCAATTGGGCATGTGCATCACTTTCGGTATTTTGTTCACCAAAAGTCATGGTGCCTAGACAAACTTTGCTGACTTTAATATCGGTATTGGGTAAATGGGTGTATTTCATTCTAGTAGATTAATTAGGTAAAAATAGTAATGGGGTAATCTAAAAACAAAAAAGGTGCTTAGTAAACTAAGAACCCTTTTTGTCAAGTATTATTATGCTTTAAAATTCATTCAACATTTTGGAAATTTCATCCAATTTGGGTGTTAGGATGATTTCGATTCTACGGTTTTTTGCTTTCCCTTCTGGGGTATCATTACTCATGATAGGAGAGAATTCACCACGACCTGCGGCGGTTAGGTTTTTCTTTTGAATTCCTGCATTTTCACCTAAGATATTTACTATAGCCGTGGCTCTTTTGGTTGACAAATCCCAATTGTTTTCGATACCACCTCCGATGTTTCCTAGTATTTTATCATTATCGGTGTGGCCTTCAATTAATACGGTAATGTCAGGATTTTGAGCTAATACTTTACCCACTTCCACCACTGCATTTCTTCCTTCGGAGCCTACTGCCCAACTTCCTGTTTGGAACAATAATTTGTTTTCCATAGACACATAAACTTTTCCGTTTTTTTGTTCCACGGTAAGACCTTTTCCTTCAAATGCATTTAAGGCTTTAGACAACGTCTCTTTTAGCTTTTTCATGCTAGCATCTTTGGCAGCAATCATTCCTTCTAATTCGCTCAATCGTTTTGAACTGGAAGCCAATTCATCTCTTAATTTATTCAAGCGGTCTTGTTCAGCGGCTAGGGCTTTTTGTTTGCCTTCCAATTCGGCCAATAATTCTCTGTTTTTAGTCATATTGGTTTGAAGTGCTTCATTGCTGTTTTTCTCTAGAGCAGCGTAGGAATCTTGAAGCGTTTTCAGGTTATTGGAAGTAGCTGTACAATCGGCTGTAAGTTTGTCTTTCTCTGCCTTAAGCTTTTCCAATTCATCTTTTAATGTTTTGTTTTCTTCATTAAATTCGGTGTTGGCTTTATGCAAATCTTCATTTTCATCGGCCAAGCTTCGGTTTTCTTTCTTGAGATCGGTATATTTATTTTCTAAGTCATTGTAAATTTTCTTAGAAACACAAGATGACATAGTTCCTATAATCAATAATGCGAGTAGACTTCTTTTAATCATTGTAGGGCTGTTTAACTATTAGTATAAAATATTGTTTGTATTTAATTGATTTCCACCAAAACGGGACAATGGTCTGAATGTTTGGCTTCGGGTAAAATAACGGCACGTTTCAATCGGTCTTTTAGTTTTTCATCGGCTAAGCAATAATCAATGCGCCACCCTTTATTATTTTGACGGGCATTGGCGCGATAGCTCCACCAACTATAGTGATTTGGTTCTTTATTAAAAAACCGGAATGTATCGATGAATCCTTTTTTCATAAATCCGTCAAGCCAAGAGCGTTCTTCGGGTAGAAATCCTGAAACGGTTTTATTGCGGATAGGATCATGAATATCAATAGCTTCGTGACAGATATTATAATCACCGCATATTATCAAATTAGGCACTTCTTCCTTTAAAGCAGTTATATAGTCTTGGAATTCATCCATATATTGGAATTTATACCCTAAGCGATCTGAATTAGTTCCTGAAGGCAGGTACAAACTCATCACAGAAACGTCATCAAAATCAACTCTAAGGTTTCGTCCTTCAAAGTCCATGTGGGCAATTCCTGTGCCAAACACTACATTATTGGGTTTTATTTTAGATAAAATAGCGACACCACTATATCCTTTCTTTTGGGCAGGATACCAATAATGATAGGGATAACCCGAAAGTTCAAAATCAATTAGAGGAATTTGTTCTGGAGTTGCTTTGATTTCTTGGAGGCAAATCACATCGGGGTTCGCTTGTTGCAACCAAGTAATAAAACCTTTGGAAATTGCGGCCCGAATACCATTTACATTATAGGAAATAATTCTCATGAAGTATTTACATTAGTTTTTTCAAAAGTAGATAAAAAGCCAAACATTTGAAACCCAATTGCAATAATTAAATTTACGAATTCGAGTGCGAAATCCGAATTTTCTAAAGGCTATTTGAGTAGAATTGTTATCTTTGTTTCTTACTCAAAATTGAATGTATACATGGGTTTAGTCACTGCTAAAGAAGTTGCCAAAGCAATAAACGCCGATAAATATGGAGTTTTCGGAACGTTTTGTGGATGGTTACTAATGAAAGCGTTGAAAATATCTACCTTAAATAAGATTTACGACCGTAACAAACATTTAAGTGAATTAGAGTTTTTAAATGCCATACTTGATGAATTTCAGATACGCTTTGAAATTCCGGAGGAGGATTTGAAGCGTTTACCCAAAGAGGGACCTTACATAACTATTTCCAATCATCCTCTAGGGGGTATTGATGGTATATTATTATTGAAATTGATGCTTGAGCGAGAGCCTAACTTCAAGATAATAGCCAACTTTTTACTACACCGTATTGAGCCGATGAAGCAATATATTATGCCGGTTAATCCGTTTGAAAATCATAAAGACGCCAAATCTAGTGTGATTGGAATAAAAGAAACCCTTCGTCATTTGAGTGATGGAAAACCTTTAGGTATGTTTCCTGCTGGAGAAGTGTCAACTTATAAAGATGGCAGAATTGTAGTAGACAAAGATTGGGAAGAAGGCGCTATTAAGGTTATCCGAAAAGCGCAAGTTCCTGTTGTTCCTATTTATTTTCATGCTAAAAACAGTCGCTTTTTTTATTTTTTATCCAAAATAAACCCAACTCTTCGTACGGCTAAATTGCCTTCTGAATTGTTGACACAAAAAGACCGATTAATAAAAGTTCGGATTGGAAAACCCATTTCGGTGGCGGAACAAAATGAACATAAAAGTATAGAGGACTATTCTGAATTCTTACGCAAGAAAACCTATATGTTGGCTAATTCATTTAACGAAGAAAGCAACATTTTGAATCCTCAAAATTTGAACCTTAATTTAAAAATCCCTAAAAACCCCAAACAGATTGTAAAACCTGCCAATCATGATAAGATATTGGAGGAGATTGAAATGTTAAAGGATAAGGATTATAGGTTATTGCAAAGTAAAAACTATTTGGTTTTCTTAACCCCTGCTGACGTAATCCCTAATATATTACATGAAATTGGTCGATTGCGTGAAATTACATTTAGAGCGGTAGGCGAAGGAACCAATGAATCTATTGATTTGGATCAATATGACACGTATTACCATCACATGTTTTTATGGGATGAAGAAACCCAAGTTATCGCGGGTGCTTACCGTATGGGATTGGGGTCTCATATTTTCCCGAAATATGGTATAGAGGGATTTTATCTTCAAGATTTATTCCGATTTGAGCCTGAGTTGTATGATATGATGTCCAAATCTATTGAGATGGGCCGTGCTTTCATTGTGAATGAATACCAGCAAAAGCCGATGCCATTGTTTTTATTGTGGAAAGGTATTGTTCATACGACATTGCGGTATCCAGAACACAAATACTTAATTGGAGGGGTGAGTATTAGCAATCAATTTACGGAGTTCTCTAAATCGTTGATGATTGAATTCATGAAATCCCATTATTACGACCCGTATGTAGCGCAATACATTCACCCTAAAAAAGAATTTAAGGTAAAACTAAAAGATGCGGATAAAGACTTTGTCTTTAATGAAACTGAAGCTGATTTGAACAAGTTTGACAAAATTATAGATGAAGTAGAGCCAGGAACGTTGCGTTTGCCGGTATTGATTAAAAAATACATCAAACAAAATGCACGAGTAGTGGCCTTTAATGTGGATCCATTGTTTAACAATGCTGTAGATGGATTGATGTATATTCGGATTGCTGATTTACCTGAGAGTACTGTTAAGCCGGTAATGGAAGAATTCCAAGCCGAATTGGAACGCAAGGAAAAGAATTATAAATAAAAAAAGCCGGTGAAATTCACCGGCTTTTTGTTTATATCAAAAAGTACTATTCAGCACCTATATTATTAATTTCTTCTCCTGATGATTTTGGATCACTACCGTATTGGTTTTCTCCTTTAGTTCCTTCTGTAAAGAAAAGCACTAATAACCAAATTGCACCTATAAGAGGAATTAACACAATAAAATAAAACCAACCGCTTTTACCCACATCATGTAATCTTCTTACCGCTACAGCTAAACCAGGGACAAAAGAAGCTAATGCTACTGTAATATACAAATATCCATAAGGTAGTGGAGAAAAATTAAATCCTAATGTGCTATCTAAAACTACTGCAATAATTAAAATGATTAAATTCATTAATGTAAAATACCAATACTCGGATCTTCTAGCTCGACCATTGAAGTTTGCATAATTTTCAAACATTACTTTTTTGTACCAATTAAACATAATTTCTAAATTTTTGTTAGCCCTACTCTTTATGGATTTTCGGTTACTCCTTTATTGTTAATTATTTCAAATATAGATAATTTACCTACTCATTTATTAAGATGATTTTCTTTTTATTAACAAGAAAATAAGGAAATGATAATAAACCCTGTTAATTACTTCCAAATGGACTCTTTCAGAATCTCTTGAATAGAATGTTGTTGAACGAAGAAAACCAATCGAATGATGTGGTAAATTCCTAAAAAAATAGCCAGACCATAGGCAGCTTTTTTATGGTATAAATAGTGGTTGAAATATTCTTTTTGGGTTTTAATCTCTATAGTAAGCAACCCTATTAACAACACACTAAATACAACCGTAATGGGGCCTAAAATATGATAGGATATACTTTCATAAAAACGTCCTTCATAAAATGACACTATAGATTTAGTAATGCCGCAAGAGGGACATGGAAACCCTGTAAGCATTTTTATAGGACATAAGGATTGGTCCTTTTTTAGATGATCATCGCTATTGTTAAGCATTAAAAAAAACGGTATCATTAGTGTCAATAGTGCACCAATAATACCGTAGATTTTATATTTGATTCTTTTTTCTATTTGTACAGTCTGTTAATATCACCTTGCACAATCATAGCTGCTGCAAGAGGAAAGAAGAAACCTAGCACTAGTAATAGCGTAGATTGATCTTTTTGCAATTCTCCAGTTATTTTGTACACTTTTGGCAAACCTTCTTTACCAACTAAGTAATAAAAATACACGTGAACTGGCAAACAACAACCTGAAAATATAGCTAAAGGAGTTGAAATGATTTCGCGTTCTGCCACAGCATTTAATACTTCTGATACTTTGACATTCCAATAAATGAGGTAAAGACCACAGGTTAGAATACTAAAGACCAGTACTAGAACAGGGTCTACTTTAAATACGGGAATATTGGCAGGCCTATTCCAATTTTCATTAGGGTTGTTGATTACTTCCATACATTATTTTGGTTTTTGTTTGTGCTAATATAAATAAAAATACAGAAAAGCGCTAGTAAATTAATTCCTTGAAATACCTTTTGCTCTAATTGAAGATTTGTATCTGTAAACTAGTACTACCTAAGTGCTTTTTTATAGTTGAAATTCGCCTTTACTATTTCTTTTAAATTCTTACAAAAATTCATTGGAATTATAATCCTAAAAAAAACGATTTGTTTGAAGCAAATAAAAAACGTAAAATGCTTATTTTCAAGTATTAATGATTTTTTCGATTGAATTAAAACCTCATTTTAGAAAACCTTTTCAGCAATGTCTAGGCAATGTCTAGGCGCTTTAGAGGGGGGTATTCAGCACTTAACAGGCAATTACGAGGCAATTAGCTAGCCCATACGAGGCAAATAAACACACGAATATTTGTAAGAATTTCGATGTTCGATGCCATGATACATATCATTTGAATGTGAAGAATGCGAAAGCTTTACTTATTGGAAAAGTCCTTTTATTTTGTCTACTATCGTTTGGGCTAATTTTTCATGACTTTCAAAGGTCCAACCGGCAATATGAGGTGTAAGAAGTACATTATCTGCTTGAAGCAAGTATTCAAATGCTTTGGGTTTATCGGTATCTATAAAAAGGTTTTCGAAAGATAATTTTTCATACTCCAATACGTCTAGGCCTGCGCCGTGAATTTTTCCTGATTTTAGGGCTTCCACTACATCGGCAGTAACCACATTATTTCCTCGAGAAGTATTGATGAGCCAAAAAGGCTTGGCAAAAGAATTAATAAAATCGGCACACACCATTTTATCGGTTTCGGGAGTCCAAGGAATGTGTAAACTTAGGACATCACATTCTTGTTGGAGTTCTAGTAAACTAACTTGTTGGGCATTTTTATCTCCCACATTGGGTAGAATATCATAACAAAGCACTTTGACGTCAAACCCTTGAAGTTTTTTAGCAAAGGATTTACCCATATTTCCGTAACCTATAATCCCAATGGTTTTGTGTTCCAATTCGAAGCCTCTATTGCCTTCGCGGAGCCATTTTCCTTCCCTAACAAGTCGGTCGGCTCTATTTAGCTTATTCATGAGAGACAAAAGCATCCCTAGTGCATGTTCGCCCACTGCATTTCTATTTCCTTCGGGAGCTGCGATGAGATGAATTCCTTTTGATTGTGCATAGTCACAATCTATGCTTTCTAGACCGGCACCTACTCGGGCAATACATTGGAGTTGGGTTGCCTTATCCATAAACGATTGGTCAATTTTAAATCGGCTCCGAATCACGACCCCATGATAGCGGTGAATTTTAGCTTCTATTTCGGCTTTTGACGAGGTAAAATCCGCTTCATTTTGGAAACCCGCTTGTTCTAATTGGTCCCATAATAGTGGGTGATTGCTATCGATGTGAAGAATTTTGATATCTGAAAAAGCCATAGTATTACTTTGATAGTGTAAAGATACCAAATAAAGGAGATAAAAATCAAGACTTACTATTCCCTTACTCTTTGGGGTATAATTTTACAAAGCCGCCTTTGTTTTCATTCCGTTGGAGTGATTGTTCAACAATGAGAAGAGCCACGGTCACCATATTTTTTAATTCGTAAAACGCTTTGTTTATTTGGTAGGTTTGTTGCATTATGGTCAATTCATGCTCCCATTGATTCAATTGTGATTGAGCAACCGTTAAATCGGCATCATTTCTAACGATACCTGCATTTTTTTGCATGAGGAGTTGAAGCAATCCTTTTCTATCATCAACGAAACGGGGTGGTAAAGGATCCTTTCCATGATGGTATCCCAGTATATTTTTCAAATCTTGTGACACAGAGACTTCGTAATGATGAGCTAGGTATTCGTAAATTGTATTGGAATAGACCAGAGCTTCTAAAAGCGAATTGGACGCCAATCGATTGGCTCCATGAAGACCAGTTTGGCTGCATTCACCACAAGCGAATAAGCGCTGGATGGAGGTTTGACCTTTTTTATCAACCGAAATCCCTCCACATAAATAATGTTGGGCTGGAATTACTGGAATCCAATCTTTTGCTAAGTCGATACCCAATATTTTACAATGTTCGTGAATCATGGGAAAGTGTTTGATAAAAGCGGGCATATCAAGGTGAGAGCAATCTAGGAATACACTATCATCTCCCGATTTTTTCAATTCGGTAGCGATACTTTGAGAGACAATGTCGCGGGAAGCCAAATCACCTCTTTCGTCGTAGCGCAGCATGAATCGATCACCGTTTTTTGTTCGCAAATAGGCCCCAAAACCCCTCACTGCTTCAGAGATTAAGAAGGTGGTTCGCAGTTCTTTACTGTATAAAGCTGTAGGATGGAATTGAATGAATTCCATATCTTTGGTTTGGGCGTTGGCGCGTCGTGCCATTGCAATGCCATCACCTGTTGCCACTATAGGATTGGTTGTATGACCGTATATTTGACCGATACCACCAGTGGCTAGAAGTGTATAATCGGATTGCAACATAAACACCGTATTGGTTCTTTCTTGCAACACATAAGCTCCGAGGCATTGATTCTCATTTGTAATAAGTTCTAGGGCAAAATGATAATCGAGCACTTCAATATTAGGCTTGCTATGTGCTTGCACCAAAATGGTTCTTTCGATTTCATAACCCGTTTGATCTTTATGGTGCACTACCCTATTATAGGAATGTCCACCTTCTCTTCCGAGGTCAAGATTTCCTTCTGAGTTTTTATCAAATTTGGCTCCCCATTCTATCAATTCATGCAATCGTTTGGGGCCTTCAGTAACCACCATTTCAACCACAGCTTCATCACACAATCCATCACCACATATCAATGTATCTTCGATATGTTTTTTAAAATTATCCTCGATTTGGTTCATTACTACTGCAATACCTCCTTGAGCGTACTTGGTATTGGATTCCTCTACGTTGGATTTGGTTACAATTGTTATTTTTTTATCGGGATAGCGTTCGGCCATTTTAATGGCGAATGTTAGACCTGCCACACCCGAACCTATCACTAAAAAATGAGTATGTTTCATTATTTTGAGAGTTCAAGCATCCGTTCTATTGGCAAAAGTGCCCGTTGACCAATTTCAATTGGAACTATAATTTCGGGAGATTCAGTTGCTAAGCAATCGTATACTTTTTGGAGTGTATTCATTTTCATATACCCACATTCGCTGCAAGCACAGGTATTATTTTCTACAGCGGGTGCTGGAATAATTATTTTATGGGGAACTGCTTGTTGCATTTTATACAGAATTCCCGCTTCGGTAGCCACAATAAATTTGGTATGGGGACTTTCTACAACATGTTGAATCATACCGGCTGTTGAGCCAATATAACTAGCGGTTTCTAATATATGTGTTTCCGATTCGGGATGTGCGATGATTTTGGCATCGGGATGTTCACGATGTAAGGCTAGTAATTTATCAAATGAAAAGGCCTCGTGAACGATACATGAGCCATCCCATAGGAGCATATCTCTACCTGTTTTTTGGGAAATGTATTTGCCTAGATTTCTATCGGGGGCAAAAATGATAGGTGTTTCTTTAGGTACCGATTCCACTATTTTCAGGGCGTTGGAAGAAGTACAAACGATATCGCTTAAGGCTTTTATTTCGGCAGAGCAATTCACATAGGTTATAACTATGTGATTGGGATGTGCTTCAATAAATTTTTTAAACAATTCGGGAGGACATGAATCGGCTAAAGAGCAACCAGCCTTTAAATCGGGGAGAATTACTTTTTTGGATGGGTTGAGTATTTTAGCTGTTTCCGCCATAAAATGAACCCCGGCAAAGAGAATAATATCGGCATCAACTTTCTCAGCTACTTGAGACAAACCCAGGCTATCCCCTACATAATCTGCAATTTCTTGGATGTCATCATGTTGGTAATAATGCGCTAGAATTACCGCATTTTTTTCATTTTTTAATTGGAGGATTTTATCTTTTAGCACCATCATTATTTCAAGTTCAAACCTATAGAATTAAAGGCCACAAAATAACGAATGAAATGGAATATAATATATGATTTTAATCATGTTCTGTTATTTTTTACTTGAGTAATATTGAGATTAATTTTTTAGAAAAATGAAGTTGAATGATGTGTTTACTTTAAATCAAGCTGTCACTAAAACAGGCTGCCAAAACTTACCTTCGGAATCAATTACAGATACTAAATTTCTCTGCTGGGATGCCAGCGAATTAATTTCCTATATATTAACACAGCATCATCTTTATGTAGTAGAAAAAGTCCCTGTACTTAATTACTTGCTTGATCAGCTTTATGAAAAAGAAGGCAAAGGAAATAGAGCAATTGAAAATTTGCACACATTATTCAAAATCAGTTCCATCTCATTATTGCATCATTTAAAAAAAGAAGAGAACATTTTGTTTCCTCACATTTTGGCAATGGAAATTGCATTAAAAGAGCGACAAAACATGCCCCTTCCTTCATTTGGCTCGGTTGACAATCCCATTTTAGTTTTAACTCAAGATCACGAAAATGAGAGTTCATTATTTACAACCATATCCGAATTAACCCATCAGTATACCCCGCCTCAAGATGCGAGCGACCTTCAGCTTGCCACCTACTCCCTTTTACAAGAATTTGAACAAAATTTAAAGCAGCATATACATTTGGAAGACCATTTGCTTTTTCCAAAAGCGAAAGAATTAGAATGCTGTTTTACGCTTGTTTAGCAAACAATATAATAAACCTTAAGGCTATGGAAAAATATGTAATTAAAAGAAACGGAGTATATAAATTATTTGAAAGTTACAAGATAAAGGATGCTCTATTAAAGAGTTTTGATAGTGTAGGAATCCCATTTGAAGAAAGTGTTTTTGATATGGTGATGGGGTTGTTAGAAAGTAAAGAAACTTGGGCTGTTGAAGAGATTCAAGATTTAATCGAAAACACCTTATTTGAAAAAGGGCAGTTTAATGTGATGCGATCATTTATGTTGTATCGTCACACTCGAAAATTACAACGGGAACATATCCAAGGATTAAATGACGACACCACTTATGTAGACAGCACACAGACTATTGAAGAATATATTAGTCAAACAGATTGGCGTATCAATGCCAATGCCAATACCTCCTATTCCAATGCGGGATTAGTCAATAATGTGGCGGGTAAAATTATTGCCAATTATTGGTTGGATAAGGTCTATACCCAAGAAGAGGGTTATGCCCATCGAAATGGCGATATTCACATTCACGATTTAGATTGTCTTACTGGGTATTGTGCGGGATGGAGTTTGCGCGTATTGTTGAATGATGGTTTTAATGGTGTTCGAGGACGAGTGGAGAGCAAAGCTCCTTCTCATTTTAGAGAGGCATTAGGACAGATGGCTAACTTTCTTGGTATTTTACAAAGCGAATGGGCTGGAGCACAAGCTTTCAGTTCGTTTGACACCTACTTAGCTCCTTATGTTTTTAAAGACAACTTAACGTATAGCGATGTTTTAAAAGCGGTACGCAGTTTTGTGTATAATTTAAATGTCCCTGCGCGATGGGGGCAGTCTCCCTTTACTAATATTACTTTAGACTGGGTTGTTCCTGCTGATTTAAAAGAGCAAGTACCGACGAAGAATGACAGACATCTTTTTAGCAACAACGCCAATCCCGATTTACTGATTCGGGCTCAAGGGCGTGGTGTAGGCACTGTAGAAGAGCTGCGATATGAGCATTTCCAAACCGAAATGAACCTCATCAATAAAGCGTATTATACCGTGATGACTGAGGGTGATGCTAATGGGCAGCCCTTTACCTTTCCTATTCCTACGGTCAACATCACCGAAGATTTTGATTGGGATGGGGAAAACACCGAATTATTATTTGAAAACACAGCCAAGATAGGTTCTTCCTATTTTCAGAATTTTATAGGCAGTCAGTATGTTTTGGATACAGAAGGCAATCGAGTAGAGAATCCCAATGCCTATAAACCCAATGCGGTACGCAGTATGTGTTGCCGTTTGCAATTGGATTTAAGGGAATTATTAAAACGAGGCAATGGATTGTTTGGCAGTGCTGAAATGACCGGAAGTATTGGAGTAGTTACTTTAAATATGGCTCGTTTGGGATATATCTATAAAAATGACAAAGTAGGATTAATGGCAAAACTCGACCAGTTGATGGAGCTTTCCAAATCAACTTTAGAAAAGAAACGCAAGTTTATCCAAGAAATGTATGATCGAGGTTTATATCCTTACACGAAACGGTATTTGCCTCATTTTAGAAATCATTTTTCTACTATTGGGGTGAATGGGATGAACGAGATGGTTCGTAATTTCACAGAAGATCAAGAGGACATCACTACCCCTTTTGGGTCTGAATTTTGCATGGACCTATTAGATCATATTCGGGATCGCATGAAAACCTTTCAAGAAGAAACAGGGAATTTATACAATTTAGAAGCTACACCTGCCGAAGGAACTACGTATCGATTTGCGAAAGAAGACAGAAAGCGATTTCCTGAAATACTTCAAGCGGGAATGGATGATAATGTGTATTACACCAATAGTTCTCAAATTCCGGTGGATTATACACAAGATCCTTTTGAAGCCTTGTTAATGCAAGATGCTATGCAATGTAAATATACAGGAGGTACTGTATTGCACTTGTATATGAATGAAAGAATAAGCTCTTCTGAAGCTTGTAAAAACTTTGTGAAGACCGTACTTTCTAACTTCAAGTTACCTTATATCACTATTACACCCGTATTTAGTGTATGTCCGGTGCACGGTTATTTGAATGGGGAGCATGAATATTGTCCAAAATGTGATGCTGAAATTATCGAAAAACAAAACAACACTACGTATGAAAACCAAAACTAACACCACTAGTATCTTAGAGCAAAATCAACATTTACGTACCAAATGTTTGGTTTACACACGCGTAATGGGCTACCATCGCCCGATTGAAAGTTTTAATATTGGAAAAAAGGGGGAGCACAAGCAACGATTGTTTTTTAAAGAATGTAAGTGTTAGGCCGACCCATATCATATATTACCCCTTTTACACTTTTAGATTATCCGCATAAATCGGCTTGTATCCTTTGGTATGCTGGTTGTAATATGCGTTGTGACTATTGTTATAATCCAGAGGTAGTTTTGGGTAAGGGAACTATTTCCTTTGAAGAGGTGCTTATCTTTTTAAAAAAGAGAATTGGATTATTGGAAGGTGTAGTTTTTAGTGGAGGAGAGTGTTTATTACATAAAACTATAGTGGCTCAGATTCGGGCCATAAAAGAATTGGGGTTTCACATTAAAATTGACACCAACGGTTCAAAACCAGACCTAATAGCCCAATTACTAGAGGAAAAATTAGTGGATTATGTAGCCTTAGATTTTAAAGCTTTGGAAGACCAGTACCAACGGGTAACCCATTCGGATTTGTTTTCTTCTTTTGAGACCACTTTGCAACTATTGCTTCATTCTCATGTTCCTTTTGAAGTACGAACCACTTATCATTCTGAATTGGTATCAGCAGACCAGGTAAAATTGATGCTCCATTATCTAGAATGTAACGGATACACAGGCACGTATTACTTACAAGCCTATAGAAATCAGAGTGAAACTTTGGCTGAATTACCCTATTCTCATCCCATTCCGTTTCAAAAGCTACAAGAGGCAACATCCATTAATTTGGTTTGTCGATAGTTTTAAGTAGTGCATTTAGTTTCAATAGCAATTCAACAGCATATCCTGACAATCCTATTAGTATCCCTATTCCAAAAAGGACAAACGCTATATATATTCCTTGCATAGCCTCTTGAAACTGGCTGAATAGTACAGAGGGGGTACTGTAGGCCCAATATCCTTTCTTGACCCCCATAATGAGCAGTATTACCCAAAACCCTATAAAAGAGCCATTAGCCAGCAGTAGCCATCGTTTCAATCGGCGTATATTCAATTTGATATTTGCATTCGATTCTATGATATAGGTAATGGAAGCTAACAATATAAAAGTATTTATACCAATAGTGGTACCCATAGAGTGAGCCACGGTGATATGCGTTCCGTGGGTGAACAAATTAATAGACGGAATAGAAATAAGTAAGGCTAAAAACAGATTTAGGAACACCCATACATCTGCTAAGATTAGCAACATATAGGCCAAGCTATGTTGTTTTTTTTGAGGTTCGGACAGTTTGTTTTTCCAATCCCTAATAATGGAAAAAAGCACCACCCATTCGGTCATACTAATGGCATAAGCTACGTAGCGAATCCAAGGAGTTGTGGGGACTACATAAATATGATGCGCCCAACCGAACATTAAATTGGTTAATCCTAAAAAATAGAAAAAGAAAGCTTTTTTAGACGTTGCATAGGAGTCGTCTTGGTTTATTTTGGCCATTACAAACAAGGCAGTCCCATAGACCAACATGTTCCAAGAGCCTACATAAGAGCCTCCTGCTTTCCATTGCATGGCGAGATTTTGAATGTAATGACTCCTGAAATAGGGAAGCATCCAAAGATGAGCTTCGGTAAAGTGATAAATCATAAACCCAATTCCGGTAGCCCACATCCAATAGTAAGCTGGCCAAGATTTAAATTGAAAGGCTAACGATTTATAGTAATTGATTCCGAAAGCAACCCAACCAAGGACAATTGGGAAGTAAAAATAACTTGGGAATTCGAGGTATTCTTTTCCACCAAAATCTTGACGGAAATAGGAAATGGCAATACCGACACCTGTTAGCACAAAAATCCAAAAATGGGCTTTTACTAGAATAGGATACCGAATTGTTAGTTGGTTTTCTGAATTTATATAATAATAGATTCCTCCAATGGCTGCTAATAGTATCCAAGAAACAACAAATAAAGTATGAAGTGGTCTTAGTACTGTAAAGGGTAAAAATTCTTTGCAAAAATCGGGGAGTATATATTGTAAGCCCCCTACTAAACCGAATAAAAGTCCGCCTACTAAAGAAAGTAATGCAACTATACTAAAATACAAGGGATATTTATTTTTCATCGTGACTGTTTTTATAGTGTAGCACCACCCACCCATTGGTTTTTATTTTTGCCGATGTATTGGGGAAATACCCTGTTTGGCTTACTTCTTTGAGAAATTGAACCAGAGCGTTATTTTCGAATTCATTCAGTTTAAATTTTGGCATGGCTTTAACCCCACTTATTGCCATTGCTTTAATAAATCCGGGGCCTTTTTTTTCGTACTCGTTGGTAAGATCGGGGCCTAAATATCCCCCTAGACCATATAATTGATGGCATGCATTGCAATTATTATGCAACCACACCCTTTCCCCTTTCAGGGCTAAAGGAGTAAGTCGTATCGTTCCATAATTAGATTTATTGGTATAGAGGAAATAATTATATACCAGGAAAACTGTGATTAATGCTAGTATTATCAAAAGATACTTCTTGGATTGATCCATGCCAAAAAAGGTTATAGAAATAAAGCTATAAAATGAGTGAATTCCTTTTAGTTAAAACATGATTAAAATCACATTATGAAGAAACTCTTGAAAAAAATGAAGGCCAGTAGTCTACCTTAGATAGCTTAGCATTTAAAACAAAAAAAGCGCGTTTCAACGCGCTTTATCTTTTTATGGGACCAATCGAATTACTCCACTATAAACTTTATTGTTTGAGTTGTACCATTTGACGCTACTTTTCCAAAATAGATTCCTGAAGAAAGACTACTACAATCTATATTTTGAATGGATTCGTTTAGCATTGCTTGTTGAATCATTCGTCCTTGAGCATCATATATAGATATAGGAGTAGGTTCAAAACTTGGAGTTTGATAAAACACTTTAAGTTGTTTGTTTTGGATTGGATTTGGGGCAACATGTAGTTGTGTTGCACTTGCGTCTACCTCATTTGTCCCTAAGAAAGGAGTCGTTAACCATATTATGGCATTCATCAAGAGTATTTGGTGGTTTCCATTAGCATCAGCTATATACCCATCATATAAAGTATCCCCTGTATCCCCTGTCCCATCATCTGGTATAGAGCTATCTCCTATTGCTACTACTTTACCTGCAAAAAAGGTGGCTTGAGCTACCATGACATTGGTTGTTCCAGTAGCACTTGAACCTGTTTTAAAAATCAAACCTTTGACACTGCTATTTGAGGTGGTATTCAAGGTCATGGTCGTGCCGCCAGACCATTGAGCTCTAGTCACATTTCCTTTGGGACCGTGTAAAATAGGATTGGTTGGCAGGTTTGCTACATTGGTTGATGTTTGATTAAAATCAGCTGTGTCAAATGCTAGTCCGAAAGGGTCTGTTTGTATGTTATTTGTACTTAATAAATCATTCCATACCATTAGGGAATCGTATCCATCATTATTTCTATCGGATACCGTATGATCGGCAATCATCATTAAACCGCCACCTGCTTTTACAAAATTCACAATTGCATCTTTTTCAGTATTTGAAAAAAGCATGTTGGGTTCTGTAACTACAAAGACATTATAATGACTTAAATCTTGTACGTTACTGGTTACCCCATAGGTAATTTGACCATTAAAAGGAAGACTCTCTACTGTATAGCCTTGTTTGGCACAGTCTACAGCCCAGTATGAAAGTGCACCTTGCCAATAATCTTCGGTAGTAGTTGATGTAATACCCGATTGAGCTGGAGTAGGAAATCGTTGTGGATTTGAAGCTCCTGAACTACCTGTACTCGCATAGGGTAAATGAGTAGACATAGAAAAATAAATATTGTGCGCATCAGCATCCACAATCCAATCTGCATTACCTGCCATTTCGGCTTTGGTAGCATCAAATAAAATTTTGATTTGAGACCACCCATTAGTTGATATCAAAAGAAGTGTTATGCATAATGCATAATGGAAATTAAGAAATGATTTATTCATAGTGCTTTGTAAAAGTTGTGCTTTCTATTAAAAAAGCCCGTAAAAATACTAAATAGGTTTAGTTAAATAGGTTAAAACATTTCATAAATAGTAAAAAATTCCCATAACATGGGGTTAAGGAGTATCATTTCGGGTGTACCAAATAGGAGCCGTAATTGTTCTCTTACCATCTGATTCAGTTATATCAATATAATAATATCGAGAAGTCCCATTAGCGAGAGCTGTATGGGTATAATTGATTGAACCTGTAGTGGTACTGGTTAGTATGGTTGCATTAGTCCCACTACCGGGTACTCCAGAATATATTTTCAAGGAAGTAACTGGATTGGAAGTGGTGGTTGTAACGGTTATATTTGGCGCACCATTATTGGCGACAATACTTCCTAAGATTGCATCATTAATTTTAAAAGTAACATAAGCTGAACAATCTTCACTAGCATAGAAGTGCATTTGACGCATGGCTCCTAAGATATCATTTTCGGTTAATGCTGCTGCCAAAACCACTGTTCTTGATGGGGCAGTATGACCATGGGTAACATTGTGATTATCGTGATCAATCATGGGTCCCAAGTGGTAACCCCTAGCGAGCATATTTCGGTAAAACGATAAGTATGCCATAGAAGATGGAGGATCGCTATAGGTTGTATTGGTTGACGTAGAAGGTCCATTTTCAACGGCAGAACCTACGATAGCTAAATCGGCAACTGCATTATAGGTTGACATAATTCCATTATAATCGGAGTTATTGGGATGGGCAAGCGTTGCAAAGGCATTACTTCCAAATGAATTAATTGTTGGAAATAAGCCCGAAGTGCCTGTATAATCATTTTTTGCTACAAAAGTATTGTATTGTCCTGGATCCCAACCTAATAAATTGTCGACCCCATATACTAATACGTGTCCTCCACCAGATATTACTCCCCACTCCATTCCATAGAGTGCTAAGAAAGTTGGTGTTGTAGCTGCTGCAGCTTGTGCACGTCCTAGAGCCCAATTGCTCAATGCCATTCCTGCTGCTACGTGATTGTGTTCACTAATTCCTAAAAAATCCATACAATCGGCAGCATTTCCATAGGCAAAATCCCCCGATGGCAATCCAGTTCCATCACTGTATTCACTGTGGGAATGGAAATTTCCAAAGTAATAGTTAAGAGATGTTACTAATGGAGCAGTGGTTACTGTACCCGAAAGTGGAAATGTAGTCCTGTATACATTTCCACAATGGCAACTTGGGCTACTGTAGGAATAAACAGTTACATAATAGGGTGTGTTTTCCAATAAGGAGGTAGCAGAAAAGGAAGTATTGGCTCCGGCACTAATAACTGTAGCATTTCCAATAGATCCCCCAACAGTATAAACTGTATTATCAACAGGTGCTGCAGTTAAATTTGCTGTGGTACTTAATAAAATCAAATAATTATAATCACCAGCTGTGGTAAAAGAGCCTGAAATTGAGTTATTCGTAGGAGCTCCAAAACTTAAAGAAGTAGGCTGAGCTACTGGTAGTTCTATAGGCGCAACAGTAGTACTAAAATTACTCGTTAAGGGAGCACTATTATTAATAGCAGGTCCGTTAGTACAATTCACATAATTATAGGCAAACACAAAAGTATAGTAGGTTGTATTGGGTAATAAACCATAAGCTATAAAAGCAGAAGCGGTCCCATCACCTACTACAGTGGCATTTCCAATACTGTCACCAATAGTATAATCTACACCATTAGTTGGAGTTACTGTTAATGAGGATGAAACAGAAATTAAAGCCAAATAGGCATCAGCTGAGGTGGGAGTAAAAGAGGCAAAAGTACTGGTACTTTTGGTGTTTACAAAAGTCATTGCAGTAGGTTGAGTGCCTGGGGAAACACAAGTTGTGGTTGAAGGCAATGAATTGGAATAGTGGTTTATGCTTGAGGCATGTATTATCAAAGTACCACATAGGAGGATACAACTAACAATACTTTTTAGGGTTGAATTTTTCATGGTTTGGACGACTTATAAGTAACTAAGATAGTTACTTTTATAAAATTAAGCAATAGTACTAGACATTTCTGAGATTTAAAAATAAGTTGCGTGTATTTTAGTATTCTTTTTCTATAAAACAAAAATCCCCACCACAAAGGGCGGGGATTTTTTCCCTAATAATCAAAACAATAATCAAACTATATTTTGATAGCAGCAAAGACTATTCGTCTTCTGCTAATTGAACTTTTTGCATTGTTAATTTTTCATCTTTAGAAGTCATACGTTGCAAGATGTATTTTTTAGTTACCACTGCACCATTTTCTGTGGTGATTTGAACTAAAATCACTTCATTTGAACCATTAATATTTAAGGCTGTTTGAGTAGCATCTATATTATTTTGTTCCAACAATACTCGTCCTTGGATATCAAAAACTTTAACCGATTTCATTTTTTCGCTACCTGTATTGACGATAAGACTGTTGTTTAAATCTTTGTACAATACAACTTGGTTGGCATTGAATTCATGTTTACCAGTAGTTGATAATGGCATTTGATATACGATTTCGAAACGTGTATCGAAGTTACCTGCATCTGAAGAAAAATCGTAGGCACTAGTTCTTAAGTTGTGAACTACTCCTGTTAGATTATCTTTTAAGTATATCTCTTCGCTATTGGTAAACAATCCGTCTACGCGATCAATGGCTATGGTATAGCTTCCTGCATTGGTTACCTTTAAGTTTAGAGGCACCACATCAGTTGAGTGGAATGGCAAACCTCTACCTTGAATTGCATAAGGAGTTCCTTCGATTAAAGAGGTCAATGCTATTTCTCCATCATTAATGAATTTACCATCAATTGTTGAATCTAATCCTGCAGTAGCATGAGTAATATACCCTACCATTGCTTGTGAAAACAATCCAGCAGTATTGGTTAAATTTAACCAAATTCTATTTTTCTCTATGATATTTACACTTCTAAAGAATTGGTTAACATGATTTTCTTGACGCATAGAATTATCAAATTCCACTGTTGATCCTTGACCTGTAGCTTCTACGAAGAATCCTTGACCTGTTTGGATTACATCATTAGGATCATACACTTGTGCTTCACCATTATGAACAAATCCACCTTGCGTCCAAGTACAATAACTTGGTTTAGCCGCATTATTCGTTTTTCTCCAGAAATAAATTGTACCCGAAATAGAGTTATAATTAGTAGCATTATTTACAAACGAAACCGCATTAATAGGAGATGGATAAGGATTACCCACTAAATTAAAGCGAAGATTTCCTCCACCATATACAATTGGCATGCTGTAATTACCACTATTTGGTACTCCTGTAAAAGTCCCTGTCCAGGTTGTAGCTGTTGTTGGGTGGTTGTTAGGTACTCTAATCAAGTATCCTTTAGCAACATCAAAAGCTGTTGTAGAAGGTGAAGCCACTACATCATACAAATTAGTATTTGGATTATAGGTATAGAAACGATTCGTCAAGGTAAGTGGTGAAAAAGGCAATAAATTTTGACCTGCTACTGGTGAAGACCATAAGGTATAATCTTGTCTTTTAAGAGCCGAACTAGTTCGTTTCACTTTAATAGCACCTGAATTTAAATTGATTGGTCCGCTTTGGATTAAGTTGGCGTCATTATTTAAAGTCACCAAACTTCCTGATTCTACAGTTAATCCTTCTGTAAGTGTTAAAGTATCTCCAGAAGAAATCACTACAGCAGCATTATTATTTACAACTAATGCACACGCTATTACATTAGTACCAGCTGTAGCATACGCACTTGAAATTGTTGCTGTTTTTGTTTCATCGGGTTCCCCATCAGTCCATGCTCCATCCACATAAGTGGTAGAACCTGTATATAATGTTATTGTAAATACATCTGATAGTGCTTGGCTACATGCACCACTTTGTACTACTGCTCTAAATTTAGTTGTTTCCGTTAATGGCTCTGTAGTAATAGTTGGTGTTGTTGCATTAATGGATTCCCAAATTGTAAATGGACTCACAGAAGATTCCCAACGCACTATTGATCCAGTATTACCTGTTAAAGTTAACACTTTACCGACTGTACCGGCCGCGCAGGCACTTGATGGTCCGCTCACTAATCCTCCTATAGAAACTGGATTTACAGTTACAACCCAACTTCCTGTTGATTGCACATAAGTTGTACTACAAGTATTGTCTTTCGCCAAACGAACATAAGTTGTTGTTGATGTTAAACCTGTTGGTGGATCATACGTTGCTGTATTTGAACTTATAGCCACACCATTGGCTTGCCATTTGTAAGTGATTGAATTATCTCCACCAGTCGCTGCTGTAACATTTCCTATAAGAGACGGATTACCGTTGTAACATACACTTTCTCCTGTAGTTGCAATTGCACCTGCTGAGAAAGCACTACGCACTGTAATCGTAATTGGAGTGGTATCTGATGCATCACCCAAACCATTTGAAGCCACCCTTTTGAAATAGGTAGTTTGTGTTAATGGCCCTGGAGAATAGGTTGCCGATGTAGCTCCAGGTATAACTGTATAACCTGTATTAGCCGTAACCGTTGATTTTTCCCATGTATACGATATTGTTCCTGTACTTGTTGTAGCAGAAGCTGTATTTGATAATGTATTTGGAGTTGCTCCATTACATATCGTTTGGTTAGATCCAATAGACCCATGACTCACACCCGTTACCATGACATCAAAATCATAAGGTCCCGATTGACATCCATTGGTGCTGTTTTGAACCATGACTTGGAAATTATAGATTCCTGCATTAGCTGTTGTTGGTGTATTCACCACTATTGGAGAAGAACCTAAAGGTTGATTCACCACATTGGTAAAACCATTCATGATATAAGGCACTGCTGTAACTGAATATTGGTCAGGATTTCCAGAAGTCGATAAGAATGGAATTGTAAAACTTGATGCACCGATGGCAATATCATTAATATAATCCAATTCTACTGCTACTGCAGCATTTACGGTAACTTGTACTGCTGTTGTAGGTGTTGATTCACAACTCACTCCATTTGTAGTAGAAACTGTAATTCTACGGAATTGAGTAGTTGATGATAATAAACTCGGAGAATATGTTGCTCCTGTAGCTCCTTCAATAGTGGCCCAAGAAGGAGTTATTAAATCTGTATTTACTTCCCATCTATAGCTTAAAGTACCTGTTGCTGTACCAGCTGTAGAACTTGTAATTGTAGATGGTGTTACATCTGAACAAATAGTTTGACCACCTGCAATAGCTCCAGAGGTTGGTGTTCCTTGAACCGTTACCACATAACTACCAGTAGATTGCACAAAAGTAGTATTACACATACCATCTTTTGCAAATCGGGTGAATGTTGTTGTTGTTGAAAGAGCTGCAGGTGTATAGGTGCTTGTATTAGAATTAGAAATATCTACACCATTCGCTTGCCATTTATAGGTAATTACACCATCACCACCAGTAGCGTTTGTAGTACTACCGATAGTATTTGGGACACTTCCATTACAGATTGTTTGCCCTGTTGTAGCAATTGCTCCAGCATTTAGCATTGAATTCACTTTAATTGTGCCTGTTGCTGAACCACAAACTCCTGTTAATGAGACTACATAGGTATAAGCAATAGCTGAGGAAACTGTTGGAGTTCCTGAAATGGTTACCACATTGGAAGCCCAAGAACCCGTCACACCAGTAGGTAAACCAGTAATAGTGGCGCCTGTAGCACTTGTAGTTGAATATTTTATGGTTGTAATTGCATTATTGATACATTTTGTTTGTGCATTTGTACCAGTAGCAGAAGTAAGGGTTATAGTTCCATTACTTTTTACGGTAATTGTACCTGTTACACTTAAAGAACCACATCCTCCTGATAAAGGTATGCTATAATTATACGTTCCTGAATTAGTTGGAGTTCCACTTATGGTTAATACGTTAGACGCCCAAACAGCAGACACCCCAGAAGGCAAGCCCGATGATGTACCTTTTCCAGTAGCACCTGTTGTAGCGTATTTAATTGGTGTAATGGCCACATTTCTACAAGCGGATTGGTTATTAGTCCCGGCAGCAGAAGTCAATGTAGCTGTTTTAATCGCTTTAACTGTAATAGATCCAGAAGTTGTTACTGGAGTAATTGCACATCCTCCTGTTAATGTCACCGTATACGTATAAGCTGTTGCAGACGAAACCGTTGGTGTTCCACTAATAGTTACGGCATTAGCGGCCCAAGTTCCTGATACACCTGTAGGCAACCCAGAAAATGTAGCGCCTGTAGCTGATATAGTTGAATAGTTTATAGTAGTAATGTTTGTATTAATACATTTACTTTGAGCTATTGTACTTGAGGAAGAAGTTAAGGTAATTGAATTGTTAGCATTAACTGTTATTGTTCCCGTAACACTTAATGTTCCACAACCTCCTGATAAAGGAATAGAGTAATTAAACGTTCCTGTAGCCGTCGGTGTACCACTAATGGTTAACACATCAGAGGCCCAAGTAGCGGTAACTCCAGTAGGTAAACCTGTAGCAGTTCCTTTTCCTGTAGCTTCTGTTGTTGTATATGTAATAGATGTTATTGCGTTATTAACACACAATGTTTGTGCATTTGTACCCACAGCAGACGAAAGCGTTGCAGTTTTATTAGGAGATACAATTATGGTTCCAGTGGCATTTGCACTACCGCAACTTCCCGTTAATGGAATGGAATAATTAAATGTCCCTGAAGCGGTTGGAGTACCACTTATAGTAATAGTATTAGAAGCCCAAGCTGCAGTTACGCCCGCAGGTAAACCGGTAGCTGTTCCTATGCCGCTAGTAGCCGTTGTAGTATGTGTAATGGCTGTCAAAGCAGTATTGATACAAAGCGTAGGAGAAGAAGATGCAGCACCTGCACTTGAAGTTGAAGTATATACCAGATTAATATCATTTCCTGTATTACTCACGGTAAAAACACCCGCAAATGAAGGAGTAAAAGAAGAGGTATTCACCACAAAATCTGAAGCTGTAAAAGAAACTACACTCGTTCCGCCGGCTATTTTCCATGTGTAAGAATCACAACTTGTAAAACCCGTTGGATTTCCCACTAAATAGATAGTGGTAGGTGAACCTGAAGTAGAGGAAACCGTAATTGCTCCCGAAGAAGTAAGTAAATCCCAGTTTGTTCCAGCAGTCCCTGCCACATTAGAGATATCAAATGTATACGATGACCCACCGTTAAAGGTTAAAGCACCTGTTGTTAAAGTACCTATGCTATTTGTTGATGCTCCAGGATCCATACTACCAGAAAGTGACACCGATCCCGCTGCCGTTCCGTTACCCGATAAGACAGCACCTGAAGCTACTGATACCGAGCTAGATGATGACAAACTACCGGTTACATGAAGCGTTCCAGCACTTACCGTAGTAGATCCTGAATAGGTGTTCACTGCAGACATTGTCATCGTTCCAGCACCTGATTTTGTTAAATTGTTGGTTGTACTTACGATTCCACTTAAGGTTAAATCGGCTGCACTTGTTCCATCATTTGCCACAGTAAAAGTTCTATTAGACCCTAATGCTAAAGGACAGCTAATGCTTGCATCACCTGTTCCTGATCCCGTATAATTTACGGTAACATTACCTCCTAATGTAAATAATCCTGTTCCAGTAATTGTTGAACCAGATGTACCATTTTCTAATGTTAAAGAAGATGGAGAAGAAAGCGTAAATGTAGACAGAGCCAAAGTAGCGCCATCTTTCACTGTTAAGGGTGCACTTGAAAACGATTTATTGGCATTAAGCGTAATCGTTCCCGTATTTTTTATGATTATTCCACCAGTAGCTGCAAATGAAGAAATCCATTCTTCTGATGAAGCTGTTCTAGACGTAGCTGTATTGTACTGAAGCGTTGCTGCAGAACCATAGGTAACAACCCCTGAAGTAGCTACAACTGTAGCTGTTCCTTCTAAGGATAAAACCCCATTAACTGTAGGTGTAGTGGCGAATGTTTTAACACCAGTACCTGATAGTGTAAGATTATTGTAGATTGCCACCTTTGCCGTTTGGGCCCCACCAGTATATTCTACTGTAGAACCCGCCACTGTAGTAAGCGTTCCTCCTACTGTACCTGAAGACAACAATTGTCCTCCTACTTTTAATAGACCTGCATCTGTAAATGTAATAGAGGCACTAATTCCTGTACTATTTGTGGTAATATTTCCAGAGACAACCACAGTTCCTGTAGAAATGGTTATTTCGTGATTGACTGTACTACCACCACTTGTAAAAGCAATACTTGCTGCATTCAAAGTTCCTGCACCAACAGCAATTAAGTTTTTACCCGTTGCTGTTCGAGGAATTGTGATTGCTCCAGACACTGTTAGTGTAATTCCTGAATTGATAGTAAGTGAAGTGGCTGTAGTAGTTGTAAAGGTAATAGTACTACAAGCCGCATCTGCAGTCACAGTTACATTAAAACCTTTTTCAATGATTACAGTATCACCCGCTACGGGTACCGAAGCACCTGAAGCTCCACCAGATGAGGTGGACCATGTTGAGGTCGAGTTCCAGTTACCCGAGGCAACTGAATATCGAGTTGCTCCTTGAGCAATCGATACGATAAAAAACAGAGCAAACACTAGTAATGTTTTACTACTCGTTTTTAAATCCAGTAAAATTGTTTTCATAATAGTAGATTATAGTTTTAAAGATTATAGGGGTTTTATGTTTATAGTACAAATTTAGGTCAACTTCCTAGGCTGCATGTAGGAATTTCGTTAGTATGCTTTTAACTGTAGACGGAATGCATTTTTTTGTTGTTTATTCGACATTTTATCGTTTAAATACCAAAATATGCGCCTATTGAATCATTTTACTGGTCTATCTCGTAGGAAACACTAAAGTCCAATAGCTACTTAAAAGAATAGTACAAATAGATTTTATTTCAAGACAGAACCATTATTCCCTATAATTTTTATTATGCTGCTTTACTACTTATTGGAGAATTCTTAAAAAAGGCACTTTTCTATTGTAGTAAACAAAAAAAGCTTGCGTTTAAATATATTATATATAAAAACATACCATACCCCCTATTTTAACACACCTAAAGCTTAAAGTAAATCTAATTATTATTATTTTTACCCCTATAAAACAAGGGTATAAAATCAAAATAATATGAAAACAGAAAAAAGATGGGTAGTTTCATTTACACTTATTACCCTTGTAGCGCTACTAGGGTTGGGTTGGCCTAGTTCGTCAAATGTATCAAACAGTTCAGCATTCAACCCAATTGAGACTATCAATTTTGCAGATGTAGCTTGGTTATTAACGGCCTCTTGTTTGGTATTACTCATGACACCAGGGCTTTCATTCTTTTATGGGGGAATGGTAGGCAAGAAAAATGTAATCTCCACTATGCTTAAAAGCTTTATCTGTCTAGGAGTCGTTAGTTTGTTGTGGGTAGTTGTAGGCTTTTCCCTTTCATTTGGAAACCCAATAGGCCCAACAATAGCAGGAACCCATTATGGTATCGTTGGCAATCCATTTGATTTCACCTACTTTAATCAAGTGGGAATGTTACCTCATAAAACTATGGCTTCTAGTATTCCGTTTATCCTTTTTGCTTTATTCCAAATGAAGTTTGCCGTGATTACGCCCGCCATCATAACGGGAGCCTTAGCTGAACGGATTCGTTTTATTTCGTTTCTTCTATTTATAGTGTTGTTTACCTTATTTATATACGCTCCCTTATGTCATATGATTTGGCATCCCAATGGATTATTGGGCAGTTACTTTGGCGTAAAAGACTTTGCTGGGGGTACGGTAGTTCATATGAGTGCAGGATTTGCTGCGCTAGCTGGGGTCCTTGTATTAGGCAAGCGAAAAAATAGTGAACATATCCCTACGAATATCCCTTTTGTTTTATTGGGCACAGGATTATTATGGTTTGGTTGGTTTGGATTTAATGCAGGTTCTGCTTTAGCTGCAAATGCTACAGCCGCTATGGCATTTGCAACGACTACCATTTGTTCGGCCTCAGCCATGATGACCTGGGTATTTTATGATCGTTTAAAAGGTAGAAAAGTATCAGCTTTGGGGGCTTGCATTGGAGCGGTGGTTGGTTTGGTTGTCATCACACCCGCAGCTGGTTATATTACCATACCTCAAAGTATCTTTTTTGGTTTCATTGGAGCGCTTGTTTCCAATTCGATGATGTATTGGAAAAAACTAAAAGAAATAGACGACACATTGGATGTGTTTGCTTGTCATGGAGTTGGCGGTATAATGGGAATGCTTTTGACTGCCGTTTTTGCGAATGGCACCAATGCTAGTTTACTTCACGGAGGCACTACTGTATTTATACATCATATGACAGCCTTACTTTTAGTATCTGTTTTTACTTTTGGAGGCGCTTATTTGTTGTTTCGATTAACCAATTATATCATCCCTTTACGAGTATCTGAAGAATCCGAGACTATGGGATTGGATTGGTCACAGCATGGAGAAAAATTTTAACCTACTTTTTTCGAATGCTTTTATTTACTATTTTGGCATTAAAATAAACCCTTATGAAAAAGATTGTTTTAGTCTTAGTTATGCTTACCCCATGGCTTACAATAGCCCAAGATAAAGAATCTATAAACACCCTTTTGGACCAATGGCATCTAGACGCATCTCAAGCAAAGTTTACGGCCTATTTTGATGTATTAGCCGAAGATGCTGTATTTATTGGAACCGATGCTGTTGAAAACTGGACTAAATCCAATTTTCAAACCTTTGCAAAACCCTATTTTGACTCGAAAAAGACTTGGCATTTTAAAGCGATTGAGCGGCACATTTATTTTAGTTCGGACAAAAAAACCGCTTGGTTTGATGAATTATTGGACACCCAAATGAAAATATGCAGGGGTTCAGGAGTAGTAGAATGGGTAAATTCTACATGGAAAATCAAACAGTATGTGCTTTCAATTGCCATTCCAAACAAGTTTACCAATGAAGTGGTCAAAATTAAAGCGTCTTATGAAGACGCTTTAATGGTTACCTTAAAGAACAACCCATAGTAGGTATACTGTAGTATTACTTTTTTAAGTTTTCCAACATTTCCTTTGTCATTGACGACAAGTCAAATTGGTGTTTCCATCCCCAATCATCTCTTGCGCATTGATCGTCAATTGAAGCAGGCCAACTGTCTGCTATTTTTTGGCGGAAATCAGGTTTATACCGAATGGTAAAATCGGGAATATGTTTAGTAATTGAAGCTGCAATTTCTTTAGGTGTAAAACTCACCCCTGATAAATTATAAGACGATCGAATTTTAATTTGCTCCACAGGCGCCTGCATGATTTCTATAGTAGCCCGAATAGCATCATCCATATACATCATAGGCAGTGCTGTTTCTTCAGAAAGAAAACATTCGTAATTGCCGTCACTTAAAGCTTTGTGGTAAATATCCACTGCATAATCGGTAGTTCCTCCTCCGGGTTCTGTAGACCAACTTATCAAACCTGGGTATCGAATGCTTCGCACATCAACTCCATAAATATGATGGTAGTATTCACACCATCGTTCCCCTGTTTGTTTGCTTATTCCATACACTGTAGTAGGTTCCATAATGGTATATTGTGGTGTATTTAGTCTAGGAGTGGTTGGGCCAAACACAGCAATACTAGAAGGCCAAAATACTTTTTTTATTTTTTTGGCTTTGGCAATGTTAAGGACATGAAACAAGGAATTCATATTCAAATCCCAAGCAAATGCAGGATTCTTTTCTGCTGTTGCCGATAATAATGCTGCCATCAAGTAGATGTCTGTTATCTGATATTGTTCTACTAAATGTTCGATTTGGTTGAAATCCAAAGCATTAACCACTTCAAAAATACCTTCGTTGACTATGTCGATATTTAATTTTCGTATATCCGAAGCAATGACATTATCAACTCCATAAATGCCTCTTAATTTTTTGGTAAGCTCCGTCCCTATTTGACCGCAAGCCCCAATGATTAGAATTTTTGTATTCATTAGTTTGTTTGTTTGTACAAAGATAACGTTTTCGTAAAATGTAATTCATGAAATTTATTTGATAAAATTACCCTTACCTTAACTACTTCGTTGTCAAGTTTCCTATTACCTTTGTACCTTTGCGACCAAATTTTGAGGGCATGAAAACAATATTCTCTACATTACTCTTCATTGTATTCCTAATCTCTTCGTGTCAAGACGACTCCAAACTTCGTGCTTTGGAGCAAGAGAAAGAGAATCAAAAGAGAGAAATTGTATTTAAAAACATTAGCAAAGGTTGGAAGTTCAACACTCAACCCATTACAGCATCCTCACAAGAATTAACTAAAGATTGGGCCCAATGGCGGGAATTCCTAAGCGAATTAGAACAACAACCCAAGAGTACGATAGGGGCATTCCAACAAAAAGCCAAAACCCTTTCCAAAAAGGCAAATGAACTGTACAATACCATTCCGTCAAATTACAGTTATCCTGGAATAAAAAGCCGAATTGAAGCCATTGCAACCAAAATCAATTCGATTAATTTATACATCCATTTGAATCCGATTCGAGATAAAAAAATCATCCCTTTGATTCAAGAAATCAATATAGAACTCAATTCCTTTCAAAATCAATTGCAAGAAGTGGATGTGAAAAAACAAATCAAAATGGAAGATGGAGAGAGTGATATGTTACGCATGTTAGATACAACTCGAGCTATTCCTACTTCACAACCCATAATCATTCACTAAGCTTTGAGTCAAAACTCATTATATACTAGTTATCAGCAATCTGATAAAGTCAAACAAATTGCAGAGGCTCTCGAAACTCCATTGAGCAAACTTCAGCTAAAAGGCTTGGTGGGTTCTTCATTGTCTTTTGTGTTTCAAGCGGTGTTCAAAAAAAGTGACAAACCCTTTCTCTTACTTTTAAATGAAAAAGAAGAAGCCGCCTATATCTTGAACGATTTGGAACAAATGATTGGGTCCAATGACGTTTTGTTTTATCCCAGTTCGTATCGAAGACCTTACCAAATAGAAGAGACTGATAATGCTAATGTATTGTTGCGTTCTGAAGTGCTGAATCGAATCAATTCGCGGAAAAAACCCGCTGTAATTGTCACCTACCCTGAAGCCCTATTTGAGAAAGTAGTGACTCGAAAAGAGTTGGATAAAAACACTTTAAAAGTGGTAGTTGGCGAACAAGTTTCAATTGATTTTATCAACGAAGTACTATTTGAATACGAATTTAAGCGGGTGGATTTCATCACAGAACCAGGAGAATTTTCGGTACGTGGAGGAATTTTAGATGTCTTTTCATTCTCAAACGACAATCCCTACCGTATTGAGTTTTTTGGCAATGAAGTGGAGAGTATTCGAACTTTTGATGTGGAAACCCAACTTTCATTAACTCCCCAAAGTAAGATAACCATCATTCCCAACTTGGAGAATAAGTTCATACAAGAAAACCGCGAAAGCTTTTTGGATTACATCAGCTCAAAAACGGTACTTTGTATTGAAAACACAGAATTTCTAACCGCGCAACTGGATAAGCTATTCAGCAAAGCGGTAGAAACATTTGACAAACTTTCTAAAGATGTTAAACACGCATCTCCCGAGCATTTATTTCTGAATCAGGATGGATTTTTGAGGAAAGCATTGGATTTTTCAATAGTTGAATTGTCCCAAAAACCGTTGTTCAAAACCACAAAAACCTTCGAGTTTCACATACAACCTCAACCCTCTTTTAACAAGCAATTTGATTTGTTGTTGAACAATTTGAGTGACCAACATTTCAATGGATATACCAATTATTTGTTTTGTTCGAATGAAGGGCAAGCCAATCGATTTCATGATATTTTTGAGAGTTTGGACGAAGAAAACCACGAAAATATCCGCAAACAATACCACACTATTGTAGCTTCTTTATACCAAGGATTCATTGATGAGGAACATCAGATTAGCTGTTATACCGATCATCAAATCTTTGAACGGTACCATAAATTCAGCATCAAGAATGGGTATTCCAAAAAGCAAACCCTCACATTAAAAGAACTGAATTCTCTATCTGTAGGCGATTATGTAACCCATATAGACCATGGAATTGGAAAGTTTGGTGGCCTACAAAAAATACAAGTGGAAGGCAAAACACAAGAAGCCATCAAATTGGTGTATGCCGATAATGATATTGTATATGTAAGTATTCATTCGCTACATAAAATATCCAAGTACAATGGCAAAGACGGTACCCCTCCCAAGATCTATAAGCTAGGTTCTAATGCGTGGAAAGTTTTAAAACAAAAAACGAAGGCCCGTGTGAAACACATTGCTTTCAATTTGATTCAATTGTATGCCAAGCGACGGTTGGAAAAAGGCTTCCAATTTGCACCCGATAGTTATTTACAAAAAGAATTAGAGAGTTCCTTTATATATGAAGATACTCCAGATCAAATCACAGCAACCCAAGACGTGAAAGCAGACATGGAAAAAGACCGTCCGATGGATCGTTTGGTTTGTGGTGATGTAGGATTTGGAAAAACTGAAGTAGCTATACGAGCTGCTTTCAAAGCTGTAGACAATAGTAAGCAAGTGGCTATTTTGGTACCTACCACTATATTGGCTTACCAACATTACCGGACCTTTACCGAACGACTAAAAGAAATGCCCGTTCGCATTGGATATCTGAATCGATTTAGAACAGCCAAGCAAAAAACACAAACCTTAGAAGAATTAGCTTCTGGAAAATTAGATATTATTATTGGCACCCATCAATTAGTAAACAAAAATGTAGTCTTTAAAGATTTGGGCTTGCTGATTGTAGACGAAGAACAAAAATTTGGTGTTAATGTAAAAGACAAGTTGAAAACCATCGCGGCCAATGTAGATACTTTGACCTTGACGGCCACACCCATTCCGAGAACTTTGCAGTTTTCCTTAATGGCGGCACGTGACCTATCGGTTATTACAACACCACCCCCCAACAGATATCCTATAGAATCCCAAGTTGTTGGATTTAACGAAGAGCTGATTCGAGATGCCATTTCGTATGAAATTCAACGGAACGGACAAGTATTTTTCATTAATAATAGAATTGAAAACATCAAGGAAATAGCGGGTATGATTCAGCGATTGGTGCCCGATGCTCGTGTTGGGATAGGTCATGGTCAAATGGACGGCAGCAAATTAGAAGAATTGATGTTGGGCTTTATGAATGGTGAATTTGATGTATTAGTTGCTACCACTATCATAGAAAGTGGTTTGGATGTTCCAAATGCCAATACTATTTTCATCAACAACGCCAATAATTTTGGATTATCTGATTTGCATCAAATGCGAGGTCGTGTAGGGAGAAGCAATAAAAAAGCATTTTGTTATTTTATATGTCCACCCTATTCTGCTATGACAGACGATGCTCGAAAACGCATACAAGCTTTGGAGCAATTTAGCGAATTGGGCAGTGGATTCAACATAGCCATGAAAGATTTAGAAATTCGCGGAGCAGGTGATTTATTAGGTGGAGAACAAAGTGGGTTTATCAATGAAATTGGTTTTGAAACCTATCAAAAGATTATGAATGAAGCTATAGAAGAGTTGAAAGAAAATGAATTCAAAGAGCTTTATGAATCTGAAAATGACATCGACACTAAAGAATATGTCAAAGACTTACAAATAGACACCGACTTTGAATTACTCTTCCCCGATGCCTATATTAACAATATTTCAGAGCGCTTAAAATTGTATAATGAATTGGGAGCGCTTAAAAACGAAGCCGAGTTATTGGCATATGAAACCCAATTGATTGACCGTTTTGGTCCTTTACCTAAAGAAGCTGTAGCCTTGCTCAATAGTATTCGTATCAAATGGATTGCTACCCATATGGGAATTGAACGGTTGGTTATGAAACAAGGAAAATTGATAGGGTATTTTGTTTCTGATCAGCAATCGGCTTATTACAATTCGAAGGCATTTAGACACATGCTTCAATTTGTTCAACAACACGGCAATCTGTGTAAAATGAAAGAGAAAGAAACTAAAAACGGTTTGCGTTTGTTATTGACTTTTGAAAACGTGAAATCTATTTCAAGAGCTTTGGAGTATATGGAGTTGATGAAGCGTCCTTCCTAACTAAATCTTTTCCTTTTTAAAGACTTGACGGCATTTTTGTTTCAACAAGGCCGTTTTAAATATTCATCCTGACGCGTATTTTAATTGCCCGCGGTCAAGTGATGAAGTTACCGCGGTAAAATTTATAAAACACCATTGTGATTTATTTCTATATTCCCGATGTATAAAAAAACCATCTTTACTATTGATTAATATCAAAAGCAAGATGGTTCAATAGGAAGCGTTTAAGGAAGAAAAACTATAGTTTTCTACTCTAGAATTACATTTTTAATACTTTGAAATTTGCTTGTTTGTCATTGAATTTCAATTGGAAGAAATACGTCCCTGTAGCAAACATAGAAATATCCACATTGGCAGTTAATTCATTTCCTTTTTGGGACCAAAGCAACTGACCTTGTACATTAAATACTTTGATTTCAGTTATAACATCTTTAGAAGAAATAGCTACTTTACCCGAAGTTGGGTTTGGATAATAGCTAAAATCTAAGAAATCATTACTCACTTCACCTAGAGTTCCTGTACAACTAATAGTAGCATTCCAACCCGCCCGATTATCTGCTTGATCAGAATAAAATCTAAAGGTTAAAGAACCGTCAAATGCCGTTGATGTATAGGTTGAAGAAGGAAGTGTAGTTCCCGTTAGTCCGCCGTTGGTTAAATCAAAATTATATTGATCTGGCCCATTATAGATGTACAAATAATCATAATTATTCTCCAAAACAAAACTAGTAAAAGTTACTCTTACTTTTAAGCCAGGACCTGTAGGCATCATCGTGCGTACCCATGATTCCATATCTGAATAATTCCCTGAGGAACCGCCTGTATCCGTAAAAGGATAACTGCATAAATTGGTATTGGTTGTTGCGAAAATTTGATTTCTACTGGCCGCAATTGCACCTGTACAAAGTGGTCTTACTCTGACTTTATAATAAGTATTTGGATTCAACCCCGAAACCGTGTAGGTCGCTTGGGTTACTAATGTCCATACTATATTTGTAGATGTTATGGGAACCACCGAAATTTCCCAAGAAGTTGAAGAGCCCATATCCGACCATGTTATATAGGCAGAATTAGTATTGATGCTGGTTACTTCTACATTGGTTACCGTATTAATACAGGTATTTATACAATCGGTACTCAAACACGTTGAATTGTTTACCGTGTCTACAATTAAAGCCGCAGGTTGAGGCCCAAATCCATTATTAAAGCTAATCCCTACACCTGAAACCAAATGGCAATAACTCATGATCGTACCCTTTTCAGTGGTAGAAGGAATAGTGGGAGGTGTTGTCATACAGGTTCCCCCCTCCCAATTGGCCCCAAGAGCTGAAGGAGCACAATTGTCAATAGCAGTATTATTTCCGTTCCACACACAAGCATGCGTATGTGGTGAACCTAATAAATGTCCTAACTCATGGGTAATAACTTGAATTGTCCAGGAATACGTTGGCACACTACTAAAACTTAAATCCAAATCCGAATAACTGTAATTATCTTGAGAGCACAAACCATTAATTGTAACGGCTACTCCTCCTAGACCCCCATCGTCAATACCTACCAATTGTCCTAAGTCACCATCAAAAACAGGAGTATTGGCAGCAAAGGCATATAAATAATCGCTAGACGATGTCCCTACACCTTGATATGGGTCTTGATCCGTCCAAATATAAATGGATTTAAGTGCTACTGTTATTCCGTCATTAGCATAAATTGTTTGTACATTGTTAAATACCGATGTCATCCAATTGGTTGTCTGAGTCGTATCGTTGTTATTGGCTAGATACAAATCATTATCAATTTCAAAGTACATGGTAGCACAACGTAATGATTCAGAATTTTTTTGAGCCGAAGAATTGACACTCTTTTGAGAAACAGTGCCTTCTTTTACGTGACAATCGAAGGAATTGAGCACTTTCATTTTAGCATCTGAATATACGATGTAATCAGACTGATTGTTGGGGGTTTGCAGTTTACCTACCACTACATTTCCTAGGGTAGAGCTTGAAAAAACACCATTACATTCCCCATTAAAGAAATTGAAAGACGCAACTGAATTAGGCTCATCTTTTATAATTCCTCGGTAATATACTCCTTTTTGATAGGCTATGTAGTCTATTTTATTGGTATCCACATGAAAACCATTTGCAAAAGGATCTACTTTATATAAAAGCAAAGTAACTGATTGATTGGTATAGGGAATTGCCAATTCGATATAATCGTGCTGTTGGTTTACAATTTCGGCCAACTTAGCAGCATCTAAACTTGCCAAAGTTGCTTGGTCAACCACTTTATCTACAGTTTCATTAGTAGCACTAGTAGCCGGTATCAAGACACTCACTTTGGTAAAGTTGGCATTAAGACCTTGCAATTCTGATACTTTTTGGGCAATTTTATTTTGGCCTACAAGCAACATGCATGGGCCTAAAAGCGCTAAGAGTATGTATTTTTTCATGCGATAATTTTTTATAAAGATATTGAATTTCAACGAATATGAAATTAATTATAGTGGTTGCTTAGAAATGCTTAGAAGTGGTAAAAGGCATCTTCAATATGGTCTAGAATGAATTTATCCTCTGATTTGTATACCGATATGATGTCAAATCGAACGGTCACATCTAAATCATGAGATATTATATATTCATTGATGGCTTTGACTAAGAGTTGGATTTTTTTAGGTTTGACAAATTCTTGAGGGAGACCAAATTCAATACTCGAACGGGTTTTTACTTCTACCACTGCTAGTATTGTTCCTAATTGGGCAATGATATCAATTTCCGCTTTTTGAAAGGTCCAGTTGGTTTCTAAAATTGTATAGCCTTTGCTTTGCAGTAATTCTACGGCACTTTTTTCACCAAATTTACCCAAATCGTTGTGTTCTGCCATGCTTTTGAAATCCTTCTTAGTTGCTTATTGAAAAACCACTGTGCTTCCTTCGGGCGTCACTTCCATCGTAATTTGTTTGCCTAAAATCAAAGCGCGGTTGTCACGAATATGTCCTGCTGGAAAATTATATATGATAGGTATTTGTAAGTCTTTGACTGTATCTTCAATAATTTCAAGTGCATTTCGACCCCATGGGATTTCGTTGTCTTTCATTTCTGTCATTCCTCCCACAATAATCCCTTTCAAGCCAGAGAGGCAACCATTTCGTTTTAAGTTCACCAACATTCGATCTACATGGTATAAATATTCATCTAGATCTTCTAGGAAAAGAATTTTATCGGTGCAATCAACGGCCGATTCTGAGCCTAGCAAACTGTATAAAATAGACAGATTTCCTCCTACCAATTCCCCTGAAGCTTTACCCAAATGATTAAGGGCATCACAATCCATAGAATAGCGTAATGAGTCACCAAACAAGGCAGTACACATCGAATTTTTAGCTTCATCAGTAGCTCTGGTCACACTCACAGGCATCATAGCATGAAGTGAGGCTATACCCATTCTATTCAAATGTGAATGCAATACGGTTACATCACTAAATCCAATAATCCATTTGGGATTTTGTTTGAACCGAGTAAAATCAAGTTGGTCAATAATTTTCACGGTACCATAACCCCCTCTCACACACCAAATTGCTTTGATGTTAGGGTTATCCATTTGGGCTTGAAAATCTGCCGTCCGTTGTGCATCGGTTCCCGCTAATTGGTAATAATCTAAGCCAATAGTTGTTCCCAATTTCACATGTAATCCCCACCCTTCGAGCAAGTCTATGGTAGGTTTTAAATTGTCTTCTATATTTTTTCGGGCCGTAGATACGATAGCAATAGTATCGCCTTTTTGTAAATAAGGAGGTATAATCATCTTTTGTTGGGAATAAGAAGAAACAGTAATCAGTAAAAATAATAGTATTCTCTTTTGCATTAAATCAAATATGACAGTGATATTGGCTGTTTCAAAAGTAAACAAATCCGAAAATTAATTCGGGATTTCATCCCTAAAAAGTTATTTTTGCTCTCTATTTCAATGATTATGTTAGAAAATCCAAAAAGATATACGATTACGGCAGCGTTGCCTTATACCAATGGCCCTATTCACATAGGTCATTTAGCTGGTGTTTATGTCCCTTCCGATATTTATGCCCGGTATTTGCGTTTGCAAGGAAGAGATGTTGCTTTTATATGTGGAAGTGATGAGCATGGAGTGGCTATTTCAATGAAAGCCAAAAAGGAAGGAATCACACCTCAACAAGTCATTGATAAATATGATAGTATCATCCGTCAATCGTTTATAGATTTTGGAATTTCATTTGACAATTATTCGAGAACCTCATCGGCAATACATCATGAAACGGCTTCTGCCTTTTTCAAAACGCTTTATGATAAAGGTGACTTTATTGAAGAAACTACGGCACAATTATATGACGCTAAGGCCGACCAGTTTTTGGCGGATCGTTTTGTTACTGGAACTTGTCCTAAGTGTGATAATCCAGAAGCGTATGGAGACCAATGTGAAAAATGCGGGTCTACTTTAAATGCTACTGATTTAATACATCCCAAATCAACTATTACAGGGGAAACTCCTATTTTAAAAGAAACCAAACATTGGTTTTTACCTTTAGACCGCTATCAAGAATTTTTAACTCAATGGATTTTAGTTGACCATGCCAAAGATTGGAAAGCTAATGTATTGGGACAAGTTAAGTCTTGGTTGGATGATGGTTTGAAACCCAGAGCGGTAACCCGTGATTTGGATTGGGGAATAGATGTTCCTGTTGAAGGGGCTACGGGTAAGAAACTGTATGTGTGGTTTGATGCTCCCATAGGATACATTTCTTCTACTAAAGAATGGGCGGCACGAGAAGGTAAAAATTGGGAGTCCTATTGGAAAGATGCCGATACTAAATTGGTTCACTTTATAGGGAAAGATAACATTGTATTTCACTGTATCATTTTCCCAGCCATGTTAAAAGCGGAAGGAAGTTATATTTTGCCCGACAATGTTCCGGCTAATGAGTTCTTAAATTTAGAAGGAAACAAATTGTCTACTTCTAAAAACTGGGCAGTATGGTTGCACGAGTATTTACAAGATTTTCCAGGAAAACAAGATGCATTGCGGTATTCTTTAACGGCAAATGCTCCTGAGACCAAAGACAACGATTTTACTTGGAATGATTTTCAGGCGCGAAACAATAATGAATTGGCTGCAATATTTGGAAATTTCATCAACCGAGTAGTCGTATTGACCCATAAATATTATGATGGAATAGTGCCATCACCGAATGAATTTTCAGAAGTTGACACCCAAACCTTAGCTGAATTAAAAGCGTATCCCGCAGTAATTGCTTCTTCAATTGAGCGGTATCGTTTTAGAGAAGCACAAGGTGAATTGATGAATGTAGCCCGTTTAGGTAATAAATATTTGGCCGATGAAGAGCCTTGGAAGATGGTTAAAACCGATCCAGCTCGAGTACAAACTCAGATGTATGTAGCCCTGCAGATAGCAGCGGCATTGCGTATTTTATCGGAGCCCTTCTTACCGTTTACTGCAAGCAAATTAACTGCTATGTTACGCGTTAAAACGATTTCTTGGCAACAGGTTTCAGAGTCATCTGACTTACTAGAAGCCGGACATCAAATTGGCGCAGGTGAAATTCTTTTTGCCCAAATTGAAGATGCTGAAATTCAAAAACAAATAGACAAATTAGAAGCGACTAAAAAAGCAAATATTATGGACAATCAAGTCGTAGAACCTCAAAAAGAAACCACAACGTTTGAAGATTTTTCAAAATTAGATTTGCGTGTGGGCACGATTCTAGAAGCGGAAAAAATGCCTAAAGCCAACAAACTTTTAGTATTAAAAGTAGATACTGGTATTGATGTTCGCACTATTGTTTCGGGTATAGCAGAGCATTTCTCTCCAGAAGAAGTAATTGGAAAACGAGTAACTGTGTTAGTCAATTTAGCTCCAAGAGCTTTGCGCGGGGTTGAGAGTCAAGGTATGATTTTGATGACCAACACTACCGAGGGTAAATTGGTTTTTGTAAATCCGGATGCTGATGGAGTTGAAAATGGTGCCTTGATTAGTTAACACTACAAACCATGAACCTAAAAGTAATTGCCTTTGATGCCGATGATACATTGTTTATCAATGAGCCCTATTTTCAAGAGACAGAAGAAAAGTTTTGTGCGTTAATGCAAGATTATTTATCGCGTCAAGGTTTATCTCAGGCTTTATTCAAAACAGAAATTGACAATTTGGATTTGTATGGTTATGGTATTAAAGGATATACCCTATCGATGATAGAAGCAGCTATGCAGATTTCCAACAATACCCTTTCCATAGAAGTGGTGGGGAAGATTATTGAATTGGGGAAAGAGTTGCTACAAAAACCCATAGAATTATTGGATGGTGTTGAAGACACTTTGCAAGCTTTGCAAGGAAAGTACAAGTTAATTGTAGCTACTAAGGGAGATTTAAAAGACCAACAACGCAAACTACACGACTCGGGGTTGGGGCCTTATTTTCACCATATTGAAGTCATGGCAGACAAACAAGAGCTGAATTATGAAAAACTATTAAAACGATTGGACATTAAAGCTCATGAGTTTTTCATGATTGGAAATTCTTTAAAATCAGATGTGTTGCCAGTATTGAATATTGGAGGTTATGCTGTGCATATTCCGTTTCACACTACTTGGGAGCACGAAAAAATAAATCATAAAGTAGAGCATTCAAATTTTAGAGCTTTAGAAAAAATATCCGATATCCTCCCTATACTATTACCCTAAGTGAAGCACAAACTCAATCTTGATTCTTGGAATCGTAAAGAGCATTTTTTGTTTTTTAAGCAAATGGACGAACCTTTTTTTGGGGTTACAACACGTGTAGATTGTACACTTGCCTATGAGAAGTCAAAAGCTTTAGGCATATCTTTTTTTGCCTATTATTTGCATAAAACTCTTTTGGCTGTGAATAGTGTTGAAAATTTTAGGTATCGTATCCACGAGAATGACGTATATGTATTTGATCGCATTGATGCTTCGGCAACGATAATGCGAGAAGACCAAACCTTTGGTTTTTCGTTTATAGAGCATGCGGATAATTTTAATGAATTTGCAATAAATGTTAAGAAAGAAATAGCTCGAATTCAAACGACAACAGGCCTTTTTACAAGACCATTTACTGAAGATAATTTGATTCATTTTTCTGCATTACCCTGGATAGATTTTACTTCTTTTTCCCATGCGCGAAGTTTTCAATGGGCGGATAGTTGTCCCAAAATTTCATTCGGTAAAATGGTGGAAGCTGATGGGAAACGAACAATGGCAGTATCTGTACATGTGCACCATGGTTTAGTAGATGGTTTGCACATTGGTCAGTTTTTTACCCAATTAGAACAGTTTATGAATGATTAGTTAAAATAGGTCCAATTGACTCCATCACTAATTGCCATTATAGTTCTTAAATTCCCTTCAAACATATAAATCTCAGCACTTCCTGTAGTAGAATTTTTGGGAAACAATAAGCCCGAAGCAGTTGTTAATTTGGCCGTATTGGTATTGTTGATATTTCTAATGATATACGTTCGGCCGGGAAAAGTAACTGGATTAGGCAGCATAAATTCTTGGTCTGTAGCTTGGGGGTTAATTGAAATATAAACCCCATCATTGATATTGGTAACGCTACCACTTCCTACAAGTATCATAGTTTTTATGGATAAATTTCCATTAATATCTAAAGTGCTTAACGGAGTAATTGTATTAATTCCAACTTGTGAAAAAGCATGCTGAAAAGCACAAATGGCTACCATTAAAATCGCTATTAATTTTAACTTATCCATGTTATAGTTTGATTTTGAATGATTTGACTAAATAAATGTAGTCAAAAGAAAGGTAGCTTTAACAAACTGAATTTCATTATTTTCACCGAAAACGTTTTCGTGTTGACAACTTTGTTTTTTTTGCGTTAAATTATTAGGGAAAATATAATTTTTTGTCGGGAAATATCATCTGGAAAAGTCTAGTTACTTTTTCATTATAAAGTCTGAATAATAGCCAATATTGCTTTCCCGTATTTTTGAGCTCTTACAGAGCCGAAACCTATTACTTGTTCTAACTCTTCTAAAGTTTGAGGATTGGCTTTTGCAATAGAAATGAGATGAGAATTATGGCAAATTCGGAAAGGAGACCAGTCTAATTGCTGGGCACAATCATTTCTCCACTGTCTCAAAGCATTGTATACTACTGTTTCTTGATTGGATAATTTGGATGCAACTGAACTCTGTTCTTGACTTGGTTCCTTGTTTTTTTTGGGTAAATAAAACACTACTACCGACCAATAGTCAACAGAACTTGTGGTCACAAAATTAGTAGCGGACAATTTAACCTCTACTTGCTCTAAAAAGGCATTCATAGAATCTTGATCATTTTCACAATACTCTTTAGACAATCGTATATTGAAGACTTTAATATTCATAACAAATTGATATTAAAAAAAGAGCTCCACATTTCAAAAAGATAAAATGAGGAGCTCAAAGGAAATCACATTACTTACCAAGCAACAATATATCATTGACTACTACCTCGGTGACATAGCGTTTCGTGCCATCTTTGTCTTCGTAACTTCGATGAGTAAGTTTTCCATCGATAGCAACTTCTTTGCCTTTGGTTACATACTTCTCAATGATTTCTGCTGTTTTGCCCCAAGCCGTTACGCGATGCCATTCTGTTTGTTCCACTTTATCACCTTTATCATTGATATAAAAATCATTAGTAGCGATGGTGATATTTGCTACTTTTTTCCCTCCATCGAAGGATTTAATTTCCGGCTCTTGTCCTACATGACCGATTAATTGAACTTTGTTTTTCATTGCATTCATGGCGTTTAAAAATTAAATATTAGTGTTAGTGTTACTTTCGGTTTCTCTATTCCGATGGGACAAAGTTGCAGTAGTTCTCCAAAATTATTCGGTTGTTATTCATTTACTTTCGACTGTAACTATTTGTAACCGTTTGCAAACGGAAATATTTTCTTATATTTGAGTGGTTGAAATCAAGCTTTTATATAATTTTCCATTCTGTTTAGCACTGATTGATGTGTATGCCGTGCAAAAGTGAAAAGCAGGAATAGGGATACTCATAAAGCCCTAACCATTCGCTCCGATAAAAATGAATGACCTTTTTAGGGTTTGTATAGTCCAAAAGGTTGTATAAAAGAATACGATATGAGTAAGACGTGTTTAGAATGTGGTGAAAAAATTATGGGTCGTGAGGATAAAAAATTCTGTAGCGACGGGTGTAGAAATGCCTATAATAATAAAATCAACAAGGACAGCACAAACTATATGCGCAACATTAACAATAAACTGCGTAAAAATTATCGTATTTTAGTGGAGCTTAATGTGGATGGAAAATCAAAAACGACCAAGACTAAGTTGATGAGTAAAGGATTTGATTTTGGTTTTTTCACAAGTATTTTAAATACGAATACGGGGAACACTTATTATTTTGTGTATGACCAAGGCTATCGCCTTTTGGAACATGATTATTATATGTTAGTTAAAAACGAACGCTAACCTGATACCTATGAAAAAAAGTAATTCGGCTTTCTATATCGTATTTGCGCTAGCCGCACTACTCTTTGGGGTTTTTTATTTTTTAATGCCTCAAGGTTATGATGAAACCGAGGCACCACTTTCAGAATTTTCAACCCAACGTGCTTTACAAACTGTAAAAACAATGAGTGCTCAACCTCATTTTGTAGGTTCAAAAAATCATGAGGTAATCGCGCGCTATTTAGAGCAGGAATTGCAAAATTTAGGATTAGAACCTACTGTTCAAGCAGGGTTTGTGATGACAGAAAAAGGAACCTTAGTTTATTCTAAAAATATTATTGCCCGTATAAAAGGAACTACTAATAGTAAGGCCTTGCTTTTGCTCTCCCATTATGATAGTGCACCCCACTCCTTTTCAAAAGGCGCAAGTGATGATGCCAGTGGTGTTGCTACCATACTCGAAAGTGTTCGTGCATTTCTGCACAACAAAACCCCACACAAAAATGATATTATTCTTGTATTTACAGACGCAGAAGAAATAGGCTTGAATGGTGCTGCGCTTTTTGTTACCCAACATCAATGGGCTAAAAATATTGGTTTGGTTTTAAATTTAGAAGCTAGAGGTGCGTCAGGTCCTAGTTATATGTTAATGGAAACCAATCAAGGAAATGCCAATATGGTGAAGGCTTTTAGCGATGGTAACGTGACTTATCCAGTATCCAATTCACTTATGTATAGCATTTATAAAATGCTACCTAATGACACCGACTTAACTGTATTTAGAGAAAAAGGGAAGATTCAAGGGTTTAATTTTGCTTTTATTGACAGTCATTATGATTATCATACCGCACAAGACTCATACCGCAATCTAGACCCGAAAACGTTAGCCCATCAAGGAACTTATCTCTTTCCTTTGTTGAATTACTTTTCGAATGCCGATTTAGCACATTTAAATACTACTGAAGATAAAGTGTATTTCAATATTCCTTTCCAGTTTATAAGTTACCCTTTTGCCTGGATATGGCCTTTATTTGCCATTGCTTCTATTCTTCTTGTTTTGATTATTATAATAGGTTTAGGAAAAAGGACCATGCGTTTGGACGAGATTATAAAAGGATTTATCCCTCTATTTGGCGCCTTGGTTACCGCAGGTTTAGCAACCTATTTAGGTTGGAAAATAGTGTTGTATTGTTATCCACAGTATCAAGACTTATTACATGGCTTTACCTATAACGGGCACGACTATATTTATGCCTTTGTTTGTCTTACTTTTGCCATATGTTTTTTATTTTATCAAAACAAAGGAAAACGTCATCCTGAAATGAGTCAAATGGTTGCCCCCCTTATTTTATGGATTCTTTTGAATTTGGGTATCGCTCTAAAACTACAAGGCGCTAGCTTCTTAATTATTCCCGTAATAGCTAGTACATTAATGTTGGGTTTTTTTGTCATAACACAAAAATCAAATTGGGTTATCCAACTTATTTTGGCACTACCAACTTTAATACTAATTGCGCCATTTATAAGTATGTTTCCGGTAGGATTGGGGTTGAAAATTGTATTTGGAAGTTCCATTTTAACCGTTTTGGCTTTTACATTATTATTGCCATTATTTGGCTCATTTACCCATAAAGGGATTTGGGCTACTTTCTTTTTGTTGGTGTGTATTGGCTTTTTGTGTAAAGCCCACTATGCTTCAGCCTATACTCCAACAAATGCCAAACCAAATAGCTTAGTATATATATGGAATGAGGACACTCAAAAAGCAAATTGGGCCACCTATGATGTGAATTTGGACGAATGGACTCAAACCTATTTAGGTAAAAATCCTGCGGCTGCTACTTCCTTGAATTCGAATAAATTGTACAGCAAATACGGCTCTGAATATAGCTATATGGCTAAAGCTCCTTTTAAAAATCTTGCCAAACCTACCATTGAATTTATACGAGATACCCTTAAAGGAAATCAACATTTATATCATATTAAAATCATTCCCAATCGTCATGTAAATCGCTATGATATATTTGCTAATGGTACTCTCCAAATTCATAATTTGAAAGCGAATGGAGTGACTTCTGTTGATTTTAAGAGCAACATTGCTTCAAAAACTTCGGGCAAAATAATCACGTATTATGTGGTGAACCAAACGCCATTAGATCTAGAATTTTCAATCCAATCTTCTGAGAAACTAGATTTAGAATTGGTGGAAAGTTCATTTGATTTAATGCAGCATCCTCTGTTTACTATGACTCCAAGAAAAGCAGGCATGATTCCAACTCCTTTTGTATTGACCGATGCTGTACTTATTAAAGCACATGTAAAGCCTACACCGAAAGTGGCTGCCTCTCCAAAAAAATATTTTATAAAAAAAGAACGGTTGCCTGCAATATTAGACACCTTACCAAAATGAAACAAGTGAGCCTTTTAGGTTGCGGTTGGTTGGGATTACCATTAGCAAAGTCATTCTTAGAAAAAGGATATTCAGTAAATGGATCTACCACATCAATTGATAAAATTTCAATTTTAAAAAGCGAAGGAATAACACCTTTTAAAATTCGTCTAATAGAAGACAACGTTGAAGGTGAAATGGACTTATTTCTTGCCAATTCCGAAATTCTAATTATTGACATTCCCCCTAAATTACGAGGCGATTCCAAGGAAAATTTTGTGGGGAAGATTCAAACTTTATTGCCATTTATTGAAAAGTCATCTGTTGAAAAAGTACTCTTTGTAAGCTCTACATCGGTGTACTCTGATAACAACGAAGCTAGTACAGAAGAATTTATACCTCAACCTGATTCTGAAAGTGGTAGGCAATTGTTAGCTTCTGAAAAGATATTAGAAAGTAATTCCAAATTTAAAACAACAGTAGTTCGTTTTGGAGGATTGATTGGCCAGGATAGACATCCTGTAAAATTTCTTGCTGGCAGAAAGAATATTGAAAACCCAAATGCACCCATCAACATGATTCACCAAGAAGATTGCATTGGCATTATACAAAAGATAATTGATACTAATTCTTGGAACGAAACATTCAATGCGGTTGCACCCTATCATCCTTCACGAAAAGAATATTACATAGTAAAAGCAATAGAATATGGATTGCCTTTACCTGAATTTGACGAAAGTAAACCCTCTATAGGGAAATTGATTTTAAGCACTAAAATTGAAAAAGTTTTAGACTATACATTTAAAAAAGTACACCTATGACCCTTAATGATTTAATTGGAACAATTGGAGTTGGATTAATACTTCTTGCCTATTTTTTAAATATGTTTTCATTAATTAAAAAAGATGGTAATGCCTATTTTATCATCAATATCCTTGGTGCTGGAGTTGCTTGCTTTGCAGCAGTTCTTATTCATTTTATGCCTTTTATTTTATTAGAAGCTGCATGGGTAATCGTGAGTATTGTTGGATTGATAAAAAGCATAAAAAAACCTCAAGATTAACTTGAGGTTTTTTTATAAAGATTACCAAATTTTCACTTGTTTATCGGGAGTCAAATACATTCCGTCACCTGGTTTGATATCAAATGCTTTTTGGAATGTGTCTAAATTTAATAAAGGCACATACGCTCTAAACATTCCTGGTGAGTGTGGATCTGTTTTAACTTGATTCTTAATTGCTTCATCACGCATTTTACTTCTCCAAATGGTAGCCCAAGAAATAAACAAACGTTGTTCTGGTGTGTATCCATCTATAAGTCCTGGATTTCCATTTTCTTTTAAATACAATTGTAATCCATCATATGCTGCATTAATACCACCTAAGTCACCAATATTTTCTCCTAAAGTAAATTTACCATCCACATGAATTCCAGGTAACGGTTCTAGTGCTGAATATTGATCGGCTAAAGCTGTTCCCAAAGCTGTAAACTGCGTTAAATCACCTTCAGTCCACCAATCCACTAAATTACCTTCCGCATTATAACGGGCACCTTCATCATCAAATCCATGAGAGATTTCATGACCTATTACAGCTCCTATACCGCCATAATTAACAGCTTCATCTGCTTGATAGTTGTAAAATGGAGGTTGTAAAATAGCCGCTGGGAATACAATTTCGTTATATGAAGGATTGTAGTACGCATTTACCGTTTGAGGAGACATACCCCATTCTGTTTTATCTACAGGTTTACCTAATTTAGCTAAATCTTTATTCCAATTCCATTGAGATGCATTTTTGATGTTATCAAAGTAAGTTCCTCCCTCTTCTGGACTTTTAACTACTAATGCGGAGTAATCTTCCCATTTGTCTGGGTATCCAATTTTAATGGTTAATTTATTTAGCTTTTCAATTGCTTTCTTCTTAGTTTCAGCAGACATCCACGTAAGATTATTGATTCTGATTTCGTAAGCACGAATCACATTTTTAATCATGTTATACGCTTTTGCTTTCGCTTCAGCTGGAAACATTTTTTCTACATATAATTTACCTAAAGCTTCACCTACCGTTCCGTTTACTACTTGAAGTGCTTTTTCATGACGTGGTCTTTGTTTTAAAGCCCCTGTTAACGTTTTGCCATAAAATTCCCAGTTGGCAGTTTCAATATTAGTAGATAATTGACTTGCTGAACTTCTCAAAAGCATCCATCTCATGTAAGCTTTCCAGTCTTCCACTTTATTTTCTGTAAAGATGGTTTGAAGTGCTTTCATGTATCTTGGTTGAGAAACGATAATCGTATCCAATTTGGCAAACCCAACTCCTTTCAAATAAGTGTCCCATTTGATGATTGGAAGCATTTGTTGCAAATCTGAAATTGCAGTAGGATTGTATTGCTTTCTAGCATCTCTTCGTTCTACTCTGTCTAGTCTTGGCTGAGACATTTGGATTTCTAAGGCAAGGATTTTATCCGCATCCGTTTTGGATTGTGCTGGTGTTTCTCCTAGAAACTGCAACATCTTGGCCACATGCAATGCATATTTTTCTCGTTTTTCTTTTGAATCTTTATCTTCTGACACATAATAATCTCTATCAGGCAATCCTAATCCACCAGGACCAACACTAACGACATTGCGATTACTGTCTTTATCATCCGGACCTATTCCAACTCCAAAAAAGCCAACTCCACCACCTATAGCTTCTTCTTGCATCATTAATTTTTGCAAATCTTGGATGTTTTTAACCGCATTAATTTTAGCCAAATAGGGTTTTAATGGAGCAATTCCTTGTTTGTTTCGTGCCACAGTATCCATGGCTGATTTATACATATTAATAGCCTTCCCTTGGTCGGTATTGGATTTGTATTTTGGATTATTAGTCGCTTCTTTTAGAATAGCAAGTGCATCTTTATCCGTATTTTGACGCAATTCATCAAAGCTTCCCCAACGTGTTTTATCAGCAGGTATTTCAGTATTTTTCAACCAAGTACCATTAACAAAATTAAAGAAGTCATTTTTAGGACTAATGGTTTTGTCCATTAAAGAAGTATTGATACCTGGTGTTTTTTGCTGAGCATTTACTTGAGTAAACCCGGCTAATACCATTGCAGTCAACACAGATTTTGAGATAATATTTATCTTCATAATTGGTTTAGTTATTTGTTAGTTGTCACAAATTTATTGATTCTAATGAAAGAAATAGTTTTTTAACAAAAATATAAGTCTTGATTTGACTGCAAATGTTACAAACGACAAATTGCTTTTGTATTTTTGCCAAAAAAACAATGCTTAATTTTATTAAGAAATACAAAATTTTCTTTGGAACATTTATCGTGTTTTCTATACTAACCATCACGTTATTTTACAATGCGTTAAAGCCAGCCAAAACGCTGCCTATTTACAATCCTGCAGATGTTAACCCAGAATTGGTTGACAGTACTGTTCAGTATATTCAAAAGCACCATACCATAGCTGATTTTTCATTTACCAATCAAAATGGGAAAACCATTACTCAAAAAGAGTATGAAGGTAAAATATATGTAGCTGATTTTTTCTTTACTACCTGTGGTTCTATTTGCCCAATCATGACAAACAATATGATAGCGGTTCAGCAAGCCTTTTTACACAATCCTAGTGTAATGATCTTATCCCATTCGGTAACTCCCGAACAAGACAGTGTGTCTGTGTTAAAAAAATACGCCCTAAAAAAAGGAGTAATAGATAGTAAATGGAATTTAGTCACAGGTGATAAAAAAGAAATCTATCGCATGGCGCGTAAATCATATTTGGCCGTCAAACAGGGCAAACCCTCCGAGCTATATGACATGGTGCATACAGAGAATTTTGTGTTAGTTGATGCCAAAAAACGTGTCAGGGGATTTTATGATGGCACTAAAAAAGAAGAGGTTCAAAAACTAATTGAAGACATCAACTGGTTACTCGAAAACGAGAAAAAAGAGTAAACTGATAATTATCATTTAAAGTTCTGGATTTATCGTTACTTTTGTAATCTTAATTCAATCTAAATAAGCATTGAAAACTACAGTTGATTTATTACAAATAGGCGATAAGGCTATAATTACCCATATTGATTTGGATAAAATTCCGTTGAAGTTATTAGAAATGGGCTGTTTGCCTGATAACGAATTGGAAGTTATTCAAATTGCCCCTTTAGGAGATCCTATTTATTTGAATGTAAATAATGGTTCTCATATTGCCATTCGGAAAGAAATGGCACATGAAATTGAGGTTGAACTTCATCAGAAATAATAGAAAATGAGTTTACAACACATTACTGTCGCACTCATTGGAAATCCAAATACTGGAAAAACATCCGTTTTTAATCAGCTCACAGGATTGAATCAACAAGTGGGAAATTATCCAGGTATTACAGTGGAGAAAAAGTTAGGATTTTGCAAATTACCTAATAATATCAAAGCGAATATACTAGATTTACCTGGCACCTATAGTTTAAATGCCAGTTCAATTGATGAAAACGTTGTCATTGAATTATTGTTAAATAAAAATGACAAGCTCTATCCGGATGTTATTGTAGTAGTAACAGATGTTGAAAATTTAAAACGAAATTTACTTCTTTTTACCCAAATAAAAGACTTAGAAATCCCTACCATTTTGGTTGTTAATATGACCGACCGAATGAAATTAAAAGGAATTTCACTTGACGTACCCTATTTGGAAGCACAACTTAACACTAAAATTGTATTAGTAAGTACTCGAAAAAACATAGGGATTGAAGAATTGAAAAACCAAATTGTAGAGTATAAGTCGTTGTCAACCGAACCTTGTTTGAATGCCTCTAAAATTGATGTAGAATACTTCGAAAAACTTCAAAAGACCTTTCCTAATCAGTTGCTTTACAAATTGTGGTTAGTTATTACTCACGACGTTAACTTTTTAAATTTAGAGCGTAACGAAGTGGAAAGTAGCATGACAAAATCACATACTGATTTAAAACGACTGCAGCAAAAAGAAACAATTAAGCGGTATCAATTTATAAATGATATTCTAAAAATTGGCCAAAATATTGATCATTCACAAGCTCATGATTTGCGTTCCAAATTAGACCGAGTATTGACTCATAAAATCTTTGGCTACGCTATTTTCTTTGGGATTTTGTTTATTATTTTCCAATCCATTTTCGATTGGTCGAGTGTGCCAATGGAATTTATTGACCGTTCATTTGCAAATTTGGCGAATTACACCAAAAACCACATGCAAGCAGGTGAATTTACCGATTTACTCAGCGAGGGTATCATCCCAGGAATTGGAGGTATTGTGATTTTTATTCCTCAAATCGCATTTCTTTTCTTGTTTATATCGGTATTAGAAGAAAGTGGCTATATGAGTCGCGTAGTTTTTTTAATGGATAAAATCATGCGCCGTTTTGGCCTATCTGGGAAAAGTATAGTACCATTAATATCTGGGACTGCTTGTGCAATACCTGCAATTATGGGTGCACGAAACATTGAAAATTGGAAAGAACGATTAATTACTATATTGGTTACTCCCTTTATTACTTGTTCAGCACGTTTACCTGTATATGCTATTTTAATTTCATTGATAATCCCCGAAAAAAGACTATTTGGACTATTAAGTTTACAGGGAACAACATTAATGATTTTGTATTTATTAGGTTTTGGGATGGCTATATTGTCGGCCTATATTTTGAATAAAATATTAATCTTGAAGTCCAAATCGTATTTTGTTGTGGAAATGCCCAATTACAAATTGCCTTTATTGAAGAATGTTGGAATTAATGTATTAGAGAAAACCAAATCATTTGTAACTGGTGCCGGAAAAATAATCCTAGCCTTATCTATTATTTTGTGGTTTTTAGGCTCACACGGACCCGGAAAAGACTTTAAGGATGCTGATAAGATTATAGCACAACAAACTCTAAAAGAGAACAGAACTCATGATGCACAATATGTTCAAGACGAAATAAGTTCCTATAAATTAGAGCATTCTTACATTGGTTTAATTGGAAAATCTATCGAACCTGTAATAAAACCTTTGGGTTATGATTGGAAAATTGGGATTGCTGTAGTTAGTTCGTTTGCTGCTCGCGAAGTTTTTGTAGGAACATTAGCTACTATCTATAGTGTTGGAAGTCATAACAATGAAGAAACTACCATTAAAAAAAGAATGGAAAGTGAAGTTTATGAATCAACTGGAGGAAAAGTTTTCAATTTTGCTACTGGTGTGTCTTTACTGCTTTTTTATGCTTTTGCCATGCAATGTGTAAGCACCTTAGCTATTGTAAAAAAAGAAACCAATTCTTGGAAATGGCCTGTTATTCAATTATTCTTTATGAGCGGTTTTGCCTATTTAACTGCGCTGGTAGCGTATCAAATTTTGAAATAAATGAACTTTCAAGAAATACTAGTATATATTGCACTTGGTATTGCTATTGGATTTTTAATCCAAAAATTAATTGGTAAAAAGAATTCAAAAAAAGGATGTGACAAAGACGATTGTGCTTGTCATTAATTTTTAACTAAGAATAAAGGAATTTTAATACGGTGTCTCACAGTATCTACAGTTGTTCCAAATAACAAATCTTTGATTCCAGTATGACCATGAGTTCCCATAATTAAGAAATCATAATCACCTTCATTTATCAATTTTGGAATAATTTTACCAGGTTTGCCAAAACCTAATTTTGTTTCCACATTAAAACCTTGTTGTACTAACATCGTATAATATTCAAACAATAATTTTTCATCTATAGTCGTTTCATGATCACTGATGTCATTTCCATACATCATAGCTCCAACAGTTTCAACAACATGGATTAGTGTATATTTCCCTTCACGACCCCCTAAATCCAAAGCATGTGAAATGGCTTTATTATCAGCTTCAGAAAAATCAACCGATATGGCAATATTTTTCTTTTTATACTTTTTATAATCTTCTATTTTCAAGGTTAATGTATGCGGTGAATGATTGTCAATTTCTTTTTTTACTTTGACGACAAATGGTTCAAATATGATGTACAATAGCAGCAGCAAAAACCCAATGGCAATAGGAATAACTGTACACCAAATAACCAATGGATTAGAACTTGATTCGAGCCAGCCATTAATTTCATCAAATACTAATTTGGCATTTAAGCTTACAATAATGGCCGCAATGGTCCATGAGGCAATTTGTGTCGTTCTACTGATATGAAAGCCTTTCATTTTGGTTTTATCACTCACAAAATGAATCAAAGGAATTATGGCAAATCCTAATTGCAAGCTTAAAATCACTTGACTTAATATCAACAATTTTCCAGTAACACTTTCTCCAAAATACAATATAGCCACTACAGCCGGTACTATAGCAATCAATCGGGTTAAAATTCTACGTACCCAGGGTTGTATCCTTAAATTCAAATACCCTTCCATGATAATTTGTCCTGCCAACGTTCCTGTAATTGTAGAACTTTGTCCCGCAGCAATTAATGCAACAGCAAATAATATTGGTGCCCATGAAGTTCCCAATAGAGGAGCCAACAATTGGTGTGCATCTTGAATTTCGGCCACTTCAAACATTCCATTTTTATAAAATGTAGCCGCTGCCAAAATCAATATGGCTGCATTTACAAAAAAAGCCAAGTTCAATGCTATAGTGCTGTCAATAAAATTATATTTCAACGCTTGTTTTATTCCTTTAGCAGTTCGATCAAATTTACGCGTTTGTACTAAAGAAGAATGCAAGTATAAATTATGAGGCATTACTGTAGCTCCAATGATTCCAATGGCTATATACAATGCATTAGCATTAGGTAATGATGGAATTAATCCCGAGAGTACCTTCCCCGCTTCAGGTTGAGCAAAAATCATTTCAAAAATGAAAGAAACCCCAATAATTAATACCAAAGCTATAATAAAGGCCTCCATTTTACGAATCCCTTTATTTATTAAAAACAACAATAAAAACGTATCCAAAACCGTTATTAATACTCCTTGAATTAAAGGTATGCCAAAAAGCAAATTGATTCCTATTGCCATTCCTAAAACCTCAGCCAAATCACAAGCAGCTATAGCCACTTCGGCTAAAAAATAAAGAACATAGTTCACGTATTTGGAATAGGTTTCTCGAGATGCTTGTGCCAAATCATGCTGAGTTACAATTCCCAAGCGCGCACTTAAACTTTGCAACAACAAAGCCATGATATTACTCATTAAAAGCACCCAAATTAACGCATATCCAAATTGACTGCCCCCTGCAATATCGGTAGCCCAATTTCCCGGATCCATATAGCCAACACTGATCAAATAGGCTGGCCCAAGAAATGCTAAGATTTTTCGAAATCCTTTAGCATTCCCATTCGTAATAACCGATTGATTAACTTCTTCTAGTGATTTGCTCATAAACACCTAATTATAACGTCAAAAATACTGATAAATTTTTAAAGAAATCAATATATTTGGGCAATGAAGCAATACGATTATATTTTTACTGGCTCTGGTTTATCGGCTTTGATGACGGTATATGAAATGATTATTTCAGAAAAATTCAAAGACAAAACTATATTGCTTATTGATGAAAACCCAAAAAATGAAAACGACAGAACTTGGTGTTTTTGGGATAAAGAAAACAACTATGACCATTTGGTAAGTTCTGAATGGAAAGCTGCTTGGTTTAAAAATGAAAATTTTGAAAAACGCTTGAATTTAAACCCTTACCACTACAAAAAAGTGAAGGGATTAGATTTGTATGCGTTTATTTTCGACTGCATATCTAAAGAAAACAACATCACATTCATCCAACAAAAGGTAGTCGCATATGAAGAAAAAGTAAATTATTGTACTGTTACTACGGAATCCGATCACTATAATTGCCAATTTGTTTTAAACTCAATTTATAATCCGAATGATGTAATTCAACAAAATCTATATCCGTTATTACAACAACATTTTATAGGATGGTTTATAAAAAGTAAAGAGGCGGTGTTTCATAAAGATTGTGCCACATTTATGGATTTTTCTGTTGCTCAAAAGGGGAATACTCGATTCATGTATGTACTGCCTACATCTGAAACTGAAGCATTAATAGAATACACCTTGTTTTCAAAAGATTTACTTCCTAAAGCAGAATATGAACTCGAAATCAAAAACTATATTCAAAAACTAGGAATCACTGAATTCGAAATTATAGAAAAAGAAAAAGGAACTATACCAATGACCTGTTATCCTTTTTGGAAGAAGAACACAAAAAATATAGTTAATATTGGTACTGCAGGTGGCTGGACAAAAGCAAGTACCGGCTATACATTTAAAAACACCACCAAAAAAGCAAAAAAATTAACTCAGTTTTTGGCTGAAAAAAAAGACTTGCGAAACTTTCACAATCGTTCTAAATTCTGGTTTTACGATTTATTGCTACTAGACATTTTAGACCAACACAATTTTTTAGGGTCAAGTATCTTTTCGGCGCTTTTTAAAGAGGGGAAACCCTCATTAATCTTAAAGTTTCTGGATGAAGAGACTTCTATTTGGGAAGATATTCAAGTCATTTGGAAATGTCCAAAAAAACATTTTATCAAGGCCTTATTCTTCCGCATTTTCTAATTTAATAGACTATCTCGACTATTGTATGAATCTATCATACGTTTTTATTTATTTAAAGATAACAAATCTTTATGATTTGTCAATTCGAGCTAACTGAAAATCTTTGTAACTTTGCCTTTCATTAACTTTGAAACTTAAAAATTATGTATCCAGAAGAAATGGTATTACCAATGCGTGCTGAACTTTCAGAAGTTGGTTTTCATGAATTACATACTGCCGAAGCGGTTGAAAATGCAATTAAAGCTGACGGTACAACTTTAGTGGTTGTTAATTCGGTTTGTGGGTGTGCGGCTCGAAATGCGCGTCCAGGAGCAAAAATGAGTTTAGATGGAACTAAAAAACCAGATCATTTAGTAACTGTTTTTGCTGGTGTTGATAAAGAAGCTGTTGATGCAGCACGCCAACACATGTTCCCCTTCCCTCCTTCTTCACCAAGTATGGCTTTGTTTAAAAATGGAGAATTGGTACACATGTTAGAACGTCATCACATTGAAGGTCGACCAGCTGAAATGATTGCCGAAAATTTAAAAGACGCCTACGCAGAATTTTGTTAATCAATGCTTATTATATTCAAAAAAAAAGGAACTCAATTGAGTTCCTTTTTTTTATTTTAACAATGCATCCAATTGCTCTACCAAAGCTGGATTAGAGGGTCTCTTCGCGTCTGCGTCGATTACAATCCCATTCGGATCAATTAATATGAATCTCGGAATAGAATTAATGCCAAAAGCAGCTATAAATGAAGATTCCCAATTCTTATCAGCAAATAGTTGAATCCCTTCCAATCCTTTTTCAGAAACAAAGTTTTTCCATTTATCATGATCCTTTGCAACATCCACTGAAATACTAACAAATTCTATGTTTTTACCTTTATATTTTTCTTCTATTGTTTTAAGAAATGGGATTTCGCCTCGGCAAGGTCCACACCATGTAGCCCAAACATCTATATACACATATTTCCCTTTCAAACTCTCTAAACTTGTTTTTCCGCCTTTTTGATTTTCATAGTCAAAAGGTGGTGCTTTAACATTATTCATTTTCTTATTGGCAGAAATTTGAGTATAATATTGCTGAATTTCAAGAGTAGCCATCGCCAATTCTTTTTTGTGTTCCGCCACAAATTCAGGTGATAAATTAGCCTTTTCAAGGCGGTCAAAATCGGCTTTTTGTTTGTCTTCAAGACTCTTTTTAAATGTTGCTGCATCTGAAGCCAAAACCTTATCGTAACTGAAATTTTTATCTAAAAGCACTTCTTGAGCCAAATAATTATTCTCATTGGATCCATTTCCTTGAAACTTTATACTTTCATCAAAGTTTTTAGCATCCATGGTTAAATTCAAGTTGAATCCGTTTTTTAAATACACTTGAGCATATTCAACTCCATCATACATCAAATACATTCCTTCTTTAATTGGGAAAGTAGCTTTAAAAATTCCTTGGCTGTCAATTTTAATCTCTTGAAGTATTTTTTTACCTTCTTTTATAAAGATAATATCGCCATTTCTATTCGCTATTGAAGCTTGAAAAGTAATGCTTTCTTGGGCCATACTTGAAAATGAAACTAAAATCAATACAAGTACACTAACTAATTTTTTCATGTTTTAACGGTTATATTTTGTAATACAAATCAAATATATGTTTTTCTTCTAAAGTTTTAACTATTTCTTCAACTTGGAGTGAAGAATAAGCTGTTATATTGGTTTTTGTTTTTACTTTTGCGAAAATTTATTTTCATGTACAGAAGTCATAATTGTGGAGAATTAAATGCTTCCCACATCAATCAAGAAGTTACACTAGCCGGATGGGTTCAGAAATCAAGAGATAAAGGATTCATGAATTGGGTTGACTTAAGAGACCGTTATGGTATCACTCAATTAATTTTTGACGAAAGTCGCACAGAAAAGTCGGTTTTTGAATTGGCTAAAACTCTAGGAAGAGAATTTGTTATTCAAATTAAAGGAACTGTTATTGAACGGGAAGCCAAAAACAAAAACATGGCAACTGGTGAAATTGAAATATTAGTTTCAGAATTAAATATATTGAATAGTGCCTTAACCCCTCCTTTTACTATCGAAGATGAAACGGATGGTGGTGAAGATATTCGAATGAAATATCGGTATTTAGACATTCGTCGGAATCCTGTCAAAAACAGTTTATTGTTCCGTCATAAAGTAGCACAAGCAGTTAGAAACTACCTTTCCGAATTAGATTTTTGTGAAGTTGAAACACCCTATTTGATTAAATCTACTCCAGAAGGAGCACGCGATTTTGTGGTACCTAGTAGAATGAATGAAGGACAATTTTACGCCCTACCCCAATCACCTCAAACCTTTAAGCAATTGTTAATGGTGGGAGGCATGGACAAATACTTCCAAATCGTAAAGTGTTTCCGCGATGAAGACTTGAGAGCCGATAGACAACCTGAATTTACACAAATCGATTGTGAAATGGCTTTTGTGGAACAAGAGGATATATTAAATGTATTTGAAGGTTTGACGCGTCATTTGTTGAAAGAAATTAAAGGAATTGAAGTAGATAAATTCCCAAGAATGACCTACGATTACGCCATGAAAACCTATGGAAATGACAAACCCGATATTCGTTTCGGAATGGAATTTGGGGAGTTAAATGAAGTTGCACAAAACAAAGATTTTGGTGTATTTAATTCTGCTGAATTAGTGGTTGGAATAGCTGCCCCAGGCTGTGCAAATTATACTAGAAAAGAGATTGATGCTTTAATTGACTGGGTAAAACGACCACAAATTGGAGCAACAGGTATGGTATACGTGAAATGTGAAGAAGATGGTTCTTACAAATCATCCGTAGATAAATTTTACAATCAAGAAGATCTATCCAATTGGGCCAAAATCACCGGTGCTAAAACAGGCGATATGATTTTTGTGCTTTCGGGCCCAGCTCATAAAACACGAACTCAATTATCTGCACTTAGAATGGAATTAGCCACTCGATTAGGATTGAGAAATCCTGCCGAATTTGCGCCATTATGGGTTGTTGATTTCCCATTATTGGAATTGGATGAAGAAAGTGGAAGATGGCATGCGATGCATCATCCTTTTACTTCTCCAAAACCAGAGGATATGGAGCTGTTAGCAACCAATCCAGGAAGTGTTCGTGCTAATGCATACGATATGGTTTTAAATGGAAATGAAATTGGTGGAGGATCAATTCGTATTCACGATAAGGGAACCCAACAATTAATGTTTAAATATTTGGGATTCACAGAAGAAGAAGCACGCAATCAATTTGGCTTCCTAATGGATGCCTTTCAATTTGGCGCCCCACCTCATGGAGGGTTAGCTTTTGGGCTAGACAGATTAGTTGCCATTTTAGGTGGACAAGAAACTATTCGGGATTTCATAGCCTTCCCAAAAAACAATTCAGGCAGAGATGTTATGATAGACGCTCCTTCTAGTATTGATGAAACTCAATTAAAAGAATTGCATATAAAGTTAGATTTGAAGTAATTACTATCAAATTCACATAAAATTAAGAAGCAACTGTTGAATTATTTAAAAACAGTTGCTTTTTTTATTGTATAATTTAAAATATCGCAAGTATTTCATTGTCAAGTTTATAGGAATCAAGGCGTTTTAATCATTTTTTTTCATTTTTTTAACATTGGGGTGCTTGTTATGTCACAATAAAACATATCTTTGAGCATTATTAATATTTTTATTTCAAACAATGCGCACAGGTACAGTAAAATTTTTCAACGAGTCTAAAGGTTATGGTTTCATTACAGATGATGAAACAGGTAAAGACATTTTCGTACATGCAACTGGAGTTAAAGCTGAAACTTTAAACGAAGGAGACAAAGTATCTTACGAAGAAGAAGAAGGTAGAAAAGGTAAAGTAGCAGCTCAAGTAGTGGCTATCGAAGACTAATATATTTTATTTTTTGATTACCTAAAATGGCTAAACGCTCCGAAATTTCGGAGCGTTTTTTTTATAGAATTAAACAGCTATTTAAATTCAATTTAAATAACCCTTTTTAACCCTTTTAGAGGCAAACGTTCCTCTTTAGATTTTTGCGTATTAAATAATGCAATGTATATTTGTACCTCTATTAATTACTTCTAATATTTAGTGTTATGCAATCTAATCAATTAGATTATTTACCAATTCTAATGCAAGCAGGCTTAGCAGTAGGATTCGTTGTCTTAACCATAATAGGTTCTAGCTTCTTAGGCCCAAAAAGACACTCTAAAAACAAAGACAAAAACTTTGAATGTGGTATAGAATCTGTCGGTAACGCCAGAATTCCATTTTCTGTTAAATATTTCTTAGTAGCAATCCTTTTTGTGCTCTTTGATGTAGAGGTTATTTTCCTTTACCCTTGGGCTATAAATTTCAAAGCACTTGGCATTGAAGGCATGATTAAGATGGTTATTTTTATGATGTTGCTTTTAGTAGGTTTCTTTTACATTCTTAAAAAGAAAGCACTAGAGTGGGACTAAAAAATCAATTGCAATGAGTGAAACGAAAACAAATTATGTTGCTCCGCCAGAAGGAGTTGTTGGTGAAGGTTTTTTTGCTACCAAATTAAATGATGTTGTTGGATTGGCACGTGCTAATTCACTTTGGCCGTTACCATTTGCAACTTCTTGTTGTGGTATCGAATTTATGGCAACCATGGCATCTCATTATGATTTGGCTCGATTTGGAATGGAACGCGTAAGCTTTTCTCCTCGTCAAGCTGACATGTTAATGGTGATGGGTACCATATCTAAAAAAATGGCACCTATTTTACGCCAAGTATACGAACAAATGTCGGAACCTCGCTGGGTAATTGCTGTAGGAGCTTGTGCTTCTTCAGGAGGTGTTTTTGACACCTACTCTGTATTGCAAGGAATTGACAAAGTAATTCCAGTAGACGTTTATGTTCCTGGATGCCCTCCAAGACCTGAACAAATTGTACAAGGAGTAATGCAATTACAAGAATTGGTGAAGAACGAATCTGTGCGCAGAAGAAACTCACCCGAATACAAAGAATTATTAGCTTCTTACAACCTATAATATGGCTTTAGAAACTGCATATATACAAGATAAAGTAACTCAAAAATTTGGAAATTCTGTGTTGAATTTTGAAATGAAAAGAGATATTTTCACTTTCGAGGCTACGCCAGATTCGATTCACGAAGTGATTCGTTTCTTGAAAGAACAAGAAGATTTAAACTTCCATTTTCTAACCGATTTGACGGGAATTCATTTCCCAGATAACGACGAAAATCATCAGTTTGCTGTGGTATACCAACTCCATAACTGGGTTGAAAGCGTGAGAATAAGAGTCAAAACTTATTTGCCTGAAAATCCTTCAGTGGACACCATAACCGATTTGTTTTTATGCTCAAATTGGATGGAAAGAGAAGCTTGGGATTTCTTTGGAATTACCTTCAAAGGACACCCACAATTGAAACGAATTTTAAACATGGATGAAATGGTTTCTCATCCTATGCGAAAAGAATTCCCAATGGAAGATGGAGGAAGAACCGACAAAGATGACCGTTTCTTCGGAAGAACATCAGTTAACTGTTAAATAAATAATTCAACATTATAAATGTCAGATTTATTATTACCACCAGAGCATCGATATGCTAAAATTATAGAACAATCTCGTAACGAAGACGGTAGCGAATTCTCTATATTAAACTTAGGGCCAACACACCCTGCTACTCACGGGATTTTCCAAAACATTTTATTAATGGACGGAGAGCGCATCATAGATGCAGAGCCTACTGTAGGTTACATTCACCGCGCCTTTGAAAAAATTGCAGAAAATCGTCCTTTTTACCAAATCAATGTATTGACAGACCGAATGAACTATTGTTCCTCTCCTATCAATAACATGGCATGGTGGATGACCGTAGAAAAATTATTGGAAATTGAAGTTCCTAAAAGAGCCCAATATTTACGTGTTGTAGTAATGGAGTTAGCTCGAATTGCGGATCACTTAATTTGTAATTCCATTTTGGGAGTGGATACAGGAGCCTATACAGGTTTCTTATATGTGTTCCAATTCCGTGAAAAGATTTACGAAATATTCGAAGAAATCTGTGGTGCCCGTTTGACAACAAACATGGGTCGTATTGGTGGATTCGAAAGAGAATGGTCTGAGGCCGCTTTCCAAAAATTGGATGTCTTTTTGCAAGATTTTCCAATAGCTTGGAAAGAATTTGAAAACTTATTCGAAAGAAATAGAATTTTTATAGACCGTACCGTTAATGTAGGGCCAATATCCGCTGAAAAAGCGATGGCTTATGGATTAACAGGTCCTAATTTAAGAGCTGCAGGTATTGATTATGATGTGCGTGTGGCCCATCCTTATTCTTCTTATGAAGATTTTGACTTTATAGTTCCTGTTGGAAAATCAGGAGATACCTATGATCGTTTTTGTGTGAGAAACGCAGAAATTTGGGAAAGTATCAGCATTATCAAGCAAGCTTTAGCAAAATTACCTGAAGGACCTATACATGCCGATGTACCCGATTATTATTTGCCTCCAAAAGAGGATGTATATCACAACATGGAAAGTCTTATTTATCACTTTAAAATAGTGATGGGTGAAGTTCCTGTTCCTGTAGCAGAAATTTATCATGCGGTTGAAGCCGGAAATGGAGAGTTAGGTTTCTATTTGACAACCGACGGAAGTCGAACTCCTTACCGATTAAAATTCAGAAGACCTTGTTTCATTTATTATCAAGCCTATGTTGAAATGATAAAAGGATCAATGCTTTCTGATGCAATTGTTATTTTATCAAGTTTAAATGTAATTGCTGGCGAATTAGACGCTTAATAATTATGGAAAGATCACATATCAAACAAGAGATACATATTACTGATGCCTTGATGGCACGCATCAATGAATTAATCAGTCATTATCCTGCAGATAAAAAGAAATCGGCTTTGTTACCTGTTTTACATGAAGTTCAAGATGCTCATGACAATTGGTTAAGTATTGAATTGCAAAACAAAGTTGCCGAAATTCTTGAAATACTTCCAATAGAAGTATATGAAGTGGTAACTTTTTACACCATGTTCAATCAAAGACCTATTGGAAAATACATGTTTGAATTCTGTCAAACTTCACCTTGTTGCCAAAACGGAGTTGAAGATTTAATGGATTATACTTGTAAAAAACTAGGCGTTAAAGTTGGTGAACCAACAACAGATGGTCAATTCGAAGTGCGTGGCGTAGAGTGCTTAGGTGCTTGTGGATATGCCCCAATGATGCAGTTAGGTGATTTCTACCAAGAACATTTGACACCAGAAAAAATAGATCAGTTAATTACCGATTGCAAAGACGGAAAAATCACTTTACACGATAAATAATATCATGGGAAGAAAAATATTATTAGACAAAATCAACGTTCCAGGGATTAAAACCTACGAGGTGTACCGCAAAGAAGGCGGTTATGCTTCTGTTGAAAAAGCGTTGAAAAAAATGACTCCTGATGAAGTCGTAGAAGAAGTTAAAACTTCGGGACTACGCGGTCGTGGTGGCGCAGGTTTCCCTGCTGGAATGAAATGGAGTTTCATTGATAAAAAATCAGGTAAACCAAGACATTTGGTATGTAATGCTGACGAATCTGAACCGGGAACTTTTAAAGACCGTTTCTTAATGGAGCATATTCCTCACTTATTAATAGAAGGAATGATTACATCCAGTTATGCCCTTGGAGCTAATCTATCGTATATCTACATTCGTGGAGAATATATGTGGGTGTATAAAATATTAGAAAGAGCCATCGCTGAAGCGAAAGCTGCAGGTTGGTTAGGTAAAAATATATTAGGTTCTGGATACGATTTGGAGTTGTATGTTCAAATTGGAGGTGGAGCTTATATCTGTGGTGAGGAAACTGCCCTTATAGAAAGTTTAGAAGGAAATCGTGGTAATCCAAGATTAAAACCACCCTTTCCTGCTGTACAAGGTTTATGGCAAAACCCTACCGTAGTAAATAACGTAGAAACCATTTCGGCTGTGCCATGGATTATCAACAATTCAGGAGCAGACTATGCTGGAATTGGAATAGGTCGTTCTACTGGAACCAAATTAATTTCGGCGTCAGGAAACATTAAAAACCAAGGCGTTTTCGAAATCGAATTGGGTGTATCCGTCTATGAATTCATGAATTCAGATGAATATTGTGGTGGAATGCAAACCGAAAGACCTTTAAAAGCTCTAGTGCCAGGTGGTTCATCTGTGCCTATTTTACCGGCTCATTTGATTTACAAAACTGCAGCTGGTGAAGACCGATTGATGAGCTATGAAAGTTTATCCGATGGTGGCTTTGCTACAGGATCTATGTTGGGTTCTGGAGGATTTATAGTCTATGATGATCGCGCTTGTATTGTTCGTAATACCTGGAATTTCTCCCGTTTCTATCACCACGAATCTTGTGGTCAATGTACTCCATGTCGTGAAGGAACAGGTTGGTTAGAAAAAGTGTTGTGGAGAATCGAAAACGGTCAAGGTCGCGAAGAAGACATTGAATTGTTGTGGAGTATCCAATCCAAAATAGAAGGAAACACAATTTGTCCTTTAGGGGATGCGGCATCTTGGCCAGTAGCAGCAGCTATTCGTCATTTTAGAGATGAATTTGAATACCACATTCGTTTCCCAGAAAAAATTAAAAACAGAGATCACTATGTAGCTGAGCCTTTTTCATCCGTGCAGCATTTAGTGACAAAACAAGAATTATAAAGACTAGAATTTCATACCATGAAAGTAAGCATAGACGGTCAAGAAATTGAAGTAGCACCAGGAACTACCATTCTGCAAGCTGCTCGTATGATTGGAGGAGAATCTGTTCCTCCAGCCATGTGTTATTATTCTAAACTCAAAGGTACCGGCGGTAAATGTCGTTGTTGTTTAGTAGATGTTACCAAAGGAAGTGAAGCTGATCCAAGACCCATGCCAAAATTAGTTGCCTCTTGTGTAACAGGTTGTCAAGACGGGATGGAAATTGCCAGCAAAAATTCAGAACGCGTATTAGAAGCCCGCAAATCGGTAACCGAATTCCTTTTGATTAATCACCCTTTAGATTGCCCCGTTTGTGATCAAGCTGGAGAATGTGATTTACAAAACTTAAGTTTCGAACACGGTAAATCAGAAACCCGTTTTATAGAAGAAAAAAGAACATTCGAACCTGAAAATATTGGTCCCTATATTCAATTGCACATGAACCGTTGTATCGTATGTCAACGTTGTGTAGAAGTAGCAGACCAATTGACAGACAAACGTATGCATGGAGTTTTAAACCGAGGAGATCATTCTCAAATTTCTACTTGTGTCTCTGCTGCAATCGACAATGAGTTTTCTGGAAATATGATTGACGTATGTCCTGTTGGGGCACTTACCGATAAAACATTCCGATTCAAATCGAGAGTTTGGTTCAACAAACCGTTCAATGCTCATAGAGAATGTACAACTCCAGGATGTTGTGGAAAAACAACGTTATGGATGTTTGGAAATGAAATTCAAAGAGTTACTGCTCGTAAAGATATCTACCATGAAGTAGAAGATTTCATTTGCAACACCTGTCGTTTTGATAAAAAAGATGTAGCAGATTGGACTATTGAAGGACCACGAAAATTTGACAAAGATTCTGTAATCAGTCAAAACAACTATACTCGTAAAATGGATAAAGTGGTGATTGATACTGAAAAAGGTATTCTTGAAGGAAGAGATATCGACCGCAAAAAAATCAGTATGTCTGAAATCGATTATACCGAAAAAATAGATGGTAACCCTGTAAATTCAAAACACAATGGATAGTGCCTTTATTATAGAAAAAAGTGTATTTATAGTAGTCATCTTTGCGATAACCATGGTTATGGCTATGTATTCTACTTGGGCCGAACGTAAAGTGGCAGCCTTTCTACAAGACCGTGTAGGTCCTAACCGTGCTGGATGGGGTGGTTTATTGCAACCTTTGGCTGATGGTATGAAATTATTTGCCAAAGAAGAATTTGAACCCGATACTAAAAATAAGTTTCTCTTTTTTGTAGGACCTGCAATTGCCATGAGCGCTGCTTTAATGACAAGTGCTGTAATTCCATGGGGAGATAAATTAGAGTTGTTTGGAAGAACTGTAATCCTTCAGGCTACTGATACTGATAGCGCCTTGCTATACATTTTTGCTGTTGTCTCTATTGGAGTTTACGGCATCATGATTGGAGGCTGGGCTTCAAATAATAAGTTCTCTTTAATGGGAGCTGTTCGTGCTGCCTCTCAAATGGTATCGTATGAAGTAGCTATGGGTTTATCCATGATTGCGCTTTTAATGATGACAGGTACTTTAAGCTTAAAAGAAATTGCGGTGCAACAACATGGCCTTCATTGGAATGTGTTTTACCAACCACTTTCTTTTTTAATTTTCTTGATCTGTGCATTTGCCGAAACGAACCGTACTCCTTTTGACTTAGCCGAATGTGAATCTGAGTTGATTGGAGGGTATCATACCGAATATTCATCCATGAAAATGGGATTCTACCTTTTCGCAGAATATGCTAATATGTTTATTTCTTCTACAATCATCTCTGTTTTATTCTTTGGGGGGTATAACTACCCAGGAATGGGATGGGCAGTTGAACATTGGGGAGTAAACTTGGCCAATATCATTGGAATTGCAGCCTTATTTGCAAAACTATGTTTCTTCATCTTTTTCTTTATGTGGATACGTTGGACTATTCCAAGATTTAGATACGATCAATTAATGAATTTAGGTTGGAAAATATTAATTCCGCTATCAATTGTAAACATTGTAATCGTTGGAATTGTTTTATTAAGAAGTGAAATTTTCGCCTTTTTTGGACTTTAAATAGGAAAGAAATTATGTCATCAATACAAAGTATATCATTATCAGGTAGAAAGAAACAAGTTTCCAATAAGGAAATGACTTTTTTAGAACGCTTATACCTGATTGCTATTTTAAAAGGGTTATGGATTACCATCAAACACTTTTTTAGAAAAAAAGCAACCATTCATTATCCAGAACAAATACGCCCATTTAGTCCAGTATACCGTGGTCAACATATGTTGAAACGCGATGAACAAGGACGAGAAAACTGTACCGCTTGTGGATTGTGTGCATTATCCTGTCCAGCAGAAGCCATTACGATGAAAGCTGCTGAACGTAAAAAAGGAGAAGAACATTTGTACCGCGAAGAAAAATATGCCGAAATATATGAAATCAACATGTTGCGTTGTATCTTCTGTGGTTTGTGTGAAGAAGCGTGTCCAAAAGACGCTATATATTTAACAATTTCTAAAGAATTGGTTCCTGCAAATTACCAAAGAGAAGATTTCATATTCGGAAAAGACAAATTGGTTATGCCTTTAGAAATGGCTATGGCAAACACTAAAAAACTGAATTAATTATGTCAATAATACAAATCATATTTTACATTTTAGCTGCCATTACACTGTCAACAGCTTTCCTTACTATCTATAGTAAGAACCCTATACATAGTGCCATCTATTTAGTGCTTTGTTTCTTTTCAATAGCAGGACATTATTTGCTTTTCAATGCACAGTTTTTAGCTATAGTACACATCATCGTTTACTCGGGTGCCATTATGGTTCTTTTCTTATTTACCATCATGTTGATGAATCTAAATAAAGAAGATGAAGTACATAAACCTCGCATTACCCGTTTAGGAGCCATCGTAGTATTCATTATAATGAGTATTGTTTTGGTTACCATTTTTGTGAATTCCAAAACTATCATGGGTGATTATGATACCTCAGGTGAGGACTTCCAATCTATTAAAGCACTTGGGAAAATATTATTAAACGAATATATGGTGCCTTTTGAATTTGCTTCAATTTTATTATTAGTAGCTATGATAGGCGTAGTCTTATTGTCTAAAAAAGAAAAAACCGAAAAATAACATGAACAATATTTTAAATCAAATAGGTATAGAAAACTACATTTTCCTTTCAGTACTGCTTTTTTGTATTGGGGTATTTGGAGTGTTATATCGTAGAAATGCCATCATCGTATTCATGTCGATAGAGATTATGCTCAATGCAGTTAATTTATTGTTTGTAGCTTTTTCAACCTTTCACCAAGATGCCGAAGGACAAGTATTTGTATTCTTCTCTATGGCAGTGGCTGCCGCTGAAGTAGCCGTTGGATTGGCCATATTAGTTTCGGTGTACCGTAACTTAGGTTCAATTGATATTGATAATTTAAAGAATTTAAAAGGATAATCTACAATGGAAACAAACTTGGCTTTATTATTACTCTTATCTCCATTTGTTGGATTTCTGTTCAATATATTTTTTGGAAAAAAAGTGAGCAAAGGAATTGCAGGTACTATAGGGACGCTAACCGTTGTGGTTTCGTTTTTACTAAGCATTTGCTTTTTTACACAATTAAATCAAACCGGTAAAGCCGTTGAGCTTACCTTGTTTGATTGGATATCCGTACACAATTTCAAATTGAGTTTCGGACTACTATTAGACCAACTATCCTTGATTTGGTTGCTATTTGTGACTGGAATTGGAGCCTTGATTCACATCTACTCTATAAGTTATATGCACGATGACGAGAATATGCACAAATTCTTTGCCTATTTAAATCTGTTCGTGTTCTTCATGATTACTTTGGTTATCGGAAACAACTTATTGGTTATGTTTATCGGATGGGAAGGTGTTGGATTATGTTCGTATTTACTAATCGGATTTTGGTATAAAAACCAAGATTATAATGATGCAGCCAAAAAAGCTTTCATCATGAACCGTATAGGAGATTTAGGATTCTTGATTGGTATGTTTATCATCGCGACTCTTTGCTCTTCTTTAAATTATACCGAAATTAAACACGCTGTTTCAGCTCCAACTATAAACACTGCTTTATTAGGTGTAGCAGCTTTGTGTCTATTTATTGGTGCCACAGGAAAATCAGCTCAGCTTCCATTATACACTTGGTTGCCTGATGCGATGGCGGGACCAACTCCTGTTTCTGCCTTGATCCATGCGGCGACAATGGTAACAGCGGGTATTTTTATGATTACACGTATGAACTTCGTATTTGATTTAACTCCAGAAGTTCAAAACATTATTGCCATTGTAGGTGCAGCTACTGCATTAGTAGCAGCTTCTATTGGTTTATTTCAAAACGATATCAAAAAAGTATTGGCCTACTCTACTGTATCCCAATTGGGATTAATGTTCTTGGCTTTAGGTCTTGGTGCCTATAATGTTGCTGTATTCCATGTTATTACACATGCTTTCTTCAAAGCCTGTTTGTTCTTAGGATCGGGTTCAGTAATTCACGCATTACACGGTGAACAAGACATGCGCAAAATGGGTGGATTACGCAAAGCAATGCCTATCACCTTTATCACTATGTTGATATCTACCTTAGCCATTGCTGGTATATTCCCATTTGCAGGGTTCTGGTCAAAAGACGAAATCTTAATGGTGGCTTTTGAGCACAATAAAGCATTATGGATTGTAGCTTCAGTAGCTTCTATCATGACGGCATTCTATATGTTCCGATTGATGTATTTGACATTCTTTAAAGAATTCAGAGGTACCGAAGAACAAAAACATCATTTACACGAAAGTCCAAGTTTAATTACCTTCCCATTAGTAATCCTTGCCGCTTTAGCGTTCGTAGGAGGTGCTATCAACTTACCAGGAAGCAATTGGTTAAACCATTTCTTGGAGCCTATTTTGGCAACCAAACACGAAGAACATGCATTAGGGAATAATGAATATATGTTGATGGGTATTGCTTTAGCAGGAGCTCTAGTGGGTATCGCATGGGCCTATTCAAAATACATCAAACAAAGTTTTGTACCTAAAGATGATGCCGAAATAGTAGGGTTTACTAAAACCATCTACAACAAATATTATGTGGACGAATTCTATACATTCCTAGTGGTTAAACCACTTAATGGATTGTCTAATTTCTTCCGTACTACTCTTGAACCCGCTTTAGGTAAACTTGTTTTCAGTTTTGGAACTTTAGCTAATGGTTTGGGTACACAAGGAAAGAAATTACAAAACGGAAATATCGGATTGTATTTATTTGCTTTTGTTATTGGGGTTTGTGCCATCATAACCTATTTATTTATTACTCATTTTGCTCAATAATTTTACATAATGGATGTAACTACTATATTATTATTGCTTCTTGTTGGTGCCTTAGTCACCTTCATTTCAGGAGATAAATTAGCCTCAAAAGTAGCCTTGCTATTCAGTTTAAGTGCTTTTGGCTTATCCCTCTATTTGGTTAACTTGTATGTGCAAGGAACGAATATCAGTTATTTGGGCAATTGGATTGCAAATCCAAAAGTAGCGCTAGCGTTTAAAGCCGATGGACTTTCAATGGCCCTGGTTTTATTGACGACCGCTTTAACCCCATTAATCTTATTTTCATCATTCGGAAATCATTTCACAAGTGCTAAAAACTTCTATGCTTTGGTATTGTTTATGGCGTTTGCCATGACTGGAACCTTCTTAGCGGCAGATGGCCTATTATACTATGTGTTCTGGGAATTGTCTTTGCTACCTATTTACTTTATCGCCTTAATTTGGGGACATGGAGATTTAGAAGAACGCAAAAAAGCGGTGTTGAAATTCTTTATTTATACGCTTGCCGGTTCATTATTCATGTTGATTGCATTTGCGTATTTATATTCTAAAGCGGGTAGTTTCTTATTAGAAGATTTATACAAATTGGATTTATCGGCAACAGAACAGTGTTGGATTTTCTTCGCCTTCTTCTTAGCGTATGCCATTAAAATTCCAATTATACCATTCCACACTTGGCAGGCAAAAGTGTACCAAAAAGCACCTACCGTTGGAACCATGCTGTTATCGGGTATTATGCTTAAAATGGGATTGTATAGTGTGATTCGTTGGCAAATTCCAATCGCACCCGATGCAGCCAAACAATATATGCCGTTGTTAATCGGATTGAGTATTGCAGGTGTTATCTATGGTTCAATTGTGGCCTTACGCCAAAAAGATTTGAAAAAATTATTGGCCTACTCATCTCTAGCACACGTTGGCTTGATTGCTGCTGGATGTTATACCTTAACACTTGACGGATTGAGTGGTGCTGTATCTCAAATGATTGCTCACGGTTTTGTAATCGTAGGATTGTTCTTTGCAGCCGAAATTATCTACAGAAGATATGAAACAAATACCATTACTGACCTAGGTGGTATTCGTACGCTAACACCTAGATTCTCTTCCCTATTCATGATATTGGTATTGGCTTCTGTAGCGTTGCCAGGTACCTTTAACTTTGTGGGAGAGTTTACAGTCTTATACAGTTTAAGCCAAGTTAATCTTTGGTTTGCCGTTTTAGGAGGTACCACCATTATTTTGGGTGCTTACTATATGTTGAAAATGTTCCAAAATGTAATGCTTGGGGAAACTCATGCTAAACCATTTGCTGATGTATCATTTAACGAAGCCCTTACTTTCATCATAATTATTGGCTTCTTACTTTTCTTCGGCTTGTATCCAAAACCTATCGTGGATTTGGTTACACCAAGTTTAAAAGAAATTTTAACTACTATTAATCACTAAGTCCTACCAATGAATACATTAATTGCCATATCAGGTTTAGGTATTTTTTGCCTTATAGCGGAAATCTTTAATTTAAGAAAACTATTAGTCCCAGTAGCTGTACTAGGTCTATTGGCTATTCTTGGCTTAACCATTTCTGAATTCAATACGCCTGCAGCTTATTACAACAATATGATTGTTGTAGATAAATTCTCGGTAGCGTTTTCTAGTTTGTTTATCGTGTTAACTCTTTTCTTAGTAGCTATGAGCGGTGAGTTCTACAAAGACCACCCAACAAAGCTATCTGATTTTGTAGCCATTAAAATATTCTTGCTTGCTGGTGCTGTAGCCATGGTTTCTTTTGGAAATCTTTCTATGTTTTTCTTAGGAATTGAAGTGTTATCCATCTCACTTTACATCTTAGCTGCTAGTCGCAGATTGGATGTTAAAAGTAATGAGGCAGGTATGAAATATTTCCTTTTGGGATCTTTTGCCTCGGGTATCATCCTATTCGGAATTTGTTTGATCTATGGAGCTACGGGTTATTTTGACATTGCAGAAATCAAAGATTTATCACAAGGTGCCGGATTGCCAATATGGTTCCCTATTGGAATCACTCTAATGGTAATTGGAATGTTGTTCAAAATCGCAGCTGCACCTTTCCATTTTTGGGCTCCTGATGTTTACGAAGGGTCACCTTCTTTAACTACTGCTACCATGAGTACCCTTGCCAAAGTAGTGGCAATGGCTACATTATTTAAATTACTAAATGGTATGACTACTTCGTTATCTGTGACTTTTGAAACGGTTATCGTGGTTGTATCTATCCTTTCTATGACGGTAGGAAATCTTATGGCACTTCACCAAAACAATGTAAAACGTATGTTGGCATTCTCAGGAATTTCCCATGCCGGTTTTATGTTGATGGCAATTTTGAGCTTATCTGCAGCAGCCAATCTATTGTTGTATTATACCGCAGCATATGCCCTAGCAGGTATCGCTTCTTTTGCGGTTATCATTTATGTAACACGCAACAAAGACAATGAAGATATTTTGAATTTCAACGGATTGGGTAAAACCAACCCCGTAATGGCAGCAGTTTTAACGACTTCCTTATTGTCTATGGCAGGTATTCCTGTTTTTGCAGGTTTCTTTGGTAAATTCATGTTGTTCAGTCAAACGATTAAATCAGGATACTTAGTTGTAGTTATTGCAGGGGTACTAAACTCTATCGTAAGTATTGGCTACTATTTCAAATTAATATTGGCTATGTACACTAAAGAAGCTACCGATGAAAAACAAGCGGTTTCCTTTGTGTATTACGCTGTAGCCGTTATTGCTATTTTACTAAATATCATAATGGGCCTTTGTCCTTCATTGGTGACCAACTTACTGGCATAAAAGCACTGCTTTCCCTTATATACAAAAACCATCAAGAGTCTTCTTGGTGGTTTTTTAGTTCGGTGCTTTCCTAAATAAAATCTTATCTTTAGACAACTTAAAACCAATTCAACCATGGCAACACCCAAAGAAGTATCAGAAGCACTCAAAAAAATGCCCTATGACATTATTGCCTTCTATATATTTTCCATGATAGTGGTTGCCTTTAGCTTTTATTTAGCTTTCGATAAGGAACTTAAAACATCCCTCATACCCTATACCGGTTGGAGCTTTGGCAATAGTTATATGTTTCCCCTTTTCTTTATCCCAATTTGTCTGTTTTCATTTAACGGTAAATGGATAAATACATTACTGTTCATTCGGGGATTCATCATCATCATGATGCTATTGGATTGCTATGATGGCTTTAAAGATTGGCAAAGTACTACTCCCGAAGATTACACCAATCCCAATCCTTACTTACGATATGACGCCTTAACACCTGTATGCACCATAGGCGTGCCGTTGTTTTGGGCAGTACTTATGCTCCTTGTAATAGGATACACTGTTGTAAAAAACAAAAGAAAGAAACAACAGAGCACAAGCTGATTTCTTGCCCAAATTGTTATCAACAACGACCAAAATTAACTTTTGTTCCACAACAGTATAAAGAAGGATTGTGTAATTTTAGACCATGTATGCTTTAGTCGATTGCAACAATTTTTATGCGTCCTGCGAGCGGGTATTCCAACCCCAATTAGCAGGCAAGCCCATTGTTATTTTATCCAATAACGATGGCTGTATCATTGCGCGCAGCTATGAAGCAAAAGCATTAGGCATTCCTATGGGCGCTCCCGAATTTAAAGTGCGCGATCTCTTGAAGCAACACCATGTTCATGTGTTCTCTTCCAATTATGCCTTGTATGGCGATTTGAGTAATCGAGTGATGAAAATACTTGAAGCCTATACCCCTCATATCGAAGTGTACAGTATTGATGAAGCATTTCTAAATTTTAAAGGAATGACCATTGCCGACTATCATGTATATGGTGCTGCCATGAAACACCGAATTCAAAAATGGTTGAGCATTCCAATATGTGTGGGATTCGCTGAAACCAAAGCCTTGGCTAAAGTAGCCAATAAAATAGCTAAGAAATACCAAGAACGCACCCAAGGCGTCTATACCATCGATACAGAAGAAAAACGAATCAAGGCCTTGAAATGGACCAAAATTGAAGACGTATGGGGTATCGGATATCGCCTTACCAAAAAAATGCAAGCGCACAACATACGCACAGCCTATGATTTTACATTGCCCAAACATGAAGCTTTTATCAAAAGCACAATGGGTGTTGTAGGCATGCGACTAAAATATGAATTAGAAGGGCAGTCCGTATTGGCTATGGAAGAACCCAAAGACAAAAAAAATATAGCGGTAACCCGAAGTTTTGAAGGAAGTATCACCACGTATGACGCCATGAAAGAACGGGTATCAACCTTTGCGACTGTATGTGCCGAAAAATTGCGGAAGCAAAAATCATGTTGCCACCAAGTAATTTTATACCTCCGAAAAGATGCCTACCAAAATGAGAATCAACGCATCAATTTTTATAAAACGGAAACACTGCCTTATGCGAGTAACTCATCACTCACAATCAGTGCGTTAGCCGTTCAAATGTTGAAGTCCCTTTTTGAAGAAGGTGCGGTATACAAAAAAGCAGGGATCATCGTAACAAGCATCATCCCCGAGAATCAAAAACAGTTTCACTTGTTTGAAGAAGAAAACCCAAAACATCTCAAACTAATGGAGGTAATGGATGCCTATCACAAGAAAACAGGAGAACGCAAAATTCGATTGGGGAACCAAGACCTGCAACGAACTTGGAAAATGAAACAAAATCATCTGTCGGCCAAATACACAACCAACTTTAAAGAAATCGTAGAAATCAAATGCCACTAAAAAGTAAATTAACGTTTTTCATCCCCGATACCAAAAATCCACTAGAAGTGCCCTATTTTCCCAGTGGAATTAAAGCAGGATTCCCTTCTCCAGCAGCCGATTTTGATGAAAGCAAAATTAGTCTAGACCGCGTATTGGTAAAAAACAACGAAGCTACATTTTATGCCAAAGCTTCTGGAACATCCATGATTGGAGCCGGAATAGATGATGGCGATATCATGGTCATTGACCGTAGTTTGGAACCCGAAAACAATAAAATTGCCGTATGCTGTATTGATGGAGAATTCACAGTAAAACGATTAGCGGTAAGCTTGGATGGAATCTATTTGATGCCCGAAAACGCTTCCTACCAACCCATCAAGATTACCCCTGAAAATGAACTCATCATTTGGGGTATCGTAACCTATGTCATCAAAAAATTATAGTACCAAAATTGGTTAGCAGTGCGAGCCGTGTAAACCCTTGTAAATAAAGGCCTTCCCAACGGTACTGACGAAACATTCAAATCACCATGGTGATTTATACAAAAGACCATGGTGATTTCATGAAAAGACCATGGTGATTTTAAAGAGCGATTAGGATGGGTTTTAAAAAGCATCCCAAACCCTATACTGCAACAGGCAAAAAGA
>JAHEHJ010000171.1 GCA_024644655.1 Flavobacterium sp.
TTTGGTTTTGTTAGGTTTTATTCTATTTATGCTATTCTGCGTTATCTAAAAATTCTTTAATCTTATCTACATACCGGTCAAAAATTGATTTTTTTAATTCTTGAGCCGTAGTTTCTGGCATCGGTTCCTCAACCTTTTCTTCTTCAACTACTGGAGCAGTTTCTGCCACAACAGGAGGGACTTCAATTGGTTTAGGAGTTTCCTTCTCTACTTCTTTTAATTCTATTTTGTAAGCACTATTGGAATTGTTTTGAATACCATTCATCACTAATCCAACAGCAGTTGCATACATAGGACTTGTAATATCAGCACTAGAATCTGCTGTTAAATGCTCGTTAGAATAACCAATACGAGTATCCATTCCAGTGATATATTGTACCAATTGCTCTATGTGTTTCAATTGGGAACCACCACCTGTTAATACAATTCCTGCAATTAACTTTTTACGAGGATCTTCATGACCATAAGCTTTGATTTCAGCATACACTTGCTCTATAATCTCCACTACACGAGCGTGAATTATTTTAGACAAATTCTTTAATGAAATTTCTTTAGGATCCCTTCCACGTAAACCTGGAATAGAAACAATCTCATTGTCTTTATTTTCGCCTGGCCAAGCCGAACCAAATTTTGTTTTTAATAGTTCTGCTTGCTTTTCTATAATAGAACAGCCTTCTTTGATATCATCTGTTATTACATTTCCACCAAAAGGCACTACAGCAGTATGTCTGATGATTCCATCTTTAAAAATGGCTAAATCGGTAGTACCACCACCTATATCAATCAAAGCTACTCCAGCCTCTTTTTCTTCTTGACTTAAAACAGCATCAGAAGAAGCCAATGGCTCCAGTGTCAATCCTGATAATTCAATACCCGAACTTTGAACACATCGTCCTACGTTACGAATAGAAGATGCTTGTCCAACTACCACGTGAAAACCAGCTTCTAAGCGCGCACCATACATGCCGATAGGTTCTTTTATCTCGGATTGTCCATCAATTTTGAACTCTTGAGGTAACACATGGATAATTTCTTCACCTGGCATCATTGCCAATTTATTTACTTGGTCAATAAGCAACTGTATATCTTTTCCGCTGATTACTTCTTCGGGATTAGTTCGTATCACATAATCCGTTTGTTGAATACTACGAATGTGTTGCCCAGCGATACCAACAACCACATCGTTAATTTTATATCCTGAATTCGCTTCAGCTTCTAGAACTGCTTGTTGGATAGATTGAATCGTTTGGGTGATGTTATTCACAACACCACGAGCTACACCAAGGCTTTTAGATTTACCAAGCCCTAATATTTCTAATTTTCCGTACTCATTTTTCTTGCCAATCATGGCAACAATCTTGGTCGTTCCAATGTCTAATCCTACTGCAATATTCTCATTTCCCATAATCTTCTATTTAATGCATACCACTTGCTTGGTAAACTTTAAGTTGATTTTTTTGTATTTATTCAAAGTACTATCTAAAACAGCCTTTTGAAAAAAAGCTTTATAGTTCTTAAATTTCTTTTCGATGTTGATAGTTCTTCCGAAATCAATTTGAAAATCGTAATTTCTATTCGCCATCAACAGTCCTCCTGAAGGCAAAACTTGTATACCAATAATATTTTTCTTCAAAAAATCATCAGAAGCAATTGCATTCAAAACTGCTGCCAATTTGGTGTGATTTAGCACCGATAATTCACCAGTCAAAAGCGGAACTCTTGCGGTATAATTATCAGAAACTGGCATACTATTTCCCTCACTATCAATATAAAAAGAACCTGTTTCATCAAACACTCGAGCCAATGGTAATTTCTGCTTAACTATGGCTTTTAAAACCCCATTAACACTGACAAAAACATTAGCTTTTTCCACCGATTTTTGTTGGTTGATGGACTTTTCCAATTTCTTCAAATCTAACCCAACTTTGTTTAATGTTTTTAGGTCTTCCTTTTTTTCTATTAACAATTTATTAACCGTTTCTGCCTTCAAAAAAAGCTTGTTTTCACCCACAAAAACCACCTCTGTTTTGATGATTTTTCGATTCGCATTTCGCTGCGAAGTGAACGAATACAGGGAGATGACAACAACTATCATCAACATTAATCGAATATTTATCCACGTAAAATAGTTCATAATAGCGCTTCTTTTATTTTCGGAACTAATTCCCCAATATCCCCTGCTCCAATTGTGACAATTATTTTAGCGTCTTGTGCTAAAATTGAGGGAATTAAATCGTTTTTTGAAATCAATTTCTTATTTGAATTTTGAATTTTTGAAAGCAACCATTCTGACGTAATTCCTTCCATAGGCAACTCTCTTGCAGGATAAATATCTAATAGAAAAATGGTGTCAAATTGGGATAAACTTTGCGCGAATTCATCGGCGAAATCTTTTGTTCTACTGAACAAGTGAGGCTGAAAAATTGCCAATACTTTTTCATTGGGATATAATTCTCGTACGGCTTGATGTACGGCATTAATTTCAGTAGGATGATGCGCATAATCATCAATAAAAACCAAATCATTTGTTTTTATTTGATATGAAAATCGACGTTGCACACCTTGGAATGAAGCCAAGGCCTTAGCAATGGACTCGGTTGGGGTACCATAAGTTTTAGCCATTGCCAAAGCCATCAAGGCATTCATTAAATTATGTCTACCTGGCAATCCAAATTGAAGGTTTTTAATTACTTCAATAGGAGTTTGCACATCAAAAACATAATATCCATTTTCTATATGGATATTGAAAGCTGTATAGGTAGCTTGTTCATCTATCCCAACTGTCAACCCTTCTAAAGGCAATCCTTTTGGAATAAATAATTTAGTCTTATCTTCTACTTTATTGGCGAACTCTCTAAAAGAATCCTCTATAGCTGATTTATCACCATATATATCTAAATGGTCAGCATCCATTGATGTCACACAAGCAATATCGGGATGCAAGTGCAAAAAGGAACGATCAAATTCATCAGCCTCTACTACGGTTACTGTTTTTCCATTTCCTATTAAATTAGAATGGTAATTTTCAACTATTCCACCTAAAAAAGCGGTCATGTCAACCCCACTTTCAAATAATATATGCCCAAGAATACTTGAGGTTGTCGTTTTCCCGTGGGTCCCTGCCACTGCAAAACAAAAAGTATCTTTAGTTATAATCCCTAACACTTCGGCTCTTTTCTTAACTACATAATCCCGTTCTATAAAATAATTCCATTCTGAATGGGTTACTGGAACTGCTGGTGTTATGATTACCAACGTATTTTCAATATAATATTCGGAAGGAATTAGACTTATTGAATCTTCAAAGTGAATATCCATACCCCCAGCAATCAACTCATCGGTCAATCGTGTTGGGGTTTTATCATAACCGGATACATGCTTCCCAATATTTTGGAAATAACGCGCCAAAGCACTCATTCCGATGCCTCCAATTCCGATGAAATAAACGTTATGTATTTGATTTAGGTTCACTTTATTTTATAAGTTTAAGGATGGTATCCACTATGTCAGTGGTGGCATCTGATTTTGCTAATTTCTTGATATTTGTAGCCAATTCGAGTTGTTTTGTTTCATTGGAAATCAATTCCGTAAACACCGATTCAAATTGCTCGTCTAGTTCACTTTCTTTCAAAAGAATTGCCCCGTCTTTCTCTACAATTGCTTTGGCATTTTTGGTTTGATGATCTTCTGCTACATTAGGAGAAGGAATAAATAATGTTGGTTTGCCAACTAAACACAACTCAGAAACAGAAGAAGCCCCAGCGCGAGAAATAACAAAATCGGCCGCAGCATAAACCAAATCCATTCTGTCTATGAAAGCTGTAACTTGTACATTAGCTTTAGAATTGAAATGTTGGTATTCTTCATAATATAATTTACCACATTGCCAAAACACCTGTATACCACTATTTAATATAAAATCAAGTTCTTTTGCAATTAATTGATTGACCCGTCTAGCTCCTAAACTTCCTCCTAAAATCAATAGTGTTTTTTTACTTGAATCCAATTTAAAATAGGACATTCCTTCTTCTCTTTTAGAGGCAACAGTCAACAAATCATCCCGAACCGGGTTTCCTGTAAATACTATTTTATCTGAAGGTAAAAAGCGTTCCAAATTTTCATAGGCCACACAAATGGCTTTTGCTTTTTTACTTAATAGCTTATTGGTGATACCTGGATACGAATTTTGTTCTTGAATAACAGTTGGAATATGTAAATTATTTGCCATTTGTAACAATGGACCACTAGCAAAACCACCTGTTCCAATAACCACATCGGGTTTGAATCGTTTTAAAATAGATCGTGATTTCCATAAACTACTGATGAGTTTAAACGGAAATAACATATTTTGAAGGGTTATTTTACGTTGCAATCCAGCAATCCAAAGTCCCTCTATAGCATACCCAGCCTGAGGCACCTTTTGCATTTCCATTTTGTCACTAGCCCCTACAAATAGAATTTCAGCAT
>JAHEHJ010000096.1 GCA_024644655.1 Flavobacterium sp.
ACTTATATCAGTATCTAATCTTTTTTTAATCTAATAGTTTGTGAAAGTAAATCCGCTTTGTAAGGTCTTTTCTTAATTATAAAACAGCTAGTGTTATTTATCGATATTTTATGTTGATTGGCATAAAAAAAATGATAGTTTATCGAAAAAGTATAAATTTGTGAATTCATTCACAATCATAACCCATTCATTATGAGATATTTTTTTATTGTATTCGCCACTTTAATTTGTAGTTACACGTTTTCCCAAAATGCATGGAAAAGTACATCCTTAAAGAGTACTTCTGTTATGTTTGAAAATAAGAAAGGTATTTCCAAACCTCAATTGTATAGTTTAGATATTTCTCAATTGATAGCTGATTTAGTTGGGGCTCCCAAGCGATTCACCACAACTAATACCTCAAGCACTATAGTTTCTTTTCCAGATCAAATGGGGAAATCTATTCCATATAGAATTCAAGAAATGAATAATATGGATCCAGCTTTAGCAATACGATATCCTGATATTAAATCTTATGTAGGAGAGAGTTTAGATGGTTTAGGTTCAAAAATTTATTTTAGTATTTCTCCATTAGGGTTTCAAAGTATGACCATCAATATAGATCGTTCTGCTGTTTTTATAGAACCCTATACTACAGACTTAAGTTCGTATATACTATTTAAAAAACAAGATAAAGCGGCTTCTTTAAATACATTTGAATGTAAAGTGTTGGATATTGCTCAAGCCACTTTAGCCTATAATTCTAGTACTGCTCGACCAAATGCTGATGATTCCACTATGCGTACTTTTCGGTTAGCTATGTCGGTTACTGGTGAATACACGGCTTATTTTGGTGGAACTAAAGCATTAGCATTAGCAGCAATCAACAATACCATGACTCGCGTCAATGCCGTATTCGAAAATGATTTTACAGCAACGATGGTATTAATTGCAAATACAGATACAGTTATTTACACGAATGCCACAACAGATCCTTATTCTGCTGCAGCTAGTATGTCTAGTTGGAATGCCCAATTACAAGCTACTTTAACTTCCGTTATTGGAGAAGCCAATTATGATATAGGGCATTTGTTTGGTGCTAGTGGAGGGGGAGGAAATGCCGGATGTATAGGATGTGTGTGTGTAAATGGTTCAAAAGGAAGTGGTATAACATCTCCGGCTGATGGTATTCCACAAGGGGATAATTTTGATATTGATTATGTCGCTCATGAAATGGGACATCAATTTGGAGGTAACCATACATTTTCACATAATAATGAAGCAACAGGAGTCAATGTGGAACCGGGTAGTGGGTCTACAATTATGGGGTATGCTGGGATAACGGCTCAGGATGTTCAAATGCACTCGGATCCCTTTTTTCATGCAGCAAGTATTCAACAAATAACCAATAATATAAAGGCAAAAACGTGTCCGGTTTCTACTCCTACAGGAAATGCTGTGCCTACAGCTAATGCCGGTTTAGATTATACAATACCTAAAAGCACCCCCTTTATGTTGACTGGAGCAGGTACAGATGCAAATGGAGATTTAATTACGTATTGTTGGGAACAAATGGATAGTGCAGCAAGTACAGCTACTGGAGCTAGTTCTGCTGCTTCAGCTACTAGAACTTCGGGTCCTACCTTTAGATCCTTTAACCCATCAACATCACCTGTTCGGTATTTTCCAATTATGAATAGTGTTTTAACTGGAGCTACAACTACTGCAGGTACCGATATTACTGTGGAAGCGTTATCTTCTGTGGCTCGTACATTAAATTTCAGATTGACAGTTCGCGATAATCACACTGGAGGACCCGCTAATAATAGTGATGATGCTATAATTACAGTTAATGCAACAGCAGGTCCATTCACGGTTAGTTCACCCAATACAGCTGTAACATATGCTGGAGGAAGTTCGCAAACGATAACATGGGCTGTTGCAGGCACAACTGCTAATGGAGTGAATTGTGCTAATGTAGATATATTGCTATCAACTGATGGAGGAAGCACCTGGAGTACTCTCTTGGTGGCAACTCTTAATGATGGAACAGAATCGGTTATTATACCTAATGCTGCAAGTTCTACTTGTAGAATAATGGTAAAAGGAACGAATCATATTTTCTTTGATGTGTCCAATACCAACTTTACCATTACGTCAAGTGGGGCAGATACCACAGCCCCTTCAGCCCCTATACTTTTGGCTACAGGAACTACATCAACTACGACTAATTTATCTTGGTCGGGTGCAAGTGATAATTTTGCTGTTACTGGATATGATGTCTATAAAGATGGTGTGTTATTAGGTTCAACAACTTTAGCAACAACCTATGCAGTCACAGGTCTAACTGCTTCTACTACTTATGTTTTTACTGTAAAAGCTAAGGATGCAGCAGGGAATGTCTCAGTATCAAGTAATTCAGTGAGTGTAACTACATTAACGCCTGATATTATAGCTCCAACAGCTCCAACGTTATCTGCATCTGGAACTACACCAACGACTACAAATTTAAGTTGGACTGGAGCTACTGATAATATAGCCGTAACAGGATATGATGTCTATAAAGATGGCCTTTTATTGGGTTCTACAACTTCGGCAACTACTTATGCTGTTTCAGGTTTAATACCCTCAACGACATATGCATTTACCGTTAAAGCAAAAGATGCAGCTGCTAATGTTTCAATAGCAAGTAATACAGTAAATGTAACTACAATGGCGCCAGATATTTCAGCACCTACTGCACCTACACTTTCTGCGTCGGGAACAACTTCAACTTCAACTAATTTGTCATGGACAGCAGCTACAGACAATGTTGGAGTAACCGCTTATGATGTCTATAAAGATGGCGTTTTATTGGGGTCGACAACCACAATAACAACTTATGCAGTCTCTGGATTGGTTGCATCAACTTCTTATGTATTTACGGTTAAAGCAAAAGATGCATCTGGAAATGTATCAATGTCAAGTAATTCGGTTACGGTTACAACTTTGGCTTTTACCTATTGTACTTCTCTCGGAAATTCAGTTGCAGACGAATTGATTGGAAGAGTTCAAATGGGAACTATTGATAACAGTTCTACTGGAGGAACAGGGTATACCGATTTCACGGCTATATCTACAAATGCCACTCAAGGGGCAAGCCAAACAATTATTATAACTCCTACTTGGACGGCAACCACATATTCTGAAGGGTATGCTGTGTTTATCGATTACAATGCAGATGGCGATTTTGCGGATACTGGCGAAACAGTTTGGACAAAAGCAGCTTCTACTACAACACCAGTTTCAGGAACATTTACTGTGCCTGCTACTGCAACTACTGGACCAACTCGAATGAGAGTTTCCTTAAAATATAATGCTATACCTACTTCATGTGAATCATTTTCTTATGGACAGGTTGAAGATTATACAGTAGTAATTTTAGCTGCCGATACTACTACTCCAAGTATCCCTACTTTAAGTGCTTCAGGCACTACGCAACGAACTACAAATTTATCTTGGACTACAGCTACCGATAATATTGCAGTAACAGGATATGATGTGTATAAAAATGGAGTATTGTTGGGGTCAACGACTTCAGCAACAACCTATTCAGTTACCGGATTAACTTATGCAACTACCTATGTGTTCTCGGTTAAAGCTAAAGATGCTGCTGGGAATACATCTGCTGCTAGTACAGGTTTGAATGTTACTACACTCACACCACCAACTACTACTGCAGCTGCTTGTGGTTCTTATACTTGGTCTGTGAATAATCAAGTATATTCCGCTACAGGGCTTTACTCAGGTTTAAATAGTTTGGGAGACACTGAGTTCTTGAATGTGACTATTACACCCAACAGCAGTTCAAGTATAACAACATCTGCATGTGGATCCTATACATGGTCTGCCAATAATGTAACCTATACAACTAGTGGTGATTATACTAATGTGGTAGGTTGTGCAACGACTACCTTACATTTGACTATTACACCAAATACGAGTAGTAGTTTAACGGTTTCGGCTTGTGGATCCTATACATGGTCTGCCAATAATATAACCTATACCACAAGTGGTGATTATACTAATGTGGTAGGTTGTACAACTACTACCTTACATTTGACGATTACACCAATTACAAGTAGTAGTTTAACTGCTTCGGCTTGTGGTTCCTATACATGGTCTGCCAATAATGTAACTTATACAACAAGCGGAGATTATACCAATGTGGTAGGATGTATAACAACTACTTTACATTTAACTATTACACCTATTACAAATTCTAGTTTAACCGTTTCGGCATGTGGATCTTATACATGGTCTGCCAATAATGTAACTTATACAACAAGCGGTGATTATTCCAATGTGGTGGGTTGTGATTCGACTACTTTGCATTTGACTATTACTCCAAATACGAGTACTAGTTTGACTCTCTCATCGTGTGGTTCGTATACATGGTCTGCTAATAATGTAACTTATACAACAAGCGGAGATTATACCAATGAGGTAGGATGTGTTACTACAACTTTACATTTAACAATAACTTCATGTAGTACTGTTGTTAATCTTAAACTTTATTTGCAAGGGTATTATGATTCGGCAACACATTTGATGAAAGCAGTAACCGTTAATCAAGGTGCTGGAACTTCAGCAACTGATGTTGATATGGTATCGGTAGAATTAAGGAATACTTCTAATACACTAATTGGAAGTTCAACAGGTATTTTACATACCAATGGAGCTTTGGTTTGTAATTATGGTTCAATCCCATCGGGTTTATATTATATAGTAGTCAAACATCGAAATACTATAGAAACATGGAGTGCATCTACAGTATTAATTGGTCTTACTCCGGCAAATTATGATTTTACAACTGCCTCTAATAAAGCCTTTGGAAGTAATATGATACAACTTGAAAATGGTGTTCATGGAATGTATACGGGTGATATAAATCAAGAAGGAAATATTGATAATATCGATTACTCTTTATGGGAACAAGATGCTAATAATTTAGAGTATGGTAATTTTGCTACTGATTTGGATGGAGATGGAAATGTAAATAACATCGATTATTCTATTTGGGAGTTAAATTCAAATAATTTGATTTATACTTTAAATCCTTTTAATTAAATTTAATTAAACTATAAATTTGAAATAGCATCTCTTATGGGATGCTATTTTATTTAAAAAAATACCGATATTTGCTTGTTTATAACTACACAAATTAAATATGGGAATGAATAAGAATACAGTCCTTGGATGGGCAACATTAATAATGGTAATCATGGGCTTGATATTGATAGCTTTAGGGGTTTATCGCTATGCAGATGTCGCTGGTTGGGGATTTGGAACAGTAGGTGTTGGCTTTTTAGCAAATGCTTGGGTGTTTAGCTCACTTAAAGGAAGAGTATAAAATTAATAAGTAATTAAATTAAAATCAAAATGTAATGTCAGACGAAAAGAAAGTTATTTTTTCAATGCAACGATTGAGTAAATCGTATCAAGGAAGCGACAAACAAGTTTTAAAGAATATCTATTTAAGTTTTTTTTATGGAGCTAAAATTGGAATCTTAGGTTTAAATGGTTCAGGAAAATCCTCGCTATTAAAGATTATAGCTGGTGTTGATAAAAATTATCAAGGAGATGTGGTATTTCAACCTGGATACACTGTGGGGTATTTAGAGCAAGAACCTCAATTGGATGAAAATAAAACGGTGATTGAAGTAGTTCGCGAGGGTGTAGCTGAGACCATGGCTATATTGGATGAATTTAATAAAATCAACGATATGTTTGGTTTACCAGAAGTCTATGAAGATGCAGATAAAATGCAGAAATTAATGGACAGACAAGCAGAACTTCAAGATAAAATTGATGCAGCTGGTGCATGGGAAATCGATAATAAATTGGAAATAGCTATGGATGCATTGCGTACTCCAGATGCAGATACCCCTATTAAAGTATTATCAGGTGGAGAGAAACGACGTGTTGCATTATGTCGTTTGTTATTGCAACAACCTGATGTTTTGTTATTGGATGAGCCAACCAACCATTTGGATGCCGAAAGTGTTTTGTGGTTAGAACAACATCTAGCACAATATGCGGGGACAGTAATTGCAGTTACTCACGATAGGTATTTCTTGGATAATGTAGCAGGTTGGATTTTAGAACTTGATAGGGGAGAAGGTATTCCATGGAAAGGGAATTATTCGTCTTGGTTGGATCAAAAATCAAAACGAATGGAGCAAGAAGAAAAAGTAGCTTCTAAACGTAGAAAAACATTAGAACGAGAATTGGATTGGGTTCGTCAAGGAGCTAAAGGAAGACAAACAAAGCAAAAAGCGCGTTTGCAAAATTATGATAAGTTGTTGAATGAGGACCAAAAAGAATTGGACGAGAAGTTAGAAATATATATTCCTAACGGACCTCGTTTAGGAACTAATGTAATAGAAGCTAAAGGGGTATCAAAAGCTTTTGGTGATAAATTACTTTATGATAATTTGAATTTCACTTTACCACAAGCAGGTATAGTTGGGATTATTGGACCTAATGGAGCTGGAAAATCTACAATTTTTAGAATGATAATGGGTGAAGAGCATCCTGATGGTGGGGAATTTTCAATAGGAGATACAGTTAAGATTGCTTATGTAGACCAATCCCATTCAAATATAGATCCGAATAAATCAATTTGGGAGAATTTTTGTGATGGGCAAGAGTTAATTATGATGGGAGGTAGACAAGTAAATTCAAGAGCTTATTTATCTAGATTTAATTTTGGAGGTAGTGATCAAAACAAAAAAGTTGCTTCACTTTCGGGAGGTGAGCGAAATAGATTGCATTTAGCTATGACTTTGAAAGAAGAAGGAAATGTATTGTTGTTGGATGAGCCTACCAATGACTTAGATATTAATACATTAAGAGCTTTAGAAGAAGGTTTGGAAAACTTTGCAGGTTGTGCAGTAGTAATAAGCCATGATAGATGGTTTTTAGACCGAATTTGTACTCATATTTTAGCATTTGAAGGCGATTCAGAAGTATATTGTTTTGAAGGTGGTTTTTCTGAATATGAAGAGAATAAGAAAAAACGTTTGGGTGATGTTGCACCAAAACGAATTAAATATAGAAAGTTAATTAGAAATTAAAAAGAACATAAAAATCCTGAGAAATCAGGATTTTTTTATGGATAAATCTTCTATATTTGATTACTTATTAAATCTTATGCGTAAGAATAAATTATTTATCACTTTATTGATTTTCTTTTTTTGTGTAATTCAAGTGTTTTCGCAAGGATTAAAGACAAAGAAAGCAGAGATTGAGAAACTATTAATTAAAGCACGATTTGAGTTTAATAATTCCCAATATGATAAGTCATTAGAATCTTCTAAACAAGCTCTTGTTTTTTCTTTTAAAATTAACGATGATTCTTTTATAGCACAATCTTATAATACTTTAGGTGGTATTTATAATGAATGTTCTGAAATTGATAAAGCAATTGAATTTTACAATAAAGCATTAATTTATGCTCAAAAAGTCAATGACAATAGTTTGTATAATTGGATTTATGGCAATTTAGGTAGCGCCTATTACTTTAATAATATAGATGTTGAACGAGGAATTAAATATTATGAAAAGTCATTGTTTTATGCTATAAAAGCAAATGATGAGGCACAAGTAGAATATACTAAAATAAACATCGCGAGTGCCTATATGGTATTGAAAAAATACGATAGAGGATTATTAGAAATTCAGGATATTAAGCAAAGAGTTTTGACAAGTGGAAGGGATGATGTGAAAATGTCTATGAATTTGTTATTAGGGATTTATGCTACAAATCACAATAAGAAAAGTGAAGCAGAAGAATACTATGCTGTGGCTCAAGATATTGCCGTTAAAAACCATTTGGATACTTTTTTAATTAATGTATATGAAAATTATGTGTTGCATTATAATTATTACAAAGAATATAAAGAAGCAGTTGTATACCAACAAAAATTAGATGCATTAAGTATGCATGTGTATTCTGATGAAAAAATTGAAAAGGTTAAGAAAGCAGCTGCTCAAATTGAATTAGACGAATATAAAGTTCAATTGGATCGTATTGAGAAAGAAAATCAAAAGCATCAAAAGAATCTCAAAGAATCCAAGTTGATAGTAATATTGTTCATAGTAATTCTAATAGTGCTTTTGTTGTTTTTATTGACATTGTATAAAAATGTAAAAATTAGAGAGCAGGTTAATGTAGAATTGATGAAAGTCAATGAAGTGCTTAAAGAGGCAAAGGACAAAGCTGAAGAAGCCTCTTTGTTAAAGTCACAGTTTGTATCTACTATCACACATGAATTGAGAACTCCTTTATATGGAGTAATAGGTATTACGAATATTATTCTAGACGAACACAAAGAGTTAGTCAATAGCCCTCATTTAAAATCATTAAAATTTTCAGCAAAGTATTTACTATCTTTAGTAAATGATATTTTGCAGATTAATAAAATAGAAGAAAAACGGATTGTTTTAGAAAGTTTAATTTTCAATTTAACTGATGAAATTACAACTATCCGAAATTCAGTAGAATACATTGCAGATAAAAATAATGATAAGTTAACTATTGAAATCGATACTGAAATCCCTGAGTTTTTGATTGGTGATAAATTGAGATTATCACAAATCATAATGAATTTGGTGAGTAATGCATTAAAATTCACTAAAAATGGTGAAGTAGTTATTATTGCTGACTTAAAACGGATAGAAGGTAAAATGTATTTTATTGAGTTTAAAGTTAAAGATACAGGTATTGGAATTGCTAAAGAATATCAGGATAAAATTTTTGATAAGTTTGTTCAAATAGAACGTAAAGAAGAAGATTATCAAGGAACTGGTTTGGGATTATCAATAGTAACTCGTTTAATTGAATTGTTTGAAAGTGAGATTCATTTGGAAAGTGAAGTTAATGTAGGAACTACGTTTAATTTCACGATTGGTTTTGAATATGATGAAGAAAAGTCAAAAGAAATCATTAATAATATAGTAGTTGATTTATCTACCAGTCAATTGTATAATATACTTGTGGTTGAAGATAATAAGATAAACCAAGTAGTAACTAAGAAAATCATCCAAAATAGCAATATGAGTTGTACTATAGTAGATGATGGATATGCAGCTATAGTAGCCCTTGAACGCGAATTATTTGACTTAGTTTTAATGGACATAAATATGCCTTTGATTAATGGATTTGATACAACAAGAAAAATTAGAGAAAAAGGGATACAAACTCCAATAATTGCACTTACCGCGTTTGATAAACAAGAAGTGATTGAAGAGGCATTGGCAGCAGGAATGAATGATATAATGGTTAAACCATTTGAGCCTAGTAGACTTTATCAAGTCATTTCAAATCAAGTAAAAAATAAAGAAAACGCTGGTTAGTACCAGCGTTTTTTGTTTTTCTTAGAAGCGTCAGACTTTCTTGATTTACTTTGATTTTCTGCTTTGTTTTTATTTCTTAAATCTGGTTTTGCATCTGGATTAGGTTCGCCTTCTTTCCAAGGAAAAGGATGGTCTTTAATGGTTTTAACCGTTACTTTTATTAACTTTTGAATGTCTTTCCAATATGGTTCTTCATCTTTACCACAAAATGAAATAGAGATTCCACCATTACCAGCACGACCTGTTCTTCCTATTCGGTGAACATAAGTCTCAGGTATATTGGGTAAATCAAAATTGATAACATAGGGTAAGCTTTCAATATCAATACCTCGGGCAGCAATATCTGTTGCTACTAGAACCGATATCTCTTTATTTTTAAAATTGTCTAATACTCGTTGTCTAGCGGTTTGTGACTTGTCACCATGAATAGCTTCAGCATTCACACCGTGTTTTTTAAGAGCTTTTACTACATTATCAGCTCCGTGTTTTGTTCGTACAAATACTAAAAGATTATTTAGATTTTCATTGCGAATTAAATGATATAATAAACCTCTTTTGTTTTCTTTATCTACAAAATAAACCCGTTGCTCAATAATTTCAGCTGTTGATGAAACTGGGGTAACAGACACATATTCTGGTTTGTTTAGAAAAGTATCTGCCAACTCTCTAATAGCCATAGGCATTGTAGCAGAGAATAATAGGGTTTGTCTATTAGTAGGAACTAATTTGACAATTTTGCGAACATCATTAATGAATCCCATATCAAGCATAAGATCTGATTCGTCAAGCACTAAATAGTGTAGTTGGTCAAAATCAATAAATCCTTGTTTGTGAAGGTCTAATAATCTACCTGGGGTAGCTATTAAAACATCAACTCCTTTTTTTAACTGGTCTACTTGAGGCACTTGTGATACCCCACCAAAAATTGTTAATTGACGGATATTGGTATATTTCCCATAGGTGTCAAAACTTTCTCCAATTTGAACGGCTAATTCACGTGTTGGGGTAACCACTAAACATCGAATTTCTTTTGTTTTTTTTGAGGAGCCTATCATTCGATGTAAATTATGGATGATAGGTATTGCGAAAGCAGCCGTTTTTCCTGTCCCAGTTTGAGCACAACCTACAAGGTCTTTACCTTGTAAAATATAGGGAATTGCTTTTTCTTGAATAGGAGTAGGGCTAGTGTATCCTTCTTCAAAAACGGCTCTTTGAATACTTTTGGATAATGATAAATCTTCGAATAACATATATAAGGGATACGATTAATTGTAAACCGTTGCAAATATAAGGTTTTTAATTTTGGGAGTATTTAGAGTGTTAATTCCTTTCTGGATTTTATAAAATCAGTCACCAAATAACCAATAAGCTTACCTATTAAATGATTGTTTTTTTCTTCTCCTAATTCGGGTGCCCCTTCACAAATATGAAGATAAGTGGCATTTCTATTTCGCCCAAAGAAATATATAAATTGACGTAATTCTTCTACTGAAAATCCACTCATTGTCATGGCACTTGAAGCTATGTTGGGTAAAGAGTCTAAATCAATTTCAATACCAAAGGGGTCATTTTTAATAAAATCTAAAGCGGTATTTAATTCTTGTTGGAAATTTTTATGTTGTCGAACTTTAATTTCATCATATGTGTTATAATTCACACGGTCTTCCATCTTTTTTAAGATGTCAATTACATTTTTTGAGGTGTAGTTTTCGTGTAATCCAAAAATGAAATATTTTTTTAAGAAACCTTCTTCATATGCATAAGAAAAGCCATTGCCACTATGTCTTCCTTCTAAAATTCTAAAATCGGAATGAGCATCAAAATTAATTGCATTTATAGGTTTGCCAAGACCTAATGCAGTACCTTTAATATTTCCGTAGGCATTGTTGTGTCCACCTCCAATGATAATTGGTGTTTTTCCACAGTTTATAATTGAAGTTATTATGTGTACTACTTCTTTATCAATTTTTTCAACTAATAGACTTAATTGTTTTCGGTCTGCAGTTTTTTGAAAATCTAAATTTTTAGCAATTTCCATTTCTTCAGTAACATTTAATGTTCCTAATATAATGATTTGACTTCCTTTACAAAATCGATTATGTTGAATATTAGCGATACTACTAATAGCACTATTCCATGCACTTGCAGCACCTGGTCTTCCAAAATTTGCTCGAACACCAACATCTTCAGGTATACCAAAAAGCACATATTTAGCTTCACAGTTTTTTATAAAATCAATTTTATTTTCTTCCTTTGAAATGGTGATCATTTTTTCCCCAAATTTGACTTCACCACTCCTATGATTGGTAACTTTAGCTAAATCTGTTAAAGAAAAAGGAATTATATTATCCATGAGTTTAAAATATTTCACCAAAAATATAATAAAATTGTTTAATTTTCGTTAGTATTATAATTAGTATTACTTTTGTTAAAATAAAAAAATAAAGATATGGAAAATCAAGGCAATCATTCTAAACTTAAAGCAGTAATAGGGATATTAGTCGTGTTGTTGGTATTAAGTTTGGTATATATTTTTAAACTAACATCGGATGCTAAAACTTTAGAAACTACAGTTAAAACTACTACCTCAGAAAAAGATGCTGTAATGAAAGATTTAAATGCTTTAAAAGTGTCCTATGATGCTGCTATTGCTGAAAATACTTCTATGTCAGATGAATTAATTGCAGAAAGAGATAAAGTAGTGAAATTAATGGATGAGTTAAAAAAAGCTAAAGGAGACAACGGTTCTTTGATGAAATACAAAACTCAATTCAAAGCAATGGAAGCTAAAATGAAAGGATTGATGCAAGATGTGGAAGTCTTGAAAAAGCAAAACCAAACGTTGAAAACAAACCTAGATAGTACCACTGTAGTTTTAGAAGATTCTAAAAACTACAATCAAGTACTTGTTGGACAAAATGAAGAATTAGCTAAGACTGTGGAAAAAGGGTCTAAATTGACTATTACGAACTTGAAAACGGCTGCTTTTAAAGTTAGAAGTTCAGGTAAACAGATTGCTACTGATAAAGCAAGTAGAACGGATATGCTTCAAGTAAGTTTTACTATTGCTGAAAATAAAATTGCAAAATCAGGCGATAAAACCTATTATGTTCAAGTTATTGATGCAAAAAGTAATGTGCTTGGAAATAAAGAAACTATAAGTTTTGGTGATACTAGTCTAACATATAGTTTTACAACTACAGTTAAATATGAAAATAAAACGGTAGAGGTAAGTGAAAATTTACCAGGAAAAGATTTTGCAAAAGGTTCTTACTTTGTAAATGTTTTTGATAAAGGGGAATTAGTTTCAAAAAGTAGTTTCTCGTTAAGATAGTTAACAATATTTATAAAAAAGGCCCAATTATTAATTGGGCCTTTTTTTTTATATTATTTTACCATTAATTAGTACTTGGTCAATCAAATTACTACCAAAGGCATAGGGTATTTCATAATAGGAATGTAAAGGTTTAGTAATTATTACATTTGCTTTTTTGCCAATGGTTATACTACCATGTGTTGTAGAAATACCCATAGCATAAGCACCATTTATTGTGGCTGCATTAATTGCCTCTTCAGGAGTCATTTTCATTTTTATACATGCAGTAGCAACAACAAAGTTCATATTTCCAGATGGAGTTGTTCCTGGATTAAAATCAGAAGCAAGCGCAAGAGGAAGTCCCGCATTTATGATTTGTCGAGCTGGTGTATAAGGAATACTTATGAAATAGGAACAACTAGGTAATGCTACTGCAATAGTTTCTGAATTTTTTAAAGCTTCTATATCTTCTTCTGTAACAACTTCAAGATGGTCAACACTTAGAGCATTATGTTTGACACAAGCAGAAATACCATTTATTGCAGTAAATTGATTTACATGTATTTTAGCACGTAAACCATACTTTTTTCCAGCATTCATAATTTCTTCCGTTTCTGCTACTGAAAAATATCCAGTTTCTAAAAAAACATCTATAAAATCGGCAAGTTTATGTTCAGCAATTTGAGGTAACATTTCATTAATAATTAAATCAAGGTATCCTTTGTGATTTTCTTTATAAATTTTAGGAAATGCATGTGCTCCTAGAAATGTAGATTTGATAGTAATAGGGTAGTCTTTAGCTAGTTTTTTGATTACACGAAGCATTTTTAGTTCGCCTTCTACGGTTAATCCATAGCCTGATTTTATTTCAACGGCACCGGTACCTTGAAGCATTATTTCCTCTAATCTTTTTTTAGATTGAAAATAAATTTCTTCTTCTGAAGTTTCATTTAGTTTTTGAGCCGAATTTAAAATACCACCACCGCGGTTAGCAATTTCTTCATAAGTGAGACCATTTATTCGATCGACAAATTCTTGTTCACGATTGCCCGCATAAACAATATGGGTATGGCTGTCACACCACGTTGGTAATACAGTTTTACCAGTTGCATCAATGGTTAACTCAGGATTAATTGTCGGACAATTATCCATACTGCCAAAAGACTTTATTACGTCATTTTCAAGTAATAGAAATGCATTTTGGAGTACAGGTAAATTTGCCATGTCGCGTCCTGAAACTTTATCAATAGAAGTTTCTCTAACTTGCAATAATTCCTTTATATTTATGATTAAAGTAGACATAAAATGATTTTTGGTAAAAATAGTTTGAAAAAAAGAAATATGCTTAAATTTAAACAAATTTAGAGTTTGTGAGAAAGATAAAATATAAAAAAGGAAGAAAAGTCCAACCGACATTATTAGAATATACTGGTGTACATAAGTATACACAAACCGAAATCCAATTGTTTGTATATAACGATACTGATTTAGCTGAATTTCATGAATTTGACGAAGAAGAAATGAAGATGCATGTTGATTTTGAAAAAACCAATTGGCTTAATGTTCATGGGTTAAATGAAACTAATGTTGTGAAGAATATTGGAGATTACTTAGGTGTAGATAATTTTATGCTATCGGATATATTAAATACGACTAAACGTACCAGAATTGATGAATACCACGACACTCTTTTTTTTAATGTTAAATCTCTTTTGCCTGAAGAAACATCAAATAACATCAATGTTGAACAAATCAGTTTTTTATTAAAAAATGGAATTCTTGTTTCATTTCAAGAAAAAAGAAGTGATTTTTTTACTCATATAAGAGACAGAATTAGAACGCATTCTGGAATTGTTAGAGCAAAAAAAGCAGATTACTTGCTCTTTTTATTACTTGATGCTATCATGGAAAATTTTTATATTACTATTGAAAACGAAGAAGACAAAGTTGAAGAGTTGATTAATTTATCCAAACAAAGTACAAGTTTATCTATTTTAGAACAGATTGAAAAACACCGGGATAATTATAATTTTTTGAAGCGTTCAATAATTCCATTACGAGATTCATTATATTCTATAAAAAGTATTAAAGATGATAATGTTTTTAATGTTATTGAATCAAATAATTTTACTTTTTTCGATCGGTTACATCAAAAATGTTTAGAGCTTCTAGACCAAATAGAATATGATTTATCTACGTTAGAAAGTGCTTCTAATTATTTCTTTTCGTCTCAAAGTCATAAAATGAATGAGGTGATGAAAACCTTAACGGTGGTTTCTGTGTTTTTTATGCCATTAACTTTTATTGTTGGAGTGTATGGAATGAATTTTGAAAACATGCCTGAATTACATTGGAAATATGGTTATTTCATTGTCGTGGGATTTATGATTACCTTGCTTTTAGGAATGATTTTTTATTTTAAAAAGAAAAAATGGTACTAACGATACGTTTTCCATTTAATATTCTTTAAAAAAATAATTCCAATTATTCCCATAAGAAAAGATGAAATCATAATAATAATTTTGGCATTATCTATATAGGTAGGATTAGGAAGTGCTAATAGCGCTATAAAAATAGACATAGTAAAACCAATTCCCCCCAATATACTAACTCCAAAAATTGATTTCCAGTTTGTGTTTTCAGGTAATTGACATAATTTAAGTTTTACTGAAAGAAAACTAAATAGCCATATTCCAATTGGCTTACCTATAATCAATCCTAGGGCAATTCCAATAGTATATTTTTGATTTATATAATCAATCCAATTTGAATTTAGTATTATTGCAGTGTTAGCTAAAGCAAACAAAGGCAATAGTATGAAAGCTACTGGTTTGTGAAGTGAATGTTGTAGAAGATATGAAGATGAACTTTTATTTCCATTTCCAAAAGGGATTACAAATGCTAATAATACTCCTGTAATTGTGGCATGAACTCCTGAGTTTAACATAAAAAACCACATTGCTACACCTCCTATAAGATAAGGGATAAGATTTTGTATTTTAAGACGATTTAAAAGGAAGAGAAAGACAAATATTCCCAATGCAATAAATAAATTAGTCCATAATATAGTTTTTGTATAAAACAAAGCTATTATTAAGATTGCACCCAAGTCATCAATTACAGCTAATGCTGTTAAAAATATTTTTAAACTAATAGGTATTCTTTTACCTAGTAACGATAATATGCCAAGTGCAAAAGCAATATCTGTTGCCATAGGTATTCCCGCTCCAGATTGCGTAAAAGTTCCGTAGTTTAAAGCCAAATATATACTAGCAGGGAATATCATTCCACCTATAGCTGCTAGAATTGGAAATAGGGCTTTTTTTATATTTGATAATTCTCCGATATAGATTTCTCGTTCTAATTCTAGTCCTATAAGAAGAAAGAAAAACGTCATTAGACCATCATTAATCCAATATTCAATAGGATGATTATAGAAAGAATAATGCCAAATAGAAATATAATTTTGTCCTATGATGGAATTGGCGCATAGAAGCGAAAATAGGGTACAAACGATTAAAGTTATGCCTCCTGCTTTTTCACTGTCAACAAATTCTTTAAATAATTTTGAAACCATAATAGTCAAAGATAAAAAAAGCCACTCAATAGTAGAGTGGCTTTTAAGGTTTGATTATAAAAAAGTTTGACAGTTTCTTATAATGCTGTTATAATAAATTGACTTCTTCTATTTAATTGATGTTCTGCTTCAGTACATTCAACTCCATCAGCACATTTGTTGATAAGTTGTGTCTCTCCATATCCTTTAGAAGTAAGTCGTTTAGCATCAATACCATTTTTGATTAACCATTCTCTAGTAGATTTCGCTCTTTTGTCGGATAAAATTTCATTATAATTAAATGATGCTCTACTGTCAGTATGAGAACGAATATCTATATTCATTTTAGGATATTGTTGCAATACATCTAAAACTTTGGCTAAATCTACAGCTGCATCTGGACGTATATTCCATTTGTCTAAATCAAAATAAATTAAATTTATACCAAAAACATCAGCAATATCATCACCAATTTTTATTGGTTTAGCAGTTTTTTCAAGTTCAATGTTCAATTGGGTTTCTCCACTATCTTGTTTAATAATTACTGGTGATTCTTTAGTATTGTATCCATCAGCTTTCGTTCTTACATAATACTTATTACCACATTCAACATCTTTAAACAAGTATTTACCTGATGCATCAGAAGTAGTTTCTCCTAATTTTTTAAAATTATCATCTAATAATTCCAAATTAGCATTTGCAATTATACTATCAGTATCTTGATCGGTAACGGTTCCAAAAAGGGATTGCTCACACCAAATAGGTTTAGTTTCAATAAATTTATAAATGTCATCACTTCCTTGACCTCCATCGCGATTTGAACTAAAAAATCCTTTTTTAGTTTTAGAGTTGATAATCATAGCAAAATCGTCTTTCGAGCTATTTGCTTCTTCTCCAACATTAAGCACTTGTTTATAAGTACCATCTTTAGCTAATCGTGTTATGAAAATATCTAAACCGCCTAATCCTGGATGTCCATCAGAAGCAAAATAAAGTTCATTATCATCATTTACAGCTGGAAATGATTCTCTTCCTTCAGTATTTATAGTATTCCCTAAATTTTCAGGAGTGCCAAAGCTTCCATCATCATTTATTTTAACTTTATAAATGTCTGATAAACCATGAGTTCCAGGCATATCCGATGCAAAAAACATTGTTTTCTCATCTGGAGATAATGCCGGATGTGCTGCTTGATAAGAATCACTATTAAAAGGTAATGGCGTTATGTTTGTCCAATTACCATCAGTTCCTAAAGTTGCTTTATATATTTTTAATAAAGTAACTTTATTATCATCAAAACCTCTTCCATCTAAATAATTGTTACGAGTGAAATACGCAGTTTTGCCATCTTTTGTAAATACGGGCGAATCTTCATGGAATTTAGTGTTTAACTGTTTTCCAAATTTATCAACGGCACTTACTGATCCATCTTCAGCTAAATTGGCACTATATAAATTAGTGAAATTTTGCCCAGTCCAAGTGTGTATTCTTTTAGAAAAATTACCAGTATCTCTTGCAGAAGTAAAAATTACTTTAGTGCCAAAATAAGAAGTTCCATAATCTGAATATTTAGAATTTATTCCAGCATTCTCAATTTTATATCGCCCTGAATTTTTCTTAATTATCTCTAAGTAGTCTTTATTTTGTGATAATAATTTAGCACGACTATCTGTCCCTTTTGCCTGAGTGAATTTAGCTAACATTTCATTAGCTCTTGTATTGTCTTTAACGGCTTTTAAAGTTTGAGCATATCGATAAAAAAATTCTGCATCTTGATCTGCTTTTAAAGCATACAATTCGCTATAAAATGTATTGGCTTTTTCAAGATTGGCATTGTAGTAATAAGAGTTCCCTATTTTTAATAACATATCTGGGGATTTATACCCTTTTTCATAGATACGTTCATATGTCTTAATAGCATCAATGTATGCCATTTTTTCATACTCTTTATTACCTTTTACTTCTTTTTTTATTTGCGAGTATCCAGCAATATTTATAAAGACTGTAAATAAGATGCAAATTAATTGACTCTTATTTGCAAATTTAATATTGTTTATTTGAATCTGTGATTTCATAATCTTATGTGTTAGAAGAATCTAGGTGATACCATTTTGTTGACTTTATTGAATAACTCAAAGCGTAAAAATATTTCATGAGAACCTGAGTTATAATGTTTCAAGCGTGTTGTTTCCATATCATAACTGTATCCAATAAATAATCCATCAGAAACTTGAAATCCAGCTAAAGCACTCATAGCTGCATCCCATCGATATGCTCCACCAAGCATAAGTTTATCAAAAAACAAGAAATTAGCAGAAGCATCAACTTGTATAGGTGATCCAGTTACTATCTTTGTTAAGAAAGCAGGTTTTAATTTAATCGAAGGTGATATGTCAAACACATATCCACCAATAGCATAAAAATTCATGCGCTCTTGAAACACGGCATATTGATTGTCATTATATTTTTTGTCTTGAAGAAAATTTGGTACAGAAACTCCAAGATAAAGTTTGTCAGAATGTAAATATAGACCAGCACCTAAATTTGGAGAGAAATCATTACTTACATTTTGTAAATTATTATCAGCAACTATTACAGGTGTTAATTTTTCAGTATCTAAATTGAATAATTTCCCTGAAGCTTTAATTCCAAATGATAATTTGTAACTTTCTGAAGTTTGTATAGTATATGAGACATCTGCAGATATAGTATTGTTATTTGTTGGTCCAATTTTATCATTTACAAAAGATAAACCTATACCCAAATTACTATTATTAATTGGGGTGTTTACAGAAAACGCATTTGTTGTTGGCGCACCTTCTAATCCAACCCATTGTGTACGGTGTAACCCAAATATACTCATGGTTCCTCTCGAGCCTGCATAAGCTGGATTGATATTGACAGTATTATACATGTATTGTGTATACTGGGAATCTTGCTGCGCATATCCAATAAAACATGTAAACACAAAAACGAATATTGAAAATTTTGTTCTCATAATTTCTTTATTAAATCCTGAGGATTTTATTAAAATCCTCAGGAATATGATTTATCTATCTTGTAAGGTATAAATATTTAGATTCTGACACTGTATTTCCATTACCATCGGAATATTGCAAGATGTAAAAATAAGTTCCTGCAGGTAATTCAGCTGATTTTTGTACTGTTGATCTTCCATTTGAAAGGCCTGTAAATATAACACTTTCATTATCATAATTTTTACCTTCATAAACTAAAACTCCCCAACGGTTGTAAATTTCAATACTATTAGGTAAGTGACATGGTTGATCAATGTTATCAATTTGGAAATATTCATTAACACCATCATTATTAGGTGTAAATGCATTGTGAACAAATACATCATTACAACCTTCTACTATACATATTTTTACTGGCATTATTACATTAACTTTTTGAGGACAAGAAGATCCACTATCATAGGTATATGAGAATGTATGATTACCTTCTGAAACTTGATAAGCGTTAAATACTGAACCAGTTAATGAACCTACGCTATCTTCATTTACCCATGTTCCACCAGTAGGCGTTCCTTCAGGTAAATAATTTGTTAAATTCCAAGTTATAGTATTATCATTATTACAAATTTCATCAGTAACATTAATATCAATTGCATCAGGTGATTTAACATGTACAGTTTGTGTATATGTGATTGATGAATTATTACATGAATCAGTTGCATACCAAGTTCTTATTATAGAATATTCATTATCTACAACACTTGTTTGAGTTTCATTGAATACAGGTGTATTAACTGTAGAACAATTATCTGTGAATACTAAAGTAGGTGCCACAGGAATCGAATTACATGTTGTTACTATATCAGTATCTAAAGTAGATGATAATACTGGACCAGTTGTATCTTGTACTGTGATAGTTTGAGTAAATACTGTTGAAGTATTTCCACAAGCATCAGTTGCTGTCCATGTGTTAGTATATGTTCCACTTGAAGGACATGATCCAACTACAAATGAACCACTTACTTTAGTATAGTTTATAATAGTTCCACATCCATCAGTAGCCGATGGAGCTGCAGCTTGAGCAGTTGCTAAAGCGGCTGCATTGCTACATTCTACAGTGGCATCTAAAGCACCAGCAGAAGTAGACCAAGTAGGAGCAGTAGTATCTTGAACTGTGATGGTTTGAGTAAATACAGTTGAAGCATTTCCACAAGCATCAGTCACTGACCAAGTATTAGTATACGTTCCAGCGTTAGCACATGTTGTAGAGGCTACAAAAGCACCTGAAGTTTTCACTACGTTTAAGTTGGTATCACAAGAATCTGCAGCAGTTGGAACTGAAGCTTGAGCTGCTGTTAAAGCGGCTACATTGCTACATTCTACAGTGGCATCTAAAGCACCAGCTAAAGTTGTCCAAGTAGGAGCAGTAGTATCTTGAACCGTGATAGTTTGAGTAAATACAGTTGAAGTATTTCCACAAGCATCAGTTACCGACCAAGTATTAGTATATGTTCCAGCGTTAGTACATCCTGTAGAGGCTACAAAAGCACCTGAAGTTTTCACTACGTTTAAGTTGGTATCACAAGCATCAGTAGCCGTTGGCGCTGCAGCTTGAGCAGTTGCTAAAGCGGCTGCATTGCTACATTCTACAGTGGCATCTAAAGCACCAGCAGAAGTAGACCAAGTAGGAGCAGTAGTATCTTGAACGGTGATAGTTTGAGTAAATACAGTTGAAGCATTTCCACAAGCATCAGTTACCGACCAAGTATTAGTATACGTTCCAGCGTTAGCACAACCTGTAGAGGCTACAAAAGCACCTGAAGTTTTCACTACGTTTAAGTTGGTATCACAAGCATCAGTAGCCGTTGGCGCTGCAGCTTGAGCAGTTGCTAAAGCGGCTGCATTGCTACATTCTACAGTGGCATCTAAAGCACCAGCAGAAGTAGACCAAGTAGGAGCAGTAGTATCTTGAACGGTGATAGTTTGAGTAAATACAGTTGAAGCATTTCCACAAGCAT
>JAHEHJ010000120.1 GCA_024644655.1 Flavobacterium sp.
TTCAAGCATTGGACTACTTTATTTACCGAAACTGTTGATAAACTTTTTGAAGGCTCTAAAGCAGAAGAAATTAAAAGTAGAGCGATTAACATTTCGTTAGTAATGATGTATAAAACTATAACATAATGTACCACTACTCTTTTGATAGTGCATTTATTAGCAGCACGGTATGGGTTGGAGGACATTTATCTTTATAAGATTTTTGCCTGAAGCTATTAAAGTAAAAGATGGATTGATTAATCGAAACTTCAAAAGGCAAGTTTGAACCTACAGGAGTGCGGACTCTTACTATTTCCATACTAACTGGAATTTTAATTTAGATTGATTATGATGTAAGGTTTATCAATTGGTTTTCTTTTTCTAAAAGTATTTAAAAAGTAGTTTCCTTCTGGTTGATTTTTTATTCATTACACTAGCTTAGTGGACAATTATTTTTTCTCGAAACTTACTTCAAACAATAATTCTAAAACTACTTTTCAAATCATTTTAGTACCTTTTAACGGCTTTTTCCTTTTTGGTTGAGGAGTTTAATTAGCCCAAAACATCTTCATAGGACTTAGGAGAATCTCCTGGCTATTATTTGTAATATAGGATATTATCTGAATATAGTGATTCTTATATTATTGATAAGCGTCCCTATTTTCTCCTATATGGACTCTGTTATCAAATTCAGTTACTGGGACACTCTTATAAAATGAATAGTAAAAAGCATTTTTTTATTTAAAAAGGCCTACTAAAAAGTTAGCTTTTATATGATTTTAATCATAATTGGCAAACTCAATTAGTGTGTAATATTGAAGTAAATTAATTTATAAATGAAAATGGAAACAATAGACAAAAAAACAATAGGTAATTACGTAGCAGAAGATTTTAGAACAGCAGCTTTATTTTCAAAATATGGCATAGACTTTTGTTGTAAAGGCAACCGAACTTTGACAGAAGCCTGTGAAAAGAAAACCATAAGCCCTGAAGTGTTAGAAAATGAAATTAATGCTATTCTGAATACGGCAAATGATCAAAGTATAGATTTTAAATCTTGGCCATTGGACTTGCTCGTTGACTATATTGAAAAGACACATCATCGTTATGTTGAGGAGAAATCTGGGGTGCTTTACAAGTTTTTGGACAAACTATGTAAAGTACATGGAGGTCGACATCCAGAGCTATTTGAAATCAACAAATTATTTATTGCTGGAGCTGGTGTATTAGCAAAGCATATGATGAAAGAAGAACTGATTTTATTTCCATTCATTAAAAGGATGGCACAAACAAAGGGCAAGTCAATCGATATGCCAAATTTTGGAACTGTAGACAATCCAATAGCCATGATGGAGGATGAACATACTATTGAAGGAGAAAGATTTCGCAAGATTGCAGAGCTAACTAATAATTATACGCCACCAGAGGATGCCTGCGAAACTTATAAAGTCACTTTTGCAATGTTGAAAGAATTTGAAGAGGACTTACACAAACACATTCACTTGGAAAATAATATACTTTTCCCGGCAGCCAAAACTTTGGAAAAGAAATTCACCGTTTCGGGTAATTTGTCTCATTCGTTACTTTAAGCTAATTCTTCATGGAAAAATATGTTATCAAAAGAAATGGTGAGTATAAACCTTTTTCCGCCTATAAGATTAAGGATGCTATCATCAAAAGTTTTGAAAGTGTTTCGATTCCGTTTGACCAGTTAATATATAACAATGTAATTAACGCTATTGCATCCAAGGACACTTGGGCTGTTGAAGAGGTTCAGGATATCATTGAAAAAAAACTGTTTGAAAATGAGTATTTTACAGTCATGCGTTCCTTTATGCTGTATCGGCATACGAGAAAGTTACAGCGTGAACACATCCAAGGACTGAATGATGATACCACCTATGTAGACAGCACTCAAACTATTGAAGAATATATCTCGCAAACGGATTGGCGTATCAAAGCCAATGCCAACACGTCCTATTCTAATGCCGGATTGGTTAATAATGTAGCCGGAAAGATTATTGCCAATTATTGGTTAGATAAAGTTTATTCGAAAGAAGAAGGATATGCGCATCGCAACGGTGACATCCATATTCATGATTTGGATTGTCTGACGGGCTATTGTGCCGGCTGGAGTTTGAGAGTACTACTAAATGAGGGTTTTAATGGTGTGAGAGGCCGAGTTGAAAGCAAAGCTCCATCTCATTTCAGAGAAGCTTTGGGACAAATGGCTAACTTTCTTGGAATTTTGCAAAGTGAATGGGCTGGAGCTCAGGCTTTCAGTTCGTTTGATACTTATTTGGCTCCCTATGTCTTCAAGGATAATTTGTCCTTTGATGAAGTATTGAAAGCCGTTCGGAGTTTTGTATATAACCTTAATGTTCCCGCTCGTTGGGGACAATCTCCGTTTACCAATATTACTTTGGATTGGGTTGTTCCAGCCGATTTGAAAGAACAAATCCCGACTAAAAATGACCACCATCTTTTTGATAAAATAAATGATGAAGTGTTAATGGAACGTGCTAATGCAAGAGGAGTGACTTCTTTATATGATATGCGTTACGAGCATTTTCAAGCCGAAATGAATCTGATTAATAAAGCTTATTATACCGTGATGACTGAAGGTGATGCAAACGGACAACCCTTTACTTTCCCTATACCGACAGTAAATATTACCGAAGATTTTGATTGGGATGGAGAAAATACCGAGTTGCTTTTTGAAAATACAGCTAAAATTGGTTCCTCTTATTTTCAGAATTTTATAGGAAGCCAATATATATTAAATGATAATGGAGAAAGAGTTGAAAATCCGAATGCTTATAAACCGAATGCCGTTCGCAGTATGTGCTGTCGCTTACAACTTGATTTGAGAGAATTGTTGAAACGAGGTAATGGCCTTTTTGGTAGTGCTGAAATGACTGGCAGTATTGGAGTAGTTACTATTAATATGGCACGATTAGGGTATCTATATGAGAGGGACGAAGAAGGTTTATATAAACAACTGGATAAATTGATGCTATTAGCAAAATCGACGCTTGAAAAGAAACGAAAATTTATCCAAGAGATGTATGATCGAGGCTTATACCCTTATACTAAACGCTATTTGCCACATTTCAGGAATCATTTTTCCACCATAGGGGTAAACGGAATGAATGAAATGGTGCGGAATTTCACCAATGACAAAGTAGATATTACATCATCATTTGGTCATGAATTTTGTATGGAGGTTTTGGATTATATTAGAAATAGAATGAAAGAATTTCAAGAAGAAACGGGAAATCTTTATAATCTGGAGGCTACACCTGCAGAGGGCACTACCTATCGTTTTGCCAAAGAAGATAAGAAAAGGTTTCCCAACATTCTGCAAGCAGGTTTGGGTGAAAATATTTACTATACCAACAGTTCCCAAATTCCGGTCGATTTTACACAAGACCCATTTGAAGCCTTATTGATGCAGGATGAATTGCAATGTAAATATACCGGAGGAACCGTACTGCATTTGTATATGAATGAACGAATCAGTTCAGCCGAAGCTTGTAAAAATTTTGTAAAAACAGTATTGTCAAAATTCAAATTGCCTTATATCACCGTAACACCGGTCTTTAGTGTTTGCCCTATTCATGGCTATTTGAACGGTGAGTACGATTACTGCCCGAAATGTGATGAAGTAATATTAGAGAACCAAAACAACGCAAATTATGAAAACAAAGACCACTGAGATTTTAGAACAAAACCAACACTTAAGAACGAAATGTTTGGTTTATACCCGGGTCATGGGATACCATCGACCTGTTGAAAGTTTTAATATAGGAAAAAAAGGAGAACACAAACAACGTATGCATTTTCAGGAATGTAGAAACTAAGCATGTCTATTTACAGTATCACATCGTTTACGTTATTGGATTATCCCAATAAATCGGCTTGTATTTTTTGGTATGCCGGTTGCAATATGCGGTGTTTGTACTGTTATAATCCGGAAATTGTTTTAGGAAAGGGTGTCGTAACTTTTCCTGAAGCAATTTCTTTTTTACATTCCAGAAAAGGTTTGTTGGATGCTGTGGTTTTTAGCGGTGGGGAATGTTTAATTCACAAAAATATAATTGAGCAGATTAGAGCTGTTAAAGCGATGTGCTTTTTGGTTAAAGTAGATACAAATGGTTCTCGTCCCGATGTTTTAAAACAATTGGTTGCCGAGCATTTAATAGATTACGTAGCTTTAGATTTCAAAGCAACAAGAAATCGGTTTCAGTATATAACTCAATCGAGTTTGTTTTTGTCGTTTGAACAATCCTTTAAAATTCTTCAAAAGAGCCTTATTCCATTTGAAATTAGAACTACATATCATTCAGAATTGATTGCTGAGGAAGAACTCCATGAAATGATTGCTTATCTGGAAAGACAACATTATGTAGGAAATTATTA
>JAHEHJ010000104.1 GCA_024644655.1 Flavobacterium sp.
TCCACTTCAAATTAGAAGTGCTAGAAGAGCTGTTGCTAGAGTAGCAACTGAGCTAACTAAAAGAGAGTTACAATAATTGTATGCTAGCTGAAAAGATGGAAAAAAGAAATTTAAGAAAAGAGAGAATCGGTGTTGTTACCAGTAACAAAATGGACAAGTCTATTGTAGTTGCTGAAGAAAGAAGAGTAAAACACCCTTTATACGGTAAGTTCGTGTTGAAAACTAAAAAGTATCATGCACACGACGAAACAAATGACTGTAACATTGGAGATACAGTAAAGATCATGGAGACAAGACCTTTGAGTAAAACCAAATGTTGGAGATTAGTTGAAATCATTGAAAGAGCGAAATAGTTATGGTACAACAGGAATCTAGATTAAAAGTAGCAGATAACACAGGAGCAAAAGAAGTTTTGACTATCCGTGTTTTAGGAGGAACGAAACGTCGTTATGCCTCTGTTGGAGATAAAATTGTAGTATCAATTAAAGATGCAACACCAAACGGAAACGTTAAAAAAGGTGCTGTTTCTACTGCAGTTGTTGTACGTACCAAAAAAGAAGTGAGAAGAGCCGATGGTTCATACATTAGATTTGATGACAACGCATGTGTGTTATTAAATGCTGCTGGTGAAATGAGAGGAACTCGTGTTTTTGGTCCGGTTGCCAGAGAACTTCGTGAAAAACAATTCATGAAAATTGTATCATTAGCACCAGAAGTGCTTTAATTCGTAGTAAGATGATAAAGCTAAAAATAAAATCAGGAGACACGGTAAAGGTAATTGCTGGAGATCACAAAGGATCTGAAGGTAAAGTTATGCGTGTGTACCGTGAGAAAAACAAAGCGGTTGTTGAAGGTGTAAACATGGTTTCGAAACATACAAAACCAAGTGCAAAAAACCCTCAAGGAGGAATCGTAAAGAAAGAAGCTCCTATTCATATTTCGAATATTGCTTTAATTGATCCAAAGTCAAAAAAAGCGACTAAGGTTGGAATTAAAGTAGAAGGAGATAAGAAAGTGAGATTTTCAAAAAAATCTAATCAAGTATTATAGTTATGGCGTATACACCTAGACTTAAGCAAGAATATAAGGACAGAGTAATTGCTGCCCTTAAAGAAGAGTTCGGATATAAAAACGTAATGCAAGTTCCAAAATTGGAAAAAATCGTTTTGAGCCGTGGCGTTGGAGCTGCAGTGTCTGACAAGAAATTAGTTGACTATGCAGTTGACGAATTGACAAAAATAACTGGTCAAAAAGCAGTATCTACAATCTCTAAAAAAGACGTTGCGTCTTTTAAATTGAGAAAAGGTATGCCAATTGGAGCTAAAGTAACTCTTAGAGGAGAAAGAATGTATGAATTCTTAGATAGATTGATTACATCATCTTTGCCACGTGTAAGAGATTTTAATGGTATTAAAGCTACTGGTTTTGACGGTAGAGGTAATTATAACCTTGGTGTTACTGAGCAAATCATTTTCCCAGAAATTGATATTGATAAAGTAAACAAAATATCAGGTTTAGATATTACTTTTGTAACAACGGCAAGTACAGATAAAGAAGCAAAGTCATTATTGGCTGAATTAGGTTTACCTTTTAAAAAGAATTAAGATATGGCTAAAGAATCAATGAAAGCCCGTGAGGTTAAGAGAGAAAAAACGGTAGCTAAGTATGCTGAGAAAAGAAAAGCTTTGTTAGAAGCTGGAGATTACGAAGGTTTACAAAAATTACCTAAAAATGCTTCACCAGTTCGTATGCACAATCGTTGTAAATTAACTGGACGACCAAGAGGGTATATGCGTCAATTCGGTCTTTCACGTGTAACATTCCGTGAAATGGCTAACCAAGGATTAATACCAGGCGTTAAAAAAGCGAGTTGGTAATCAAAAAAAATTATAAATTGGTTAAAGGTTCAGTGCGTGAGTACGTATTGAAAACCATAGCCGCAAATTAATACATATGTATACAGATCCAATTGCAGATTATCTTACGAGAGTTAGAAATGCAGTGATGGCAAACCACAAAGTGGTTGAGATTCCAGCATCTAATTTGAAAAAAGAAATCACAAAGATTTTATTCGATCAAGGATATATCTTAAGCTACAAGTTTGATGATAGTACTGTTCAAGGTACAATCAAAATTGCTTTAAAGTATGATAAAGATACTAAAGAGCCTGTAATTAAAGATATCCAAAGAATTAGTAAACCAGGTTTACGTAAATATGCTGGTTCTTCCAAAATTCCTAGAATCCTTAACGGTTTAGGAATTGCTATTGTTTCTACATCAAAAGGTTTGATGACTGGAAAACAAGCTAAGCAATTAAATGTGGGTGGAGAAGTAATTTGCTACGTATACTAATTAAAACTGTTAAACAATGTCAAGAATAGGTAAAAATCCAATTTCAATTCCTGCAGGTGTAACTGTTGAAGTTAGTGAAACAGTAATTACAGTAAAAGGAAAATTAGGTCAACTTACACAAGATTACGCAGATGTAACTGTAAAAGTTGAAGAAGGTCAAATCATTGTAGAGCGACCATCTGATAGTAAAGATCATAGAGCAAAACACGGATTATACAGATCATTAATCAATAATATGGTTATGGGTGTATCAGAAGGTTTTACTAAAGAATTAGAATTGGTTGGGGTAGGTTACAGAGCTTCAAATCAAGGACAAAAATTAGACTTAGCATTAGGTTTTTCACACAATATCGTTTTAGAAGTTGCTGCAGAAGTAAAATTAGAAACGATATCAGAAAAAGGGAAAAACCCAATCGTGAAGTTAACATCTTTCGACAAACAATTAATTGGTCAAATCGCTGCGAAAATCAGAGGTTTCCGTAAGCCTGAGCCTTACAAAGGAAAAGGAGTTAAGTTTGTTGGTGAAGTATTAAGAAGAAAAGCAGGTAAATCAGCGTAAAAATTAGCATTATGTCATTAACAAAAACTGAAAGAAGACAAAGAATTAAATTCAGAATCAGAAAGATTGTTAGCGGTACTGCTGCTAAACCAAGATTATCTGTATTCAGAAGTAATAAAGAAATCTATACACAACTTATTGATGATGTGAATGGAGTTACTTTATTGGCTGCTTCATCTAAAGATAAAGGAGTAGATATTAAAGGTACAAACGTAGATATTGCAACTGAAGTTGGAAAACTTATTGCAGAGAAAGCGTTAAAAGCCGGGATTACTGAAGTGACTTTCGATAGAGGAGGTTATTTATACCACGGTCGTATTAAATCATTAGCGGAAGGCGCAAGAGCGGCTGGACTTAAATTCTAATATATTATGTCTAAATACAAAAATGTAGAATTAGTAAAACCTAGTGGTCTTGAATTAAAAGATCGTTTGGTAAGTGTAAATCGTGTTACCAAAGTAACAAAAGGGGGTAGAGCATTTGGCTTTTCTGCTATTGTTGTTGTAGGTGATGAAAACGGAGTAGTTGGTCACGGATTAGGAAAATCAAAAGACGTTTCTGAAGCTATTGCTAAAGCAGTAGAAGATGCAAAGAAAAATTTGGTTCGTATTCCTTTAAGTGGACAATCTGTTCCTCACGAGCAAAAAGGAAAATTTGGTGGAGCTGCTGTATATTTGATGCCTGCATCACACGGTACAGGAGTTATTGCTGGTGGAGCTGTTCGTTCGGTTCTTGAATCAGTAGGTGTACATGATGTATTATCTAAATCACAAGGTTCATCAAATCCTCACAATGTGGTAAAAGCAACATTTGATGCTTTATTACAAATGAGAAGTGCTTCAACTGTTGCAAAACAAAGAGGTATTTCTTTAGAAAAAGTTTTTAAAGGTTAATTCAAGGAAATTATGGCTAAATTATTAGTAAAACAAGTTAGAAGCAAAATCAATTGTCCTCTTACACAAAAGAGAGGATTAGAGGCTTTAGGTCTTCGTAAAATGGGACAAGTTGTGGAGCATGATTCAAATCCTACAATCCTTGGAATGATAAATAAAGTTAAACACTTAGTTTCCGTAGAGGAAGTTAAATAACAATTATAGTTATGAATTTAAGTAACTTACAGCCAGCTGAAGGTTCAACACACAACCAAAACAAAAGATTAGGTAGAGGTGAAGGTTCTGGAAAAGGTGGTACTTCTGCAAGAGGTCACAAAGGAGCTAAGTCTCGTTCTGGTTATTCTAAGAAAATTGGATTTGAAGGAGGGCAAATGCCACTTCAAAGACGTGTACCAAAGTTTGGTTTCAAGAACATTAATCGCGTAGAATATCAAGGAGTAAATCTTGACGCGCTTCAATTATTAGTTGATAACGGAATTGTAACAGATACTGTAGATTTTTCAGTATATGTTGAAACTCGTTTGGCTACTAAAAATGAGGTGGTTAAAATCTTAGGTAGAGGCGAATTGAAAGCAAAATTAAAAGTAACTGCTCACAAATTTACTGCAACTGCTAAAGCGGCTATTGAAGCTGCTGGTGGAGAAGCTGTAACCTTATAATTTTAATAACAATGAAGAAATTTTTTGAATCATTAAATAATGTTTGGAAAATAGAGGAACTAAAAAATAGAATCCTAGTTACTTTAGGGTTGTTATTAGTTTACAGATTTGGTGCGCATGTAACGCTACCAGGTATTGATGCTACGCAATTGCACAGCTTAGCTGGTCAAACAGAAAAAGGAATTGGATCAATTCTAGATATGTTTACCGGTGGTGCATTTTCTAAAGCTTCTGTATTTGCGTTGGGTATCATGCCATACATCTCTGCTTCAATTGTTGTTCAATTAATGGGTATTGCGATTCCATATTTGCAGAAATTGCAAAAAGATGGTGAAAGCGGTAGAAAAAAATTGAATCAAATCACAAGATGGTTGACAATTGCCATTACCTTAGTTCAAGGTCCTGGTTATATTTATAACCTTTATAGAACATTACCAAGTAGTGCTTTCTTATTAGGATTTGATTCTTTTTCATTCTTATTCTCATCTGTATTAATCCTTACAACAGGTACTATATTTGCTATGTGGTTGGGAGAAAAAATTACGGATAAAGGAATTGGAAATGGTATTTCATTATTGATCATGGTTGGTATTCTTGCTAGATTACCACAAGCATTGTATCAAGAATTTACTTCAAAAGTTACCAATAATAATGGTGGACCTATGATGTTAGTAATTGAGATTATTGTATGGTTGTTAGTAATTATAGCCTGTGTATTATTAGTAATGGCAGTTAGAAAGATTCCAGTTCAGTATGCGCGTCGTACTACTACAGGAGATTTTGAACAAGATATGATGGGTGGTAACAGACAATGGATTCCATTGAAGTTAAACTCAGCGGGTGTAATGCCTATTATCTTTGCTCAAGCCATTATGTTTATTCCTGCTGCAGTTGCTGGGTTATCTAAATCAGAGACTTCTCAATCTATTGCAGGTACATTCAGTAATATGTTTGGTTTTTGGTATTGTGTTGTTTTTGCATCGTTGATTGTAATATTTACATTCTTCTATACAGCAATCACAGTTCCTACAAATAAAATGGCTGATGATTTAAAAAGAAGTGGTGGATTTATTCCAGGTGTAAAACCAGGAATTGAAACGGCTGACTTTTTAGACCATATAATGTCTTTAATAACATTCCCGGGCTCATTATTTCTAGCTTTAATTGCTGTGTTCCCTGCAATTGCTGTTGGTGCTGATGTACAACAATCATGGGCGATGTTTTATGGTGGTACTTCATTAATCATTATGGTTGGTGTAGCTATCGATACTATTCAACAAATAAATTCTTATTTATTGAATAAGCACTATGATGGATTGATGAAAAGTGGTAAAAATAGAAAAGCAGTAGCTTAATTTTTATGGCAAAACAATCAGCAATAGAACAAGACGGATCAATAATTGAAGCATTATCCAATGCGATGTTCCGTGTAGAATTAGAAAATGGACATATTGTAATTGCTCATATTTCTGGTAAGATGCGTATGCATTATATCAAGTTGTTACCTGGTGACAAAGTGAAATTAGAAATGAGTCCTTACGATTTGTCAAAAGCAAGAATTACTTATAGATATTAAAAGTATTACAATGAAAGTAAGAGCATCAGTTAAAAAAAGAAGTGCCGAGTGCAAAATTGTGCGCAGAAAAGGCAGATTATACGTAATCAACAAAAAGAATCCTAGATTTAAACAAAGACAAGGATAGTTATGGCAAGAATAGCAGGGGTAGATATACCTAAAAACAAAAGAGGAGTTATCGCTTTAACCTACATCTTCGGAGTTGGTAAAAGTAGAGCTATTGAGATTTTAGAAAAAGCTCAAGTAAGCCAAGATAAGAAAGTTCAAGATTGGAATGATGACGAAATCGGAGCAATCCGTGACGCGGTATCGTATTACAAAATTGAAGGTGAGCTTCGTTCAGAAGTTTCATTACACATTAAGCGTTTAATGGACATTGGATGTTATAGAGGTATCCGTCATAGATCTGGTCTTCCTTTAAGAGGACAAAGAACTAAAAACAACTCTAGAACAAGAAAAGGTAAAAGAAAAACTGTTGCTAACAAGAAAAAAGCAACTAAATAATAAGTAATATGGCTAAAGCGACTACAAAAAAACGTAAAGTTATCGTTGAATCAACGGGCGAAGCGCATATTAATGCAACCTTTAACAACATCATCATTTCGTTAACTAACAAAAAAGGTGAAGTTATTTCTTGGTCATCTGCTGGTAAAATGGGTTTCAGAGGTTCTAAAAAGAATACTCCATACGCAGCTCAAATGGCAGCAGAAGATTGTGGTAAAGTAGCATTAGAAGCTGGACTTAAAAAAGTTAAAGTATATGTGAAAGGACCAGGTAACGGAAGAGAATCTGCTATCCGTTCTATTCACAATGCAGGAATTGAAGTAACAGAAATTATTGACGTTACTCCAATGCCACACAACGGATGTCGTCCTCCTAAAAGACGAAGAGTATAATTATAGTATAATCAAGATAGAATACAGATTATCGGAGGATTCGACCTGAATTCATAATCTCTATCTTAAAACAATTTAAAATGGCAAGATATACTGGTCCAAGTACAAGAATTGCTCGTAAATTTGGCGAAGCAATATTCGGAGAAGACAAAGCCTTCGAAAAAAGAAATTACCCTCCTGGACAACACGGGATGGCAAAAAAAAGAGGTAAAAAATCTGAGTACGCTGTCCAATTGATGGAGAAGCAAAAAGCTAAATATTCTTATGGAATTTTAGAAAAACAATTCAGAAACCTATTTGAAAAAGCTGCAGCTTCTAAAGGTGTAACAGGTGAAATCCTTTTACAATTATGTGAGGCACGTTTAGACAATGTAGTGTTTAGAATGGGAATTGCACCTTCAAGAAGAGCTGCAAGACAAATCGTTTCTCACCGTCACATCACTGTGAATGGAGAATTGGTTAACATTCCATCTTACCACTTGAAACCAGGTGATAAAGTTGCTGTTCGTGAAAAATCTAAATCTGTTGAAGCTATCGAGCGTTCATTAGCTAATTCTTCTCATGTATATGAGTGGATTACTTGGAATAATGACACTAAAGAAGGAACTTTTGTTACTGTTCCTGCTAGATTGCAAATTCCAGAAAACATTAAAGAACAATTAATCGTAGAGTTGTACAACAAATAATAATTGACATTAGTCTAAATTATGGCAATATTTAATTTTCAGAAGCCCGATAAAGTTATCATGATCGATTCAACCGATTTTGAAGGTAAATTTGAGTTTAGACCTTTAGAACCTGGTTACGGATTGACTGTTGGTAATGCACTTAGAAGAGTTTTACTTTCTGCGTTAGAAGGTTATGCAATTACTTCCGTTCGTATAGAAGGAGTAGAGCATGAGTTTTCTACTATTTCTGGAGTTGTAGAGGACGTTACTGAAATTATCTTAAATCTTAAACAAGTACGTTTCAAACGTCAAATTGAAGATGTAGATAATGAAACAGTTTCGATTTCTATTTCAGGAAAAGATCAAATTACTGCTGGTGATTTTCAAAAATTCATCTCTGGTTTTCAAGTATTGAACCCAGAGCTTGTAATTTGTAACCTTGATAGTAAAGTTAATTTGAACATGGAATTAACTATCGAAAAAGGTCGTGGATACGTTCCTGCAGAGGAAAACAAAAAACAAAACGCAGCAATTGGTACAATATTTACTGATTCTATTTTTACTCCGGTAAAAAATGTAAAATATGCGATTGAAAACTTCCGTGTAGAGCAAAAAACAGATTATGAAAAATTAGTTTTTGAAATTAAAACTGATGGTTCTATCAATCCAAAAGATGCTTTAACAGAAGCTGCTAAAGTTCTAATTCACCACTTTATGTTGTTCTCTGATGAGAGAATTACACTTGAGGCTGATGAAATTGCTCAAACAGAGTCTTATGATGAGGAATCATTACACATGAGACAATTGCTTAAAACGAAGCTTGTAGATATGGATTTATCCGTAAGAGCTTTGAATTGTTTGAAAGCAGCTGAAGTTGATACACTTGGAGATTTAGTATCTTTCAATAAAAATGACTTAATGAAGTTCCGTAATTTCGGTAAAAAATCGTTAACTGAGTTAGACGAATTGGTTGCCAATAAGAATTTAACTTTTGGAATGGATTTAGGTAAATACAAATTAGATAAAGAATAATCTAAGCCGTCACGGTTTAAATTTACAATAGCAATGAGACACGGAAAAAAATTCAATCATTTAAGCAGACAGACTGGACATAGAAAATCTATGTTAGCTAATATGGCTTGTTCACTTATTGAGCACAAGCGTATTAACACAACTGTTGCTAAAGCTAAAGCGCTTAAACAATTCGTTGAGCCGCTTATCACAAAATCAAAAGAAGATACTACTCACAATCGTCGTATTGTTTTCGCTTACTTACGTAATAAATATGGTGTAACTGAACTATTCAGAGAAGTTGCAGCTAAAGTAGGTGATCGTCCAGGTGGATATACTCGTATTATCAAAATGGGTAACCGTTTAGGAGATAACGCAGATATGGCCATGATCGAGTTGGTAGATTTCAATGAACTATACAACGGTGGTAAAAAAGAAGAGAAAAAAGCAAAAAGCCGTCGTGGTGGTAAAGCTAAAAAAGCGGAACCAGCTGCAGCTGCTCCAGTTGTTGAGGAAACTCCAGCACCTGAGGCTCCAGAAACTTCTTCAGAAGAAACTACTGATAGTGCAGAATAATGAATTCACTTTCATAAATATAAAGGATAAACAATTTTTGTTTATCCTTTTTTTTTGCCTACTATTTTTTAAACTCTAAATTTGCAACAACACAACAACTAACTACACATGAAATACACGACACGTCCTCAAGCTCTTTTACTGTTAGCTGACGGCACTATTTTTTATGGTAAATCGATTGGGATTTCAGGAACTACTTTTGGTGAAGTATGTTTCAATACAGGAATGACAGGATACCAAGAAATCTTTACAGATCCTTCTTATTTTGGGCAAATCATGGTGACTACCAATCCTCATATTGGGAACTATGGTGTGAATGCCAATGAAGTGGAGTCGGATCGGATTCGTATAGCGGGCTTGGTTTGTAAAAACTTTAGTTTCACGCATTCGCGTCCCGATTCGGAGAGTAATTTATACGACTATTTTGAAAAGCAACAGTTGGTGTGTGTCTCTGATGTGGATACTCGTGCCCTTGTAAGTTATATACGGGAGCATGGTGCACAGAATGCAGTAATTTGTACGGATGGAACTCCTATAGAAATTCTTAAAGCGCAATTGGCTCAGGTGCCAGATATGAAAGGGTTGGAGTTGGCTTCAAAAGTGTCTACCCTAGAACCGTATTTTTATGGTGACCCTACAGCTACGTATAAAATAGCTGCTTTAGACTTAGGAATTAAAACCAACATCTTGCGTCACTTTGCGAAACGCGATTGCTATATCAAGGTGTTTCCTTATAATACTCCTTTTGCCGACTTAAAGGCATTTGAACCGGATGGTTACTTTTTGTCTAACGGACCTGGAGATCCCGACCCATTGGTAGGTGTGCAACAGGTGGCACAAGAAATGATTGCATCCGATAAGCCGGTGTTTGGAATTTGTTTGGGGCACCAAATTTTGGCTTTGGCCAATGGTGTGTCTACCTATAAGATGTTTAACGGACACAGAGGGATTAATCATCCCGTGATGAACATCTTGACCGGTAAAGGAGAAATCACGTCTCAGAACCACGGATTTGCGGTGACTCGTGAAGAGTTGGAGCAACATCCCGATTTAGAGATTACCCATTACCATCTTAATGACCAAACTGTAGCGGGAATGCGTATGAAATCTAAAGCCTGCTTCTCGGTACAATACCATCCAGAAGCGAGTCCGGGACCTCATGATTCCGAGTATTTGTTTGCTGATTTTGTAGCGGCTATGGCGGCAAAAAAGACGACCCAAGAGGTATAATTGTTTCTCTTTTAGCCCCGATGGAAGCGGCTACCGTGTAGCGCGTACAGCGGGAAAATGGATTCCCAACATGACCAAACCATTCGCTTCACATCATTCTTAGGGATGCGGTGATAAAAGTGGGGTATACTAAATCGTTTGCGTTAATAACATTCGGTTCTATTGTGAATTTGATAAAAAAAGATGAAATATATTTGTATAAGTTCTATAAAACAAAAGTAAAAACTTAATATCATAAAAATGAGTATCATTATTAAAGTACATGCAAGACAAATTTTGGATTCTAGAGGAAATCCTACGATAGAAGTAGACGTAGTAACAGAGAATGGCGTATTAGGCCGTGCTGCTGTTCCTAGTGGGGCTTCTACCGGAGAGCATGAAGCCGTAGAATTGCGCGATGGTGGAAAAGGATATATGGGGAAAGGCGTATTGAAAGCGGTTCACAATGTAAATGCAACTATAGCTCCTGAATTGTTAGGAGTATCGGTTTTTGAGCAAAATCATATTGATCAATTGATGATTGAATTGGATGGTACGGCTAACAAATCTAATTTGGGTGCCAATGCTATTTTAGGGGTTTCTTTAGCTGTGGCTAAGGCGGCTGCTAATGAGTTGGGCTTACCATTATACCGCTATGTAGGGGGTGTATCGGCGAATACTTTACCAGTTCCTATGATGAATATTATTAACGGAGGATCGCACTCGGATGCGCCTATTGCGTTTCAAGAGTTTATGATTATGCCCGTTAAGGCTACGTCATTTACGCATGCTATGCAAATGGGAACTGAGATTTTCCACAACTTGAAAAAAGTATTACACGACCGTGACTTGTCTACTGCCGTAGGAGATGAGGGTGGATTTGCCCCTAACTTGGCTGGTGGTACAGAAGATGCGTTGGATACCATTAAAAAAGCTGTAGAAAATGCGGGATATACCTTTGGAGACGAAGTGATGATTGCATTGGATTGTGCGGCTTCTGAGTTTTATGTAGACGGGAAATACGACTACACAAAGTTTGAAGGTGCTACGGGTAAAATAAGAACGTCAAAAGAGCAAGCGGAATACTTGGCTTCATTAGCGGCTAATTATCCTATCATTTCTATTGAAGATGGTATGTATGAAGATGATTGGGAAGGTTGGAAGTATTTAACTGAATTGATTGGAGACAAAACCCAATTGGTTGGAGACGATTTGTTTGTTACCAATGTAGAGCGTTTGGCAACGGGAATTGAGAAAGGTATTGCCAATTCTATCTTGGTGAAAGTAAACCAAATTGGTACCTTGACTGAGACGATAGCAGCAGTAAACATGGCACATAATGCGGGATATACTTCTGTGATGTCACACCGTTCGGGAGAGACAGAAGACACGACTATTGCTGATTTGGCTGTAGCCTTGAATTGTGGTCAAATTAAAACTGGTTCGGCTTCACGTTCGGATCGTATGGCAAAATACAACCAATTGTTGCGTATAGAAGAAGAATTGGGGAACACTGCGTATTTCCCTGGTTTGAGAGCGTTCAAGCAAAAATAGTATAATGCACTTTGCATAGGACACCCAATAGGCGAGAGCTTGTTGGGTGTTTTTTTTTGATATACGATATGCGATATACGAAGTACGATTTAACGATATATACAGAATTACTAGAACCTGCTACCCACGACCTCTTTCCAACTCCCTTTTTTTCATCTCCATTTAAACCTTTTCCTTTTTTCAGAGTCTAATAGAAAATCAAAAATGAAAACTATGGAACTTTGGATTGTGTTTATTGGGTTTATTGGACTTGTAGGGGTGGGGTTTGCTGCCGTTGTATTTGGTGAAGGAAATAATCAAGCGGGAGAGGTGGTATTAGTAAATAGTTCTGTGGTGAATACTGTAATGCCTACAGCTACACGTTCTTGGTTTGAGCGTCATGGAATAGACAGCCTAGTGTTGGGCCCCGATGGGTTCATGACGAGTGTTTAGTTTTGTCTGATTTTAACTAGTATATAGGTGAATGCCCCAAGGAGTCCTGCTTCTTGGGGCTTTTTTTACGAAATGTTTCGCCAGAACGACCTGACGGAACTTTCACTCCGTCGGGGTGGAGGTGAACTTGCGTCTTGACGGAGGTGAAAAGTCGTCCGAGTGAATTGGATGGAGGTGCGGATTGGGTTGAAAAGTGCTGAAATACTGACTCAAATTATGGATTTGAAGCAGATTTTTGCCACTATTTCGTGCGAAAAGTATGCGAAATGGTTGCTTTGAATTGCTGATTGGTTCACTTTTTTTGCTATTTTTGATAGTGGAAAGCGAATTTTTATGGCGCCGATATACAACTTCGCAATAATTATAATACAACTACGTACCATATGAGAATACAGATATTAATGCTTTTTTTATTCACCAGCTATTTTTCACCAGCACAGAATAATTCAAATTCAGATACTAGGAAATTCATTGAGAATGCAGATATAACTCGAATCGATAGAGATTGGAATATTGTTGCGAATCTTACATCAGGTATGGGTGAATCAGTATCGTTTTTTCCTGTTGAAATAACAGATTTGAAAACAAATCAAAAAGTTAAAGCACTTCAAGTAGACATGACCGTAAATTGTCGTGGTTTTGAATATTCCAAATCTTCTTGGGTTGATCTTAATGAAATATCAGAGTTTGTAATTTTTGTAGAAACTTACATTATACCTAATCTTGAAAAAAAGGCAGAAAAGAGAAAATCGATTACCTATGTTTTTAAATCTAAAGAAATTATTATAAGTTTCATCGTAGGAAATTATAACAACAGAATTTCTGTCTACCTAAAAGATAAAGGGGTCGTAGAAGAACAATGCTATTTTTGGACTGAAACTCAAATCAGTAAATCTCCAGAATTATTATCTGTTTTACAATCGATAAAATAATAACTCTTGCTAACTACTGATTGTGAGCTTACTACAATAAACTTATCTTAATTATTTTTGTCACATTAGTTGAAACCATAATTACAGACCTATTATACCTGCAATTCCAAATCAAACCCATGCACTCTCATTTATCCCTTAGCGAGTTTAGAAGCACCTTACACGCGAAGACGAAGCAGGGGCATCCGAAACTAAAGTTTGTAACGCCTTTTAGTTGGCTGTTTCGGGATTCTTCCAAACCGTTTTATGGGCTGTATGATGCGCATACGTTTAGTTTGACATCCAACGGCGCGTTTTCGCATTCTTCCTTTGTCCTGCGTGGGAGTTACAAACTCGAGAATGCTAGGCTGCATGTGAACTATACTGTGGGGCCTAGGTTTGCTTGGCAGTACTGGTTTTGGGGCCTATGGGTAGTGGCAGTTTGTGGTTTTATGATGTATATCAATAGGATGCTCTATGCTACACCCCAGAGCGATAATCTTATTCCGATAGATTGCTTTTTTGTGTTCCTATTGGGTTTTGCTGTATTGACTACGCTACGGAGTAGAAAAAAGCTAGAACAGAAATTCAAACAGGTATTTCAAATTTATCCTTAAAAACAAACCTCGTTTAAGTCTTTAAACGAGGTTTGTTGTTGATGTAAACACTATACTTTATAGTGGAATGTTTCCGTGTTTTCGTTTAGGAGTTTCCACCACTTTATTTTCGAGTATGCTGAATGCTTTGAGCAGTTTTCGGCGGGTGTCATGCGGTATGATCACCTCGTCTATGAATCCGCGTTGGGCTGCTGTATACGGGTTGGCAAACAATTCGGCATATTCCGCTTCTTTTTCCAATAGTTTGGCTGCTGGATCGGCCGCTTCACTAATTTCTTTTTTGAAGATGATTTCCGAAGCACCTTTGGCACCCATAACTGCAATCTCGGCACATGGCCACGCAAAATTCATGTCGGCGCCAATGTGTTTGGAGTTCATTACGTCGTAGGCTCCACCATAAGCTTTACGGGTGATTACCGTTACACGTGGCACGGTAGCCTCACTGAAGGCATAAAGTAATTTAGCTCCATGAACAATAATACCGTTCCATTCTTGGTCGGTTCCTGGCAAGAAGCCTGGTACATCTTCTAGAACTAACAATGGAATGTTGAAGCAATCACAGAAGCGTACGAAACGGGCTCCTTTGATGGAACTTTTCACATCAAGACAACCGGCTAAAAACTTAGGGTTGTTGGCCACAATTCCAATGCTTCTTCCCCCTAGGCGAGCAAAACCTACAATAATGTTTTCGGCAAAATCTTTGTGGATTTCAAAGAACGAATCCTCATCGATGATGTTGTCTATCACATCGTGCATGTCATAGGGTTTGTTGGCATTATCGGGTACTAGTGTGTCCAGTTTTTCACGCAATTCATCGTTGGGTACATACGGAAGTTTAGGCGTAGTTTCTCGGTTGTTTTGAGGGATATAGCTCAATAACTTTTTAAGGTCTTCCAAACATTCTACTCCGTTAGGAGAAGTAATGTGCGCCACCCCTGATTTGGTGGAGTGGGTACTGGCACCTCCTAATTCTTCAGAGCTTACTTCTTCATTGGTTACGGTTTTTACCACATTGGGACCCGTAACAAACATATAGCTATTGCCTTCCACCATCATGGTGAAATCGGTCATAGCTGGCGAGTATACAGCACCACCGGCACAAGGGCCCATGATGGCTGAAATTTGAGGGATAACCCCGCTCGATTGTACGTTTCTATAGAAAATATCGGCATAGCCTCCTAGCGAACGCACACCTTCTTGGATACGCGCACCTCCTGAGTCGTTTAGACCAATCATAGGGGCCCCATTTCGGAGTGCCATGTCCATGACTTTGCATATTTTCTCGGCATGTGTTTCTGACAATGCGCCACCAAATACGGTGAAATCTTGCGCGAATATGTACACTGCTCTTCCGTTGATGGTACCGTAGCCTGTGACTACACCATCCCCGTAGAACTGTTCTTTTTCCATGCCAAAGTCGGTTGTGCGGTGGGTTACCAGCATCCCGATTTCTTCAAAAGAGCCTTCATCCAAAAGATATTGAACGCGTTCACGCGCCGTTAGTTTTTTCTTTTCGTGGTGTTTGGCTATTCTTTTTTCGCCACCTCCCAAGTGGGCAAGGGCAATTTTATCGTTGAGTATTTTGATTTTATCTTCCATAACTATTCTATTGGTAATCGTACGATTTTTTTATCGGTTAGGTATTGTTGAAGCGCAATCATCGCTGCGATTTCGGCTTCGGTATCTAATTTTGATTTGAGTTTATCGGCATCGTAATAGGCTTTCACAAAACCGGTATCAAAATCCCCAGAGCGGAACGCTTCGTGTTCCATCACAAATTTCCCGAAGGGCAGGGTAGTGGCTACTCCTTCTACATGGTAATTATCTATGGCTTTAATCATCAATTCAATAGACTCTTCACGGGTTTTTCCATAGGTAACCAGTTTGGATAACATTGGGTCATAATAGATAGGCACATCCATACCTTCTTCGATACCGTTGTCTACACGAATGCCTTCGCCTACAGGCAATTGGTAGGTGCTTAGGAACCCTACGTTGGGTAAGAAGTCATTCATAGAATCTTCCGCATACACACGAAGTTCCATGGCATGTCCTTTGATTTGAAGGTCTTCTTGTTTTAGGGTAAGTGCTTCGCCACGTGCTACGCGTATTTGCATTTCCACCAAATCCAGACCCGATATCATTTCGGTTACGGGGTGTTCCACTTGGAGGCGAGTATTCATTTCTAGGAAATAGAAATTGTGTTGGTCGTCCATTAAGAACTCAACGGTTCCGGCGCCTAGGTAGTCACAAGCTTTGGCCACTTTGACTGCTGCTTCGCCCATTTCTTTACGTTTTTCGGGAGTAAGGATAGAGGAAGGTGCTTCTTCGACCACTTTTTGGTGACGGCGTTGGATGCTGCATTCCCGTTCAAAAATGTACAACACATTTCCGTGGCTGTCGGCCATTATTTGAATTTCGATGTGGCGGGGTTTGGTTACATATTTTTCAATGAATACCGAACCATCTCCAAAAGCCGAAGTAGCTTCACTGATGGCGCGATCCATTTGGGACACAAAATCTTCTTCGCGTTCTACCACGCGCATTCCTTTTCCACCCCCTCCAGCAGAGGCTTTGATGAGGATAGGGAAGCCAATTTTCTCCGCCGATTTTTTGGCTTCATCAATATCGATAATGGCATGGTCTACACCGGGAACCATAGGGATGTCGTAGTGCATTACGGCTTCTTTGGCGGCCAATTTGCTACCCATCATTTCGATGGCTTTGGATTTCGGTCCAATAAAGATGATGTTGTGTTTTTCACATTCTTCGGCAAAGCCTGCATTTTCACTTAAGAATCCGTAGCCTGGGTGAATGGCATCTACGCCAAGAGCTCGGGCTACTTCAATGATTTTGTCCCCTCTTAGGTACGATTGGCTAGAAGGTGCTTCTCCAATGCAAACGGCTTCATCGGCATATTTTACGTGCAGGGCATTTCTATCGGCAGTAGAAAATACGGCCACTGTTTTGATGCCCATTTTCTTGGCGGTTTTCATAACTCTAATGGCAATTTCCCCGCGGTTAGCTACTAATATTTTGGTTATTTTTTTCATAAGTATGAGGTAAAAGGATAGGACTAACGTCTCCTGTTTTATTCGAATTCGATTAATAATTGGCCTTTGTCTACTGCGTTACCTACTATGGCCGCGATGCTTTTGATGACACCATCGCGAGGGGAAAGGAAACTGTTTTCCATTTTCATGGCTTCCAAGATGAGTAGGGGGTCATTTTCTTTTACGGTTTGTCCCACAGTCACACTAATTTCAAGGATTAATCCCGGCATAGGTGCTTTGATGGCATTGATGACTTTGGTGCGTCCCCGTTCGATTCCCATGTTCTTAATAAGCATGTCAAGGGCATCGGCTATAGCTACGTCATAGGTATTGTTATTGACTTTAACGGTGTATTTTTTGGCTATAAAATCGGCAGCAATAAGTTCTACTTTATAGGGTTTGCTGTCTTTCAGCACGTGGTATTTGTCTTTTTCGACACGCACGGCGTCTAGATTTTTCAGGTCCTCTTCCGTTAAATCGAAAGTAGCGGTTTGATTTACTGACAGTTGATACGAGTTGCTCATAATTCTTTGGATTTAATAAAGAACAAAAATATGGAAACGAAATCGATTGCGGAATGATAAAAATCAACTTATTTGCTTATTTGGTATAGTTCTTTGAAAAGAGCTAATAAGAAGCTTTAAGTTACAATAGTCGAGTCCCTATTTAATTGAAATGATTGAAAGTGTATACAGTTCAGTTTAAAGGGTCTACTTGATTTATGGATTTCTATTACTTATCTACAATCTGAAGCAACAGTTTAATGACCTTTATTATTAGTCTTTGAAATTAAATGTAGTATCCAGCTATTTTTATTGTATTTTTAACAAATTACATTCCGTTTATTCCATTTTTTGGTTACCAAAATTAAAAACTAGGGTAGCAAGAATCAATAGCTTTTACTGTTTATTAATACCTTAAAATTAAACCAAATGAAGAATTTCAAGAACTATTTTGCTTTTTTTATCCTTTTAGTACTAATTCAAAATGGTTATGCTATTTCTAAACCCATTCCTGGAGTTGGAATAGTAGTGAAGAAGAACCCCGGAACAAGCCATGTTACCTTTAGTACAGGAACTGGAGGGCAGTTCACTAATCGGCTTGAAGAAGGCGTTTATGTACTTGCCATTTCAGAAGATCAACTAAGTACAGGTGTTCAACAAATCCTAAATAAAGATTACGCTACAAGCAATTATACCTTCGACGGCTCTGGAGTAGAGTTGGTTCTAAATGAATCTCTAATTACGATACAGGCTAACGCAATAGATGTCAATAGGTTTGCTGTTACTCCTCAAAATGAAATTATGATACTTGTTCCCAAAGGAGGAGCTACATTTTCGGGTACGTTAAGTTGGAATGATGCGATTTTAACTCATTCTAGAACTTGTCCTGATGGATATTTCATGCAAAATGGTGTTTGTGTTCCAAATGAAAACACAGGAAATCCGGTAGGAAAACCAAAAGGAAAAGGTGTAAAGGAAGGAAACAGTTGTTTAATTAGTGTTTCATTACAGGGCAATGGGGGGAGTTCCACTTCAGCTGGAGTTTCAAGTAGTTTTAGTTTTAACCCAAGCTTGGGTGTAGCCATAACATGGAAAAACTTTGGAATTGGATTAGATGCGGGAACCTTTAATACCAAGCCAAACTTTGATTTTGGTTCCTACGCAGCACCGCTTCAAAACCTGGATTACTTAAATGTGTCAAATTCTAGAAGTAATTGGTCAAGTGTATATGTGTTAGTTGGGCCACACTACGAATTTTCATTATCACCGCCTCCAATGGATACTGCGGTAGGAAGAGTTAAGCCATTTCACAATAAGACTACTTTGGGATTTGCTTTTTTAGGAGGTGTTACAATGACTAAAGCCCCAGGGTTTTTAATTACCGACACAAGCACACCTCAAAAAACAATTGCAAGTTATACTGCCCCTGATACTTTTAAACCAAATGTATTGACCTTAAAGCCAAGTATGACTTTTACCTATTGGATTAGTGATCAATTGGCACTACAAGCTAATGTTCAATATCTAATGCAATTTGGACAATCGGAATTTACAACTATGTATAGAGATTTGAGTGCCGTAAATTTCAATTTGAATCCACAAGAAGTACAAAGTCAGATTGTAACAGCGCCAAAGGTTATTTCTTCAACAAAGGGCCCTGATCAATTCATGAGTTTTGGTTTTGGAATTAAGTATTGTTTTAGAAAAGGTTGGGATGGTACAGTAAAAGGATCAAAAGCAGTTGAAATCCCAACAGATGAAACCCAACGTAAAGGATGGGATGGTACAGTAAAAGGATCAAAAGCAGTTGAAACACCAACAGATGAAACCCAACGTAAAGGTTGGGATGGTTCTATAAAAGGGAATAAAGCAGTAGAAACCCCATCAGATGAAACGCAACGCAAAGGTTGGGATGGCTCCATAAAAGGGAATAAAGCAGTTGAAGCCCCAACAGATGAAACGCAACGCAAAGGATGGGATGGTTCTATAAAAGGGAATAAAGCAGTTGAAGCCCCAACAGATGAAGCCCAACGTAAAGGGTGGGATGGTACAGTAAAAGGATCAAAAGCAGTTGAAGCACCAACAGATGAAGCCCAACGTAAAGGTTGGGATGGTACAGTAAAAGGATCAAAAGCAGTTGAAATCCCAACAGATGAAACCCAACGTAAAGGTTGGGATGGTTCTATAAAAGGGAATAAAGCAGTAGAAACCCCATCAGATGAAACGCAACGCAAAGGATGGGATGGTTCCGTAAAAGGGAATAGGACCAAAAATAATTCGCAGGGTGATACAAGTGATGGTATCGTTTCAATTAAAATAAAAGTTTCTGTAACAACGAAAGTTAGCTTCTTTGACTGTGATAGTCCGGGTTCATTTTTTTGTATCGGAATAGAAATAGGCGGTTTACATAACAATCAAAACCCAGATGATTTGCCGTTAGGTAATGACGAATTCATTACAAATTCACAGGTAGAATTAGTGGACAATACCACTATAAAAGTAACTTCTACAGGTTTGAAAAGCGCTATTTCAGAAAAGACTATGAGTGATTTTAGCGCTAATACACAACAAGTAAAAGATTGTACTTTGGATGAAAATGTTATAAATGAAATATGTAATTCACTGCATTTACATAAACCGAATACCCCAGTTGTTTTTAAAGCGATAGATCAAAAGTATGAAGTGATTACTACAGGTGAAAAAGGGAAAGAACATCAAATTTTAAAAATAAGCCAAAACACCAAAATTAGTATAGATGGTAAAGAGTATGGGCTATCTATGGTACTTTCAAGTGGAAAAGTGGAATAGTTTTATTAGAATACGGTTTAATTTTTGGAGTTAATGTTTCTTGTTTACGACTTTACTATTGAGTAAATGAAGTGAAAGTAATGGCTGTTTTTAAATGTGTGTTGATTTTTGGATTCATATTTGTGATAGAATTATTATATCAAAACCGAAGCTAGATTAAATTTATACTCTCATATAATTTAACTAATTTTACAGCCGAATACAGGTAAAAGGGTATGCTGTAAAGTGCTATTTCATTCCGTTTTGCTCTATTCCGCTTAAAAACAACACACTAACACAACACACTTTTTAACTACATGCAACACAACGTACTAATTTTAGATTTTGGTTCGCAATACACCCAACTCATTGCACGTCGGGTTCGCGAATTGAATATTTTTTGCGAAATTTTCCCTTACAATCAGTGTCCGACTGATTTGTCCATTTACAAAGCCGTTATTTTAGGAGGAAGTCCTTATTCGGTTCGTTCAGAAGATGCTTTACACATTGATTTATCGGCGATACGTGGAAAAATTCCATTGTTAGCGGTATGCTATGGCGCTCAGTATTTGGCTCATTTTTCGGGTGGTGAAGTAGCGGCTTCTAATATACGTGAGTATGGAAGAGCCCATTTGGAATACCTCAAAGA
>JAHEHJ010000119.1 GCA_024644655.1 Flavobacterium sp.
ACTATCCAGCAGGTGCATTAACTTATGTTCAAGCTGATGTTACAGGTATTCCTGAATCATTAAACTTCAGATACTTTGTAAGATCAAACTGTGGAGCAACTCAAAGTGCTTGGCAAGGACCTTACTATGGTTACTTAGCTGTGCCACTTCCTTACTATAATGATTTTGAAAATCCAGACAATAACTTTACAGATGGATTTGTAGGGTTTTCACTTATTTCAACAACAGCTACATCTACACCAGCAAGTTATGCTGACGGTGGAGATGGTACAGCAATGTATACTTTCAATAGTACAACTGCTGTATCAAACAGATGGGCTTATTCAAGAGCTATCAATTTAGTAGCAGGAGAAGAAGTTACAATAAACTTTAAAACAAGATTATACCCTGCTACAGCTGTTAACATGGCATTAGATGTAACTGTAGGTCTTGGTCAATCTGCTGCAGATCAAACAGAAATAATCAGTTCTTTAACGCTTACAGATGCTACTGCTTATACAGATCAGTCAGTTACTTGGACTGCTCCTGCTGATGGTGTTTACCATTTTGGATTCCACAATAACTCTCCAATTGGTGCAGTTCAATCGTATACGTTTTTCGATACTTTAGATATCTCTTCAGTATTGTCTACAAATGATTTTATGGCATCTAAATTGAGTGTTTATCCAAACCCAGCATCTAACATGGTGACTGTTTCTAACTCAGCAAATTCAATGATCAATTCAATTGAAATGACTGATTTGAATGGTAGAGTTGTTAAAACTCAAAACATCAATGCCGTAAACGGACAAGTTTCTATCAGTGATTTATCAACTGGAATCTATATGATGAAAATCAAAACAGATTTAGGAACAGCTGTTAAAAAAGTAATCAAAGAATAATTGGACTACCAATTTGAATGATACCTATAAAAGCCACTTTAATTAAAGTGGCTTTTTTTATATACCTCTAAATATAATTATTATGAAAAAACTACTTGCCTTATGTTTAGTTTTTGTTGGAGTAAGTAAAGGCGCTTCTCAAACAATCTTTTCAGAGGACTTTTCATCAATTACGAATTTAACCGCAGCAGGTTGGACACTATATAATGATGGGTTTACACCCAATGGATATCAAGATATATTTCCTGAAGCCTGGGCTGTTGTGGAATGGGCTGTTGAAAGTCCGAATAGTACGGTTTCTTCTACTTCGCAATTGGATGAAGGCTTTGCTGCCGATCGTTGGTTAATTAGTCCACCAATACCTATTTCACCTTCCATTGCAGGAGCAACTTTAAATTTTAAAGCCAATAGTATAGATGGTTTTCCTTTAGCCGATGGATTTACTTTGAAAATATCAACAACTAATACGGCTAAGTCTAGTTTTACTACTCTTTTAACGGTAGCTCATGCGCCTATTACCTCTATAGAATCTACTTCTTTTACTGTGGTGAATTTAGCCGCTTATGCGGGCCAAACAATATATTTGGCTTGGGTAGAAGATACGTTGGGAGGAAATATTTTGAATGTAGATGATATTAATGTGTCTCAAACCCTTTTGTCTGTTCCTAATTTTGAATCGTCTCAGTTTTCTGTTTATCCAAATCCTGTAAAGGACATAGCTAGAATCCTATCGGCAACGAATTCCACATATGATGTCCAAATTTATGATAGTTATGGTCGCTGTGTCAACACTATAGAAGGAGTTACTAAGCGAGAATGTGAAATAGACATGAGTTCTTATTCCGCGGGTGTTTATTTCTTGAAAATGAATTCCAATTCAACCACAGAAACTTTTGGAATAGTAAAAGAATAAATCCAGTACTAATTTTATACAAAACGACTACCTAAACTTAGTCGTTTTTTTTGTCTTTGCTATTCATCATTAAGTAAATCGCACCAATAAGTGCAGTAATTACTAAGGCAAATATTCCAATCATAATGAATGCTCCATTCTCCCAGGAATACATAGGAATGTGTAAAAAGGCCATTTAAATACGTTTTAAGTTTATCAAATATACTAGTATGCCTCATTTTAATACATGACATTTGTCATGCTAAGAACTTGTGATTTAAGGGATTTGTATGCAGGGAACAATTTTGTTTTTTGCCAAACCATTGAGTTCTCCGGCGGGCTATATACTCATATAGTTTGTCAAGTAAAAAGGTGGGTACTAGGTTGAAAACACCAAAAAAGGCATAAGGGTAACCCAGTGTTTTTGCAATATGTAAAATTGCTTTCGATTTAGTTACATAGGATGTAGGTGGAAGTAGTACTACGATACTATCGATGTTTTGGCTAGATATTTGAAGTTCATGGAGTAAAGCTTTTCCTAAATCAGACTGCAATGAGACAAATCGGAATACATCTTTTTGGTCTCTCTTGAGAATAAATTGCACAGAACTATCACATAGATTGCACTCACCATCAAATACAATTATTTTTTTGTTTTGAGGTAATTCCGTTATTTTTTTTCTACTCGGGTTGTACATATACTAATGCGTCAATACTCACTTTAGAAGTGAAAATTCCATAATTGACTACGGCCTTGTTTTTTTCTATTTTGTCTAAGGTACCAATAGATTTGCCATCAATCATTCGGACTCTATCACCCACTTTTAAAATTACTTTAGGTTGTTCGGCAGCTACTTTTTGGGCTTTGATTTTCTTTTCTTTCTTGACTTTTCGAATTTCTTCTACTTTAACCTTAACTTCTTCTATGACTTGTTTTTGAATCACTTCTATAGTTTTCTTTTCTTTGGCCGTAGTTTTTTTGCGTTTTGAATTTTCTATTTCTATAATTTTCAAAAACTCACCTATGACAACTTTCTTATCTTTAGAATTGAAGTACTTCTCGGAAATATCGTCTATTTTTTGGCCCAGATAGATCAAACGTTGATTGGCATCATACAACTCTTGATACCGTTCTAGCTTTTCTTGTATTTTCGTGTTGATAGATTCCATCTTTTTACCTTCTTCCCGTGTTTTGTTTTCTTCCTCTTTCAGGTTTTGAGATGTTTTTTCTAATTTGGAACGCTCTTTTTGTAGGGTAGCTATGGTTTTGTCAAAACGCACTTTGCCAACCTCAATCTTTTTCTTAGCCCTGTTGATTAAGCCATAAGGGATACCGTTTTTTTGAGCAACTTCAAAAGTAAAGGAGCTACCGGCTTGTCCAAGAATCAACTTGTACATGGGTTCTAATGATTTTTCATCAAAGAGCATGTTCGCATTCGATGCATAAGGCAATTCGTTGGCTAATATTTTTAAATTAGAATAATGGGTCGTGATAATGCCAAAGGCTTCTCGATGGTAGAATTCTTCTAAAAAAGTTTCGGCCAATGCTCCCCCTAATTCAGGGTCTGAACCCGTTCCAAATTCGTCTATTAGGAATAGTGTCTTGGCATTGCATTTCTTTAAGAAATAATTCATATTCTTCAATCGATAGCTATAGGTACTTAAATGATTTTCAATCGATTGGTTGTCTCCAATATCAGTTAATATTCTATCAAATAAAAAGGTTTCACTTCGTTCGTGTACAGGTATTAGAATCCCACATTGCAGCATCAATTGTAATAACCCAATGGTTTTTAACGAGATGGTCTTTCCGCCCGCATTAGGACCTGATATTACAATGATTCTGGAATCGTTATTTAATTCTATGGTTTGAGGGAAAGTGGTTTCTTTTTTCTCTAAGTTGTTAAGAAATAGTATTGGATGATAGGCTTCTCTAAAGTATAACCTTTTCTCTTTGGTTATTTTAGGGAGTATGGCGTTTATTTTAAGAGCATACTTGGCTTTAGCTGCAATAACATCCATATCACTTAGGAAATGTTGGTATTGGTGTAATAATTCGGTAAATGGTCTAATTTCGTTGGATAGTTTTTTTAGAATGCGTGTGATTTCTTCGCGTTCTTCGTATTCTAAATTGCTTAATTCTCTCGAGTACCTCAAAGTGGCTTCGGGTTCAATATAGGCAATACTTCCCGTCTTGGAACTTCCCAATATAGATCCTTTTACTTTTCTGCGGTACATAGCCATAACCGCTAATACACGGCGGTTTTCTACAATACTTTCTCTGATTTCATCCAGGTATCCTAGAGAATTGTATTGGCTTAAAGCTTGACCAAAACTTTGGTTCACTTTACCGCGGACAACACTCATCTCTCTGCGAATATGAACCAAATCAGGGGAGGCGTTATCTTTGATTTCTCCATATTTGTCAACAACTTCGTCTATTTTTTGTATGATGTATTTGGTGTACTCGACTTGAGTAGCTTGTTGGTGTAACTTGGGATAGTAATCCTGAAATTTTTTTAAAAACAGCAACAATGCATTTACGGTTTCCGATAAAGTGGCAATTTTTCTAAAACTACCAACCTCTAAGAAACTGTCTTCTATAGTTAAGAATTTGATATCTTGAGTAAGATTGTCAAATCCGTGGTTTGGTATAGCGTTGTTGTTTGTAAAGGAAGATAAGTATTCGGATGTTTGGGTTAATACCAAAATTAAAGATTCTTCTTCCTTAAAAGGAATAATATTCATGGCCTTTTCTTTTCCAATTTCAGTTGTGCAACGGCCTGAAATAGTTTGTAAAACGGTTGTAAATTCTAAATCTTGTAAGGTCTTGTCGGTAATCGAAATCATGAACTACTAGTCTTTGGCTCAAAGTTACAAAGGAAGCATCCCATTTCGCAATAGAAAATAGTATTTTTGATAAATTTTTAACCCATGGTATTCAAATTAGATCCTACTTGGCATGTTGAACTTGAAAAAGAAATGGAACAACCCTATTTCAATACACTGAAAGATTTTGTAACTCAGGAGTATACAACTCGGCGTTGTTTCCCTAGACCCGATGAAATTTTTGCAGCTTTTGATTATTGTGCGTTTCAAGCGGTAAAAGTTGTGATTATAGGTCAAGATCCTTATCACGGGTTAGGTCAAGCTAATGGATTGTGTTTCTCGGTGAGTGATGGGGTAACTTTTCCCCCATCCTTAATCAATATTTTCAAAGAGATTCAAAATGATTTGGGGCTTCCAATTCCTATATCAGGCAATTTAGAGCGTTGGGCCAAACAAGGGATATTGCTGTTAAATGCCACATTAACAGTTCGGGAAGGTGAGGCAGGAAGTCATCAAAATCAAGGTTGGGAACAATTTACGGATGCCGTAATCCAAACCCTTTCCAATAAAAAAGAACATGTTGTGTTTTTATTGTGGGGAGGATTTGCAAAAAAGAAAGGATCTAAAATAGATCGGAGCAAGCATACGGTATTGGAAACGGGGCACCCTTCACCATTGAGTGCTAATAGAGGGCTTTGGTTTGGAAATCATCATTTTAGCCAAGCCAATACCTGTCTGAAAAAGCAAGGACTTTCCGAAATTGAGTGGTAGGTAAAGGATGTTGTTAATTAGCCACTTTTGGTAATTAATTTACGGTAAAATGGTAATAACCACTACCATCTATTCCACTTACTAATGAGTTGATGTTTAGAATCAATTGAGTTGCCGGACTCTCAGAACGCAATTCAACACTAGTATTGGAATCACTATTGTAACCAAAACTCAAGCGATACGTACCAGAGGTTGATAAAGGGAATCCAACTCGGTATTCATAGGTGTTGTCTACCGTATTTAGATGGCATAATCCATATACATAGGAACCATTTAGCGCCGTTCCTTTTACGACATCTAAAAGGTTGTTGTCTACATAAACTACTTCCCAAGTGTTGGCGTCAATTTGTTTTTCTATTACATAGGAAAAGGCAAACTCTGAAGCTTTAGTAGTTTTAAATAAGTCTAATGGGGTTCCGTTTTCATTTTGGTACCGCGAAAAATCAGCGTTTAAGTATAATTTTTCTCCGACTGTATAGGTAGTGCTATGAGGTTCAATTGTAACCAAATTAGGGATGTCTACGAAAACATTGTTGTAAAATCCGTCATCGTTAGTATCACAACTACTTAAAACAGTTGCGAGCACTAGACTAAATATATAGAGTGTTTTTTTCATGCTTAATTGATTTAAAATCGGTAACCTAAATTAATACCTACTCTTGAAATAACGTCGGGGCTTTTGGCTTTATTGGTTAAATTAGAACCAAAACCAACTAAAAACTCTAGCGCAATACAGTTTTTAATATACATCTTGTAACCCAATCCGCCTCCTAAGGCAAAATCTGAATATTTTGATTTTTGAGTGGTATAATATGCATTGCCATCTGTACCTACTAAACGAATGATTTCTTTGTAATCACCACTATTATAGGAGCCAAAAGCTTCTGCGAAATAATAACTAGTTCGGCTTTTAGAAAGGGCATAACGGATATAGGGGTTTAATTCCATTTTAGGAAGATTATTGCGGTATCCATTTTCAAAATCATCGTTTAGCTTACTGCTATTAGAATAATTCACATTTATTCCTGTAGAAAGATAGCCGTCAAAAAAATACTCATAACTTACACTGGCTTTATTAGATAAGACCACTGCTAATACATCTATCCGGAATTCATTTTTCTTTTGGGACATGCTATTGTTTTCTTGTGCATGAGAAAACAAAGAAACGAGGAAAAGGAGACTAAGCAGTTTTTTCATTTTGGGATAAATTAATATGGTAACGAATATACTAAATAAAAATTGTTACCCCAAGAATATTTAAAGACAGAATTAATTTAAAGTTAAAGCACCTAAAATTTCTTCATGCATAAAGGGACCTCCTGGATATTTGGCTGTATAATCTAAATTCAACCATATATTTCCTCGTTCGTCTATATGATAATGTATCGGATTACCATGACTTTCTTCTGGAAACAAGTCTTTTTTAATGGCATAATTTATACGTTCCAAATCTTTTTTAGTGCCTATTAATAATTCGGGATACATATGTCCTTTGGTATGAATAAGTCGGGGAGTACCTCCTATAGATTTGACGCATGCAGCCATCAAAATGGAATGGTCATCACAATCTCCTGACAAGTAGGGTAGTGTTTCTGAAGCCTTGGCAATATAATCGTGTCCTTTCGGGTCACTGACATAATTCCAATTGGTGTTGATTTCCTTAAATACGGCAAAACATTGTATAGTAGTAAAATAGGTTGTGTAGCCTTTAACATGCTTGAAATGTTTGTTTATTGCCATTAAAGCAAAGGAACGGATGGCAGGATTTTGAAATTCTACAGCATCTATAATTTTAGATTTATTGGGAAAAGGGAGTAATTTGGAAGTAATGAGGTCTTGAGGGTAGGGAGCGTCATTCATACTATAAACCATAGATCGATAGTCCTCAAAGACACTTTCAAAGCTGTAAGTGCTAAAAAGTGAGCCGTAACCCAAAATGATAATATACAAAATTAAAGAGAGTAGAGTGAGTCTTCTCATAGCTCTCAGTATAAGTTGAAGTGCTACTAAAATACATAGGAATAAAACAATTCTATCAATGTGAATAGGCCAGTTTAACTCTAATAAATTATGATGGGCAATGATGAATAAAGGTATGGTGAGCAATAGATTTAAGGCAAATATGATAATCATATCCCATGGACTTTTTATCCTGAAAATTTCTTTCAGACGCGGATAAGTTAGATGTCCAATTTTTATCATGTGGCCAATACTAAAAGCTAAATGGCTTTCACTATTTCAGCAAAAGTACCTTTTTTATCCATAATGTTTACCTCAAACAATTGATTTTGAATTTTGTCCAACTCTGATTCCGTTAAACTATTTTGCGACCATTCGGTGAGGGCTAACCAAGTTCGTATGTCTTCTATTTTTTGGTGGTATTTGGAGGCTAATTTTTGATCGATATTCGGGATTTTTTTAAATCCTAAAGTTGTTTGGTTAATTGTTTTTAATAGAAGAGCAACTGTTGATGGGTTTTCACTTAGAAATTTATTGTTGACTGCAACTACAAAACAAGGCCAAGGAGTTGGGCAATCACCAATCCTTCTAAAAACTCCTTTGTCAACTATGGGTTGGGTCATAAATCGTTCCCACATAAAGTAATCAGCATTTCCATGATTTAATGCTTCTACAGCTCCATCAATAGTGTTAACAATTTCAAATTGCAAAGCTTCAGTGTTCCAGTTTTCTTGTTGGGCATTTACATAGGCCATTAAATGAGATCCTGAACCAAATCGAGATATAGCTACTTTACCATGTTCTACATCGGAAAGGCAAGTGTGTTTTGAGTTTCCACTCACATGGATACCCCATATTAGAGGGCTTTTAACATACACTTGTACAATACTACTAGGGTTGCCAGCCACAATGTCTTTAACGATTCCTTCGGTTAATACTATTGCGATGTCTGTAGTACCCTCTTTTAAAAGTTGACACATTTTACCAGTTCCTTCAGGTATATCTGTCCATTGCAAATCAATACCTGCCTTTTCAAATGCTCCATTTTCAATACTGATATGCCAAGGCAAATTGAAGTGTTCGGGAACTCCCACTATTTTTACTGTTTTCATACGTTTTATATTTTGTCTTTTGCCATCCAATTGAGCCAAGTGTGGTACGAAGGTCTTGGGTGCCCACTTGGGTCTTTTAATCCAGTATCTTGCCATAAAAGAAACAAATCTTGGAATAAGCCTAACGATTGAAGTGTGGCCACGCCTGCATCATAATCTTTACTGCAAAACCAAATCATAAATTTAGCTTGATGGGTAGAACACAATTGACTTATTTTTTCCAAATAGTCATTTTGCCAAGCCATTGTTCCTTGTTTGTTTATAGAATAAGAAGGTACTATCAGATTTTCAGCGATATACCCTGTCTCTGCAATTACAAAGGGTTTTGGTGCTATAGCGATGTATTTTTCAAAATAGTTCGCAGGAAATAAGGCTGGATTAGTAGAGCCGTTGCTTGAAGAACTTATGCCAACGTATGGATAGGCGCTTAGTGCAACATAATCGGTATAGGGTAGGAGTTGCTCGGCATTGGTATACCCTGCATCACTTTCATCCACCATAAAACTCACAAATAATGGGATATTTGGATACAAGGTTTTTAATTGACTAAAAACTTGAGCTAAAAAATCTTTATAGTTAATGAAATCAGCTGTGTTGAATTGGGCTGAATTACTTTCTACACCATAATTAATGTAGTTAGGGTGGAAAGAATCTATAAGCCAGCTCATATATTTTACATAAGCTATAACCACATGAGGATGATTACTTGGTAATGATTCCCAATTGGTTTTAATGGTTGCATCTATAGTTGAGTGCAAGTAGTAATCGGCTTTGTGAGTCCTTGTGAGGTTGAGTGGCGCCACACTCAATAGTATTTTTTTTCCAACTGCAGTTCGGGAAATACGGTTTTGAACCTCTTGCTGAAGTTCCGTTGGCATTGGCTGATTGTTGTAGGCCTCTTCATAGGGCACACCATCATCAAAATGATGGGATACTATATCACAATGGTGGTTGATAAATTGATAAGCGCTATCTATTTCGGCGGAAGTAAAATCAGCTGGCCAAGGAGTAACTCCCATGTAGAAAGTTCTTTTTTCTGAAACATTGGATTCGGTAGTACTACATCCAATTGTCAATAAAGATAGGGAAAGCAAAAGCCAATAACGTTTCATGATTTTCCTTTTTGTTTTCTACTACTATAAACGGAGATTTCTTTAAAAACGTATTAATGGATTTATTTGTTGTTGGGGTTGTTCATAAGCCACCAGTTCCATGTTATTCCATCCTTGTCTGGATAGCTTTCTACTAAAGTCATGCCTGCTTTATGTAATATATGATTTGAAGCCCCATTGTCATGATGTGTGTAGGCGTTCATTTTTTCAATCTTCATTTGGTTAAAGCCATAATCTAACCATGCTTGAGTAGCTTCGGTTGCATATCCTTTTCCCCAATGCGGTTCATTTAAACGATAGCCATAATCAAAGAAATTGGTATTGCCATTTTCAATATGGTCATCTATGTATTTGATGCCTGTCCAACCAATGAATTCTCCTGTTTCTTTTAAAATAGTGGCAAATCGGCCAATGCAATTCTTCTCGTATTGTCTCCGTACATATTCAATAATCGCAATCGTTTCGTCTATAGTTTGCGTAGGTTTTTGCCAAAGGTATTTGTGAACATTTGGGTTGTTGTCCATGATGAACATAGCCTTTGCATCGGATAGTTCGAGTGGACGAAGGAGAAGTCTTTCGGTTTCTAGTATTAAATTCATACGATAAAAAATATAGCCTTAATTGTTTACATAAATCCCTTAAGAGATTATACTTTTAATTAAGGAATTATAGTGTAATTATTCGGCCAATTTGTCTAAAGCATAAGCAATAAGTGCGTCTACAGCTTTATAAGGGTCTTCACTAAAAGTTCCTGTGGCCCGATTTGCAATGATAGCATTTAGCGATAAGCATTGATGACCTAATAATTTGCCTAAGCCATATATAGCTGCCGTTTCCATTTCTAAATTGGTCATTCGAGTTCCATTGTAATTAAAGCTGTCCATTTTGGTATTTAATTCGGGGTCTTGGATGTCCAATCGCAAAACACGTCCTTGTGGACCATAAAATCCACCCGCGGTTCCAGTAAAACCTTTGAAAATAGAATCGCTTTCCATTCTTTTTTCCAATTGCTCTGAACACGCAATAACATAGGGTTTTCCTTTTCGCATATCCCAATTGGTTTGTTGGATAAAGGCATCTTCAATGTCGTTTTCGGTTATGGAATCAATCAAGTAGGAACGCAACATATTGTCTAGGCCTAATCCGTATTGAGCCATAACAAAACTATCACAAGGAATATCTGCTTGTAATGAGCCAGATGTTCCAATTCGAATGATGTTTAATGACGTTAAAGAATCTTTGGGTGTTCGAGTTGCTAAATCTATATTGACTAAAGCATCCAATTCGTTCATTACAATATCTATATTGTCGGGGCCAATTCCAGTTGAAATCACGGTTATTCTTTTGCCTTTGAAAATACCGGTTTGGGTTTTAAATTCACGCTTTTGTTGAGAGAATTCAATACTAGAGAAATGTTTGGTTATTTTCTCAACTCTATTTTGGTCGCCAACAAAAATGATGTCTTGGGCTATATGCTCTGGTTTTAGATTTAAGTGGTATACACTTCCGTCGGGATTTAAAATTAATTCTGATGATGCAATCATTGGTATTGTTTTTAATTGTGGTTTAATGGGATAATTAGGAGCGTTATGGATTTACCCACCCACTCGTTTTACCTTAAACCCTTTTTCTTTTAAAATTGTCATTATTTTATCTCTATAATCACCCTGGATAATGATGGCGCCTTCTTTAAATGTTCCACCTACACTCAGTTTAGTTTTGATTTCTTTAGCTAGAATTTTGAAATCTTCTTCACTTCCTTCATATCCTTCAATAAGTGTTGTTGCTTTGCCTTTTCGTTTTTCATATTTGCAAATCATTGGCTCTTTTTGAACGTATAATTGGTGTTCCTGTTCTTCAACGGGTTCAGGTTCGTTGGATATCTCGTGATCAGGAAATAGTTTTTTTAATTGTTCTTGTAAGTCCATTCTACATAGTCGATAATTAAAAAAGACATCGGGTAAACCCCAATGCCTTTTCATGGAATATTACTTTTATTATTTTTTCTTTAAACCCAGTTCAAACAATCGTTCGTCAAGATATTCGCCAGCGGTAATGTCCTCAAATCCTTTTGGATTAGAAGCATCAATACATTTTTCTAAACAATTCAAAGGCATATCACTTACTGGATGCATAAAGAATGGGATAGAAAACCGGGAAGTACCCCATAATTCTCTAGGAGGATTAACTACTTGGTGAATGGTAGATTTTAATTTGTTATTTGTGTGACGTGATAGCATGTCCCCCACATTAATCATAAGTTCATCAGGTTGTGCCATGGCATCAATCCAATCTCCATCGTGATTTTGAACTTGTAGGCCCTTGCCTTGAGCACCCATTAATAGAGTAATCAAGTTAATGTCACCGTGAGCTGCTGCTCGTACCGCACCATCTTTAGGTTCGTCAGTAATAGGTGGATAATGTATAGGTCTTAATATACTATTTCCATCTTTAATATAATTGTCAAAATAAAATTCATCTAGTCCTATATAAAGCGCTAATGCTCTAAGTACATAAACTCCAGTTTTTTCTAACATGGAGTAGGCTTGTTTTCCCACTTCATTAAAGTGAGGTAATTCATTTACGACTACATTATTTGGGTATTCACTAGCGTATTTTGAATCGGCATTTACATATTGACCAAAATGCCAAAATTCTTTTAAGTCACCTGCAGAACGTCCTTTTGCGTGTTCTTTTCCAAAAGAAACATAGCCACGTTGCCCTCCAATTCCTGGGATTTCGTATTGGGCTTTGGTTTCTAAAGGAAGACTAAAGAAGTTGCGCACTTCGCTATATAAATCTTCAACCAATTTGTCATCTAAAAAATGACCTTTTAATGCTACGAAGCCAATATCTTCATAAGCTCTCCCGATTTCATTTACAAATTTTTGTTTACGTGCCGGTTCGTCCGACAGGAAATCACGTAAGTCAACACTTGGAATTTGTTGCATACTAAAACTTTTTTGTTAATAACTAAAGTTGGAAATTTTCCAACCATAACTACAAATGTAGCTAAATTTTAATTAACAGAAATCAAACTTATTAACAATTGTTTGCGTAAAGATTTATGAAATTCCTGTTCGAATAAGTAAACAGTTTTTAGTACTTTTGGGCGACTTTATAATACAGACAAAGATGAATTTTGATAGAAAAGAATTATCCAACATCCAACTGTTGGATTTATATAAAAAGCTACTTAAACCAAGATTGATAGAAGAGAAGATGCTTATTCTTTTGCGACAAGGAAAAGTGTCTAAATGGTTTTCGGGTATTGGACAAGAGGCTATCTCTGTGGGTATTACCGCGGCCTTAGATCAAGATGAGTATATATTGCCTATGCATCGTAATTTAGGGGTTTTTACAGGAAGAGAAATTCCGTTGCACCGATTGTTTTCGCAATGGCAGGGTAAGAAAACGGGATTTACAAAAGGAAGAGATCGTTCATTTCATTTTGGTACCCAAGAATTTAAAATTATAGGTATGATTTCACATTTAGGTCCACAGTTGGGTGTGGCAGATGGAATCGCTTTAGCCAATAAATTGAAAAAGAATGGTAAAGTTACAGCCGTATTTACCGGAGAGGGAGCTACTTCAGAAGGGGATTTTCATGAAGCTTTAAATATTGCCTCGGTATGGGATTTGCCTGTGCTGTTTGTGGTAGAGAATAATGGATACGGATTATCAACTCCAACAAACGAGCAATACCGTTGTGAAAATTTGGCGGATAAAGGAACAGGGTATGGTATGGAAAGTCATATAGTTGATGGTAATAATATTCTAGAGGTATATACTAAAATGTCAGAATTAAAAGCATCTATGATTGAAAATCCTCGTCCTGTGTTATTGGAATTCAAAACATTCCGTATGCGTGGACATGAAGAGGCGAGTGGGACTAAATATGTACCACAAGAGTTAATGGATATGTGGGCTGTAAAAGATCCTATTTCTAATTATAGAGATTACTTACTTCGTATCAGTGTGCTTTCAGAAGAAGAAGATGAAAAATATAAAGCAGTTATTAAAGCTGAAATAGATGAGCATTGGGCTATCACTCAAGCGGAACCTGAAGTGATTGCTGATTTGGAGGAGGAGTTGAATGATATGTATAAGCCTTATGAATTTGAAGCAGTAACTCCTGGAGATGCTTTGGAAAACATTCGTATGATAGATGCCTTATCGAAAAGTTTGCAACAGTCTATGGAGCGCCATCCCAACTTGGTTTTAATGGGTCAAGACATTGCAGAATATGGAGGTGCTTTTAAAATTACGGATGGTTTTGTGGCTCAATTTGGTAAAGAGCGTGTGCGTAATACTCCAATTTGTGAAAGTGCGGTTGTTTCTACGGGTATGGGATTGTCTATAAATGGACATAAGGCAGTTGTAGAGATGCAATTTGCTGATTTTGTTTCTACAGGATTTAATCCGATTGTTAATTTATTGGCTAAATCACATTACCGTTGGATGGAAAATGCCGATGTGGTTGTGCGGATGCCTTGTGGTGGTGGTACTCAAGCGGGACCTTTCCATTCTCAAACCAATGAAGCTTGGTTTACTAAAACGCCTGGTTTAAAAGTTGTATATCCAGCTTTTCCGTATGATGCTAAAGGGTTACTTAATTCCGCAATTAATGATCCAAATCCTGTGATGTTTTTTGAGCATAAGCAATTATATCGTTCGGTTTATCAAGATGTGCCAAGTGATTATTATACTATACCTTTTGGAAAAGCGGCTAGGTTAAAAGAAGGAAATGATGTGACCATTATTACTTTTGGAGCTGGAGTACATTGGGCTTTAGAAACCTTAAACAAGCATACAGCTATAAGTGCAGATTTACTTGATTTACGCTCTTTACAACCATTAGATACAGCAGCTATTTTTGAATCGGTTAAGAAAACTAATAAGGTTATTATACTTCAGGAGGATACTATGTTTGGTGGAATTGCAAGTGATATTGCGGCTATGATAATGGAGGAGTGCTTTCAATATTTGGATGCACCAGTTCGCAGAGTGGCCAGTTTGGATACTGCAATCCCATTTGTAAAACCTTTAGAAGACCAATTTTTGCCTAAAGAACGCTTTGAAACTACATTGTTAGATTTATTAGCATATTAATAAAAAAGGCGCTTTATTTAAGCGCCTTTTTATATTCCAGCTACAATTTGGCTGAATTTTTCTTGGGTTATGGGTTTGATGATAAAGTCCTTGACTGTATCATATTTTTTAGTTCGAATAAGATCGTTAGGAGAAATAGAAGATGAACATATATAGATGGTAATGTCTTTTTTGTTTTCTATGTTTATTTTTTCAAATTCATCTAAAAATTCCCATCCATCCATGACAGGCATGGATAAATCTAAAAATAGCAATTCGGGCAAAAGTGTTTTATTGTCTTTGTTTGCTTTGAAGAAACTTAATGCTGTTAATCCGTTTTCAAAAGTGTTTATTTCTTGAACTAATTCGGTTTTGGCAATGATTTTTTGTGATATATAAATAAAGGTATCATCATCATCAACAAGAAACATTTTTTTTATATGATTCATAGGGATTGAGATTAAGTTCAACACTACTATAACTAAAGTTGAATTGTTGTAATAATGTCATAATGATATTATATATACTTCAATAAAACAAAGTGAATACAATTAATTATTCTCGAATTTAATCAATTAGTTTTAAATGTAAAAGTAAAACTGCTATTTTGATATGAAAACCTCATAATTTTAACTTTTGTTTAATTTTTTTTTGGTATAGTCGTATATAATATTGGTATTTGTTATTTTTTGATGTGTATAAAATTGAACAAAAAGTTCATTTGTCCTATAAAACTTCACGATAGGACTACTTTTTTTGATTAAATAATTTGATAAAGAAGGTACTTCCTTTATCGGGAGTGCTTTCTATCCATATTCTTCCGCCCATAGTTTCTATTTGGGTTTTTGTCATAAACAATCCGAGTCCTCTGGCGTCTGGGTGGGAATGGAAAACTTTTCGTATCTTAAATAAATTGTCTTTGTGTAGATCCAAGTCAATGCCTAATCCATTGTCTTGAAACGTTAAAAGTATTCCATCCTCATAGGGTTGAGAAATTATTTTGAGTACTAAATCGCGGTTTGGTGATTTGTATTTAATAGCATTGCTAATCATATTGGTAATTATACTATCTATATAGCGTTGGGGATAAAATAATTCATATTCTGTGTCTAATTGAATTTCTAATGTGGTTCGAGTAGTGTTAATTTGTGTTTGAAAACCTACTAATATATGATTTAGACTTTCTGCCAAGTTGATAGAGGTAGAAACGATTTCTAAATCTTGTCTCACTTGTAATGATTCTACTAATTCATCTAAAATGCTATTCAAATGGCCTACTATGGGCTTCACTTTTGAAAATAATTCATCTCGTTCATTTGTCTCTTTAGTGTCTTCTGAAAGTGAAATTAAAAGCGAAATATTACTTAAAGGAGCTCTCAAATTATGGGATATAATATTGCAAAAATCCATCAATTGTTTGTTTTGATATTCTGAATTCAGAAGCATGCGTGCTATTTTTTCTTCCCCTCGTTTGCGTTCGGTGATATCAGCTCTTATTGCGACATATTGATAGGGTTTTCCGTTTTCATTTAAGAAGGGTACAATAGTTGTATCAACCCAATATGGAGTACCATCTTTGGCTTTGTTTTTCAATTCTCCTTTCCAAACGTTTCCATTTGCTATTGTAGTCCAAAGTTCTTTAATGTATTCTTTGGGATGAAAGTTAGAATTAATTATTCTATGGTCTTGTCCTAATAGTTCTTCTCGGGAGTATTGGGATATTTTACAAAAATTATCATTTACATGGGTAATGATGCCCATTTGATTGGTAATGGCTAGTATAGATGACTCATCTAAGGCGTACTTATAATCCGCTAATTCTTTTATCTTTTGAAGGAGACTTAAATCTTCTTGGTCTTTTGGAATCATACATTTAGCATTTAGATGTTAATAGATCGGATGATTAAAAACGGGTATGCTTTGTATGGTATAGAAGGTATATTTCAAATTTACGTAAATAAAAGCATACAATTATGTTAAAATATGAAGAATTATAATATATAACTATGAATATTTAAAATATAACACAAAAAAAGTCAACACTAAATGTTGACTTTTTTATTGGTATGATATTTAAATTATTAAAAACAATACTGGTTTTCGCGTACTAATTTTGTTGTAATCAATTCTCGAATGGCTACAATATTAGGCATATTGGTGTATTTTGTAAATCGGCGTAAACCCATAAGCATCATGCGTTGTTCATCGCCTTCTGCAAAAGAAATGATACTTTCTTTTCCTTTTAAAGTTACAATGTCAACTGCTTTATAGAGGTATAATTTAGCCATAGCGATTTGCTCTTGCACTTTATCTTCCCCTTCTTTTTTGGCTAGCTTTTCGGTTCTTAAAACTGTACTTTCAGCCATGTAGATTTCAATTAACATATCTGCAGCAGCCGTTAATAATTGTTGGTGATTGTCTAAGTCCATACCATATTTTTGAACTGCAGCACCAGCCACCATTAGGAATGCTTTTTTTAGTTTGCCTATCATTTCTTTTTCTTCTGAAAATAGTTCAGAATAATCGGGAGTATCAAAGGAAGGAATTCCCATTAATTCTTCTTGAACTTTCATGGCTGGGCCTAACAAGTCAACATGGCCTTTCATAGCTTTTTTGATTAACATTCCCACTGAAAGCATCCGGTTGATTTCATTAGTACCTTCATAAATTCGGGCAATACGGGCATCACGCCATGCACTTTCCATAGGGGTGTCTTCAGAGAATCCCATACCTCCATAGATTTGTATGCCTTCATCGGCACAGTTTTGAACATCTTCAGAAACGGCCACTTTTAATATAGAGCATTCTATTGCGAATTCTTCAACTCCTTTTAATTCGGCTTCTTGATGCGAGGTTCCTTCAGCTACTCGGGCATTGATTCGGTCTTCAATTGATTTGGCTGCGCGATAGGTAGCGCTTTCTCCGGCATACGCAGATGCTGCCATTTCGGCTAGTTTATATCGAATAGCACCAAAACTAGAAATTGGTGTATTGAATTGAATTCTTTCATTGGCATAATTTATGGCATTGGTAGTAACACGTCGTTGTGCATCTAAACAAGCGGCAGCCAATTTAATACGACCTACATTCAAAGCATTCATGGCAATTTTAAATCCTTCGCCACGACCCGCTAGCATATTTTCTACGGGTACTTTCGTCTCATTAAAGAAAACTTGGCGGGTAGAAGAGGCACGAATTCCCAATTTATGTTCTTCTTCACCCATAGTAATTCCATTACTCGAGTCATTTTCTACTATGAATCCAGTGATGTTTTTATCCTCTTCAATTCGGGCAAAAACAATGAGGAGGGAACAGAAACCAGCATTAGAGATCCACATTTTTCCTCCCGTAATTTTGTAATGGGTTCCGTCTTCAGATAAAACAGCTTTCGTTTTCCCTGAGTTGGCATCAGATCCTGCACCAGGTTCTGTTAAACAATAGGCTCCAAACCATTCTCCTGAAGCTAATTTGGGTACATATTTTTGTTTTTGAGCTTCCGTACCATATAATGTGATTGGCATAGTTCCAATACCTGTATGCGCACCAAAGGCTGTTGAAAAAGAACCTGTAGCGCCTGAAATATAATCACATACCAAACACGTGTCTACAAATCCCATTCCCATTCCGCCATAGGCTTCTGGAACGGCCACACTTAAAAAGCCCATATCTCCAGCTTTTTTCATTACTTCTTCTGTAAAAGCATAGTCTTTGCTTTCAAAACGGTTTTTATTGGGCCATATTTCTTTATCTACAAATTCTTTAACGCTATCCCGCATCATGATTTGTTCCTCTGAGAAATCCTCAGGAGTGAAAATAGACTCACATTTTGTTTCTTTAACAAGGAATTGTCCTCCTCTAGTTATATCGTTCATTTTTTATTTTTTTTAGAGAAAAGAAGAAAGATGCAAGAGAAAAGATTAAGTGTCCAATTTATTGATAAAACTAGTTGTCATTTTTTGGAATTCAATAACCTTATTTTCTATTTCAATCGTTTTTTCGTCGGTTATATATATTTTGATTTGCTATTAATACTTGTGTTTGTAATTCAAATGATGAACCTAAGTTTATATTTAAATAATGTTTAAAATGTTTATTTCCTCTATTTGATGGTATTGAAACAGCTTATAGCAATTCATATATTCCTGCAGATCCTTGTCCGGTACCTACACACATACTAACTATTCCGTATTTGCTTTTTCGCAAGCGCATTTCATCAAACAATTGTACGGATAGTTTGGCTCCAGTACAACCAAGAGGATGGCCTAAGGCGATAGCGCCTCCATTAACATTTACGATATCTGGATTTAAGCCCAATTCTCGTATTACAGCTAAAGATTGAGAGGCAAAAGCCTCGTTCAATTCAATAAGGTCAATGTCGTTTAAAGATAATCCTGCTTGTTTTAATGCTTTTGGAATAGCTTTAACGGGTCCGATACCCATGACTCTAGGTTCTACTCCTGCGGAAGCAAAGTTCACTAATCGTGCGATGGGAGTAATGCCAAGTTCTTTTACCATTTCTTCGCTCATGATTAATACAAAAGCAGCTCCATCACTCATTTGAGAAGAGTTTCCTGCAGTTACACTTCCATCTGCTGCGAAAACGGGTTTTAATTTGCCTAATGCTGTTACATTAGTGTCGGCTCTTGGACCTTCATCTTGAGAAACAGTATAAGACTTTGTTTCTTTTTTACCCAATTCATTAATGAATGTTTGTTCAATAGTAATGGGTACAATTTGGTTATTGAATTTGCCTTCACTTTGAGCTTTCAATGCTTTTTGGTGTGAGTTGAATGCGAATTCATCTTGGTCTTCACGAGACACATTAAATTGCTTGGCAACTGCTTCTGCTGTTAATCCCATACCCCAATAGTAATCTTCATGACCTTCTTTAGCTAGTGCATAATCGGGGGTAGGTTTGTAACCACCCATTGGAATAAAGCTCATGCTTTCAGCTCCTCCTGCAATGATGCAATCGGCCATTCCACTTTGTATTTTAGCCGTAGCCATACCAATAGTTTCAAGTCCGGAGGCACAATATCTATTTACTGTTACACCAGGTACATCGGTTACTTTTAATCCCATTAAGGAAATTAATCGGCCTACATTTAGACCTTGTTCGGCTTCTGGCATTGCATTTCCCACCATCACATCATCGATGCGTGATTTGTCGAAATCGGGAAAATCTTTCATTAGGAATTGGATTGTTTCTGCAGCCAATTCATCGGGTCTTTTGAATCGAAATACTCCTTTTGGAGCTTTACCTACCGCTGTACGGTATCCTTTTACAATATATGCAGTCTTCATAGTTTAGTTTCTTAATGGTTTACCTTTAGTAAGCATGAATTGAATACGCTCCAACGTTTTTCGCTCTGTACATAGCGATAAAAAGGCTTCTCTTTCAATATCTAGTAAGTATTGTTCACTTACTAGTGTGGGTTCTGATAAATCGCCTCCAGCCATGACATAGGCTAGTTTATTAGCTATTTTCAAATCGTGTTCCGAGATGTATTTACCAGCCACCATTTGGTTTGTTCCTACTAGGAACATCCCTAAGGCTTGTTTTCCTAACACTTTAATGTCTGTACGACGAACGGGTTGTGTATATCCTTGGTCTGCCATTTGAAGAGCTACTTGTTTGGCCACAGCAATTTGGCGGTCTTTATTAACCACTACAATATCTTTTCCTTTTTGTAAGATACCCAAATCGAAAGCTTCATAGGCTGAGGTAGC
>JAHEHJ010000139.1 GCA_024644655.1 Flavobacterium sp.
CGCCAACAAATCCTGCGGTGGATATTATCGATTTGGAATTATTAGGAAAAATTGCCAAAAAACACAATTTAATTTTAATCATTGACAACTGTTTTGCAACGCCTTATTTGCAACAACCTATTAAATGGGGAGCGGATTTGGTGGTGCATTCTGCTACTAAATTAATGGACGGTCAAGGACGTGTGTTAGGCGGAATCACCGTAGGTAGAGCTGATTTGATTAAAGATATTTATCTTTTTTCTCGATTAACAGGACCTACTTTGTCTCCGTTTAATGCTTGGGTATTGTCAAAAAGTTTGGAAACATTGTCTATTCGTTTGGAGAGACATTGCGAAAATGCTTTGAAAGTAGCCGAGTTTTTAGAAAACCATCCACAAGTAAATAAAGTAAAATACCCGTTCTTGAAATCGCATCCGCAATATGTTATTGCACAAAAGCAAATGAAATTAGGAGGCAATATTGTAGCTTTCGAAATCAAAGGCGGAATCGAAGCCGGAAGAGCCTTTTTGGATAAAATAAAATTATGTTCGTTGTCGCCTAATTTAGGAGATACCAGAACGATTGTAACGCATCCAGCATCTACTACGCACAGTAAACTAACTGTTGAAGAACGTTTAGCAGTAAGCATTACCGATGGTTTAGTGCGTGTTTCTGTTGGTTTAGAAACTGTTGCTGATGTGATTGCTGATTTGGAACAGGCGTTGTCGTAAAAATTGTCGTAAATTTGTAACAATAATTTTGACAATAATTTTGACAATATGGAAATATTAGGTAACAACAAACATAAAATAATCTATGCAGATGCTTTAGAAGCATTAAAAACACTGCCGGATAATTCTGTGGATTTGATTTTTGCTGACCCACCTTATAATATTGGAAAAAATTTCAATGGAAAAATTGAAAAATGGGACACAGAAGAAAGTTATTTAGAATGGTGCTATGAATGGCTAGACTTGTGTATTCAAAAACTAAAACTGAATGGAAGTTTTTATGTAATGACAGCCACTCAATTTATGCCTTATTTTGATATTCATTTACGCAAAAAACTAACAATACTTTCAAGACTTGTTTGGTCTTATGACAGTTCAGGAGTTCAAGCCAAAAAATATTATGGTTCGATGTATGAACCTATTTTGTTTTGTGTAAAAGACAAAAACAATTATACATTTAATACAAATGATATTTTAGTAGAAGCAAAAACAGGTGCAAAACGAAAACTTATTGATTATAGAAAGGCTGTGCCAACTGTTTATAACTCAGAAAAAGTACCGGGAAACGTATGGGAATTTTCGAGAGTTCGTTACAGAATGGACGAATATGAAAATCATCCCACTCAAAAGCCAATTGCACTACTTGAAAGAATAATAAAAGCAAGTTCAAATGAAGGAGATTTAGTTTTAGACCCATTTTCCGGAACTTTTACAACTTGTTATGTAGCAAAAGAATTAAATAGAAAATCTGTTGGCATTGAGTTGCAAGACGAATATGTTAAAATTGGTTTGAGAAGATTACAATTAGCAGAGGAATTCAAAGGTGAAAAATTAGAAAAAGAAATACGGACTTTTGAAACAGAAAAAATTGCAGCACAACAAAATTTAACCTTATTTGAACCTAATGGAACATATCTTCACAGCTAACATTAAAGCTGTTTTGCAACGGAATTTCGAAACAAATGCAGATGATATTTTTGATAAAAGTCAACTCATTCAATATATAAACGAGAAAACTCGTTCGGCAGAAAGAGGTTCAAAAGCAAGAGGTAGTTTTGCTAATCTTTACGCAATTTATGTTATTATAGAGGATTACATAGCCAATGGATTTGATATAAAAGGCGACTATTCAAAATATGAAGGTGCGTTATTCAATAAACTTTTTGCAAGACAAAGAGAGTTGCCTTTTGGAAACAAATTACAGAATCATGCTTTGAATAATCGAATGAATTCAGAGTTTGAAAAGTATTTTCCCACTTCTGAATACAAACCAATTTTACGAGACCAAACAACGAATAGATATTGGATAAATGATAATTTATTGAATATAAAAGTTGGTAATACCAATTTCAATATAGCAACGGTTATCATTGATATAATTAACGAATATATAAAGACAAAACAAGATGCTTTTCAACGTTTTGTTCATCAATGTGAAGCACTTCAAGATATTGAAAATACTACCCCAGAAAAGGTAAAAGAATTTATTATTGGTTTACTTGCACCAAATGTTGATGCACGACTTTTTGAAATTGTAAGCTATTCCATTCTAAAATTTTATTACCACAATCAAACTATTATTTGGGGTTATGAAATGGATAAGCTTAATACAGAGAATTTGAAACTTTACAAAACAGGTCGAACTAATGCAAACGATGGCGGTATTGATTTTGTAATGAAACCGTTGGGTAGGTTTTATCAAGTAACTGAAACATTGGACTTTAAAAAATACTTTCTTGACATTGACAAAATTCAAAAATATCCAATAACTTTTGTAATCAAATCAGACGAAGATTCTGAGACTTTAAAACAGAAAATCCGAGACAACGCAAACAAAATATACTCAATAAACTCAATAATTGAAAAGTATATGGCATGTATTGAAGAGGTTATAAATATTCCAATCCTGAGCATAAGATTTAATGAAGCAATAAATCAAGGCTACTTAAACAACATACTTGACGAGATTGTACTACAAAGTAAGGTAGAGTTTAATTATTCTGAAAATTTGTAAAACCTGAATTTAATTTATATATCATGCTTTCAAAAAAAACAAAATATGGAATTAAAGCATTGACTTTCTTGGCACGCCAAGAAAATCAAACGCCGGTGCAAATTGCAGAAATTGCCAAGAGCGAGAATATTTCGATTAAGTTTTTAGAAAGCATTTTGTTATTGTTGCGTCATTCGGGTTTCTTGGGAGCCAAAAAAGGAAAAGGCGGCGGCTACTATTTGATAAAAGAACCGAAAGAGATTAATATGGCCAATGTGTACCGCATTTTAGAAGGGCCTATTGCCTTACTCCCTTGCGTAAGTCACAATTTTTATGAAAAATGTGATGATTGTGTGGACGAAGCGAGTTGTTCAGTACACAAATTAATGACCGAAGTCCGCGATAACACGCTGATGATACTCGAAAACAACACGCTTGCAGACATCTCATTTTAAAATCATAATTTTTCAGTTTAGTTTTTGTAGTTAGTGAAAAAATAGTATTTTTGCACTTTAATCTATTATTCCGATAGGGTAATAGATTTTAAAAATAAAAAAATAAGAATAAGCAGAGATAATGAGTAAAGAGGTAAAAGAAAATAAAGTTTCAGCCAGTGTGCAGGTAACATTCAAACAACGTTTGTGGGTGATCATCCCAGTTGTTTTATTGGTGGGTTTGATTTCCAGTTTAATATACAACCATCACGCTGAGTTTTCTTGGGATGGTTTTGCAGCAGGTTTTAATCAAGAGTTTTTTATCTTTTTCTTAATTGGAATATTTGCTCAGTTAGTAGATGGGACTTTAGGAATGGGGTATGGAGCAACTTCTACTTCTTTTTTATTGGCTTACGGAATTCCGCCAGCTATTAGTAGTACGGGAGTTCACGTTGCAGAGATGTTTACCACGGGAGTTTCGGCTATTTCGCACCATCGTTTTGGAAATATCAATAAAAAATTGGTAAAACACTTGTTGATTCCGGGAGTATTAGGTTCGGCTACAGGGGCTTATTTGCTTTCGGACGTAATTGATGGAGATGTGATTAAGCCATTTATTGCGGTGTATATGATTGTATTGGCAATCATTATTATTAGAAAAGCAGCGCGTAAAAATATCATCAAAAAGAAAACCAAACGATTGAGTATTCTTGCTTCTTTTGGAGGATTTATGGATGCTGTTGGCGGCGGTGGTTGGGGACCAATTGTTACGTCTACTTTGTTAGGTCGTGGTAGAAATCCACGTTACACTATTGGTTCTGTAAATGCTGCTGAGTTTGCTGTTTCTTTTGCAAGTGGGGTAACTTTTATGCTTTTTGGAGGAATTGAAGGTTGGCAAGTAATCATAGGTTTGATTTTAGGAGGTGTTATTGCAGCGCCAATCGCAGCGATTTTAGTGAATAAAATTAAAAGACAACCGATGATGATTGCAGTAGGAATTTTAATTATCATTTTAAGTTTAAGAACCTTATCTAAATTGTTATAATGAGTACATCAATCGTAGCCAGTTTATTAGAAAAAACAAAAGACTTCTCTATCGAGGAGACGCTTGCTTTTTTGGCGAATGA
>JAHEHJ010000152.1 GCA_024644655.1 Flavobacterium sp.
TAGCTTGACAGGTCTCATGGGTGGAAGGCCGCTTGAGTAATGGAGCGATTCGCTTGGTGTCGTCAAGGTATTTCCAAACGACTTTCTCCATTAACTCAACAGTATCCGTTACTTCTCCATCCTTGATAATGACACGGTCACGCTCATCAGGTGGTGGGAAATACGAATTATAGCGGCTTCCATCCTTGATGGCACGATAACCACTAGTTACAGTTTTGGTTGGTATATGTGCGAGAGTACTCATTAGATGATTTTGCTAGGTTCAGATTCATAAAAGAGCCCATTTACATAGGTGGTGAAAGACATTTCAATCGGAATACCGAGTTGATCAATTAAGTTCTTTTTATTGCCCGATTTAAACGCGGTAATTACTGCTGGAACTTTTGAAACGATATTGGAGATTAACCCTGAAAGGGTCATCCAATTGATTTGAAGTTCAATGGTGTCGATTTGAGTAACACCGAGCGGTTTGATAAGAATTTCTTTGTTTTCCGCATTGGATTGGGACAACAATTTCCCTTTACTTTTTAAACTTACAACGGGCTTTGTAATTTTTACAGAATCCTTTGAAGGATTGTTGATTGCTACTTCCGTGCGGAATGATAATCCGCCTAAATTGACAGCATGAACACGTGGATTAACCAACGAAATATTGGTTTGATCACCTACGTTTTGCATTTTTAGTAACCTAACAATGCCATAAACCGCAACGGCTCCTAGTGTTATGCCAACCAATTTATTCATTGTCGTCAGCAGATTTTTCGTTAAAGAATTGATTGAGCTTGCGAGAGCCAGCGTCTAATAGTTTCTTAACCACATATCCAGCAACAGCTGATGCCGAAGCATAAATAATAACGGTGGTTAGTCCTGGTAATGTTATCGCTAGTAATAGGGGCTTAGCGGAAATTGCCTTGCCAACGCCACCGACAACACCCGAAACGGTGGTAAATAATGCAGTATGTGTGTGATGTTGCATGAAGTCTTGTATCGATTAGGATACAAACTTCTGAAATGAAAAGATGTGTAAAAGTCCTTTGAGGGTGTGTAAAGGTCTATGTAATAATAAGGGGGTTAATTGTTATTTTTGAATACTAATTAAATTATAAAAGTGATTACGGAAAGTAATTGCTTTTTGGTTTATTAAATTTAAACAATTTAAATGTGAAATGAAGATTATAGTACCCAAGAATTCAACTCATATGGATACAAATCTATTGGGTGACATGATAAATTCACACTTGGAACCCCTTTTGTTGGACAAGAGAAAAAATAAACAAAAGATTCTAGAATTATGTCATGTTGGAAAGTTCTTAATGTTCTTCGAAAAAGAAATTCGGATTGAAAAGCTATCTGAAAAACCTGATTTTATATTGGAGTGGAATCGTAGAAGGATTGGTTTGGAGCATCAAATTATAATAGAACCCAAATCAAAAGAAAGAGAAGGTTTTTATGAAAACATTTTTTCTTCTGCTGAACTTGAAATTCAATCTGACCCTGAATTGCCAAATTTCTTGGCAAACTGCTACTTACATCATGATTTAAATTTTAAATTACGTCAGAAGGAAAATCTTATTTCATTGGTAAAGGAAATTGTAAAGGACTATGTTTTGAATGAAAACTTCACTGAAAACCCATTAATTGAACATATTTCCAAAATGCCACATACTCAAAAAAATATAAATGCTAACTTGGGAGCTTGGTGGCAGAAAGATATTACCAAAGAATTAATTCATTCGGCAATAAGGAAGAAGGACAAAAAAATATTAAAATACAATGAGAACAATGTTGACTCACAATGGCTGCTTTTGGTAATAGGTGGTGTTGGAGATAGCTCCTACAATATGGATACCTCAATGGAAATAAACATTGAAACACCTTTTGATAAAGTATTTATTCTTGAAGATTTTCGAACAAAACTATTTGAAATCAAGTAAGTGAAAGAGAATGAGGATTTATTCGATTTTCAAGATAACGCATTTGCAGCTAATATAGGTCAGTTACACAATGCAATTTATTTTAGTTTGGGACACATTTTGTTTCCAACTATCTTCACACACAACTCAAAGCATAGTAGTATCGAATTCACTCAGCATAGGCCCAAGGAAATTTAGATGCAATGAAACAGATTATGGAAAAATTTAAAATTGATTCTAACATAGATGTTATTTTTGAAAATAACGATTGGGTAGTTATCGAAAATGGAATACCTCAAATTTCCGCACCCAAATACTTGTATAAGTATTATTCTCTCAATAATTTTAGCATAGATAGCCTTGAAAATGATTATCTATACTTAAGCAACCCAAAGGATTTTAATGATCCATTTGACTGTAATAGAAACTTGATTATTGAGCAGCGTAAAGAGCTAAGGGATTGGCAATACGTTGAAAGATTAAATGATATTTCTGATATCGGAATAACATGTTTTTCTGAAAACGGAATGGAGCCTCTTTTATGGGGTCACTATGCAAACTCGTATCGTGGTTTTTGTCTTAAGCTTAACGTAGAATCATTAATTAATGACCAGAAAGATTCTGTTCAACTGAAAAAAGTGATTTATTCGCAGGCTCCAGAGGCGATATCACAAAATCATCCATTTTCAGATTACTATCAATATCTTTTAAAACTCAATAATTGGAAATATGAGCAGGAATGGCGATTGTTGTTTAAGAAACCAAGTACTACTGATAACAGATTCTACATTGATAAGAATTGTATTGAAGAGATTTGCGTCGGCTACAAAAACATGGATAACTTGAATGAAAAGGATAGAGAGCTGAAAACCACATTGGATCGAATAAGAAAAGAAAAATTTAAGGATGTTCCACTTATGACTGTTGGGCCTCATCAGACAAAACTTGAATTAAAAAAAGTATTATTAAAAGATGGAACTGTTGAGGAAGGCATGGAAATGCTAAAACACAATTTCCCATTTTTATTTAAATAACTTTAAGGCTCCCCAAACTCATCAACTATAACCCTCACATGCGCTGGTGTCAGTAATCGAAGACCTGGCTTATAACCATTGCTCTTAAGCATAGGTAAAACAGTATCGCTTAACTTGATCCACCTGCGCAATTGAGCACTGGCACTCTTCTTTGATATATTCGGAAAATAGAGCTGAGCAAGCTCACAGTAACCATATGATTTTATTCTAAATTTATCTTCCATTTTCTAAACTGGTCTAATTGGGTATAAAAAAAGCCCTGGGGTTTCCAGGGCTTTAAGTTTAAAATGACATTGCTAATCGGGTTCCTAACTTAGTGGATAGTCGTTCCATATCTTCACCTACTTTTTTATCCACAATTCGGGCGTAGTGCTGGGTGCTTGTAATGTTTTTGTGTCCAAGCATCTTGCTAACCGATTCAATAGGCACACCATTCATCATTGTAAGCGTGGTCGCAAATGTGTGACGAGCGATGTGATAAGAAAGCTTTTTGGTAATGCCACAGAAGTCTGCTAACTCTTTGAGGTAGGCATTCATCTTTTGATTGCTCAGTATAGGCAATACGAGGTCATCTGCTTCCAGCAAATCCAATTCAACATACTTGTTGATGATTTGCATTGGAACGCCCAATAAAGGCACGTTTGCGCGTCCTCCTGTTTTTTGCCTTTTGGTTTTAATCCAGGTGCCAGATTCATTTCTTTCAATCTCGCAACGTCTGAGTTTTTTTACATCCGCGTAAGCCAAACCTGTGAAGCAAGAAAATACAAAAAAGTCCCTAACTCTAATAATCCTATTAAAGGAGGAGGTGTACTCCATGATTGATTTCAATTCATCCTCTGTAAGGTAGGGGCGGTCAACTTCTTTCATGGTTAAGCTGATTCCTGCAAAGGGATCCTTTAATATCCATCCATGACGGAGACAACGATAGGTTATCCTTTTAAGATTTTGCAGGAACTTATTTGTGGTGTTGAAACTGCAACCTTTCTCCGTTTTCAAATACAAACCAAATTCAGTAACCATGTAATGATCGATGGATTTAATCGGCACATCATTGACTTTGTATTTGATTTTTAGGAAATTCGAGAAATGATTTTTGGCAGCATTGTACTTTTGGCAAGTAGCGTAGGTACTTTCCTTACCAATTAATTTGCGAAGTCCCTCAATGTGGTCTTCCCAAATTTCAATAATCATTTTGGCTTTTGCTGTGTTTACTCCGAGTACCGCATCACGCAAAAGTTGCGGAGTAACGGTATCGT
>JAHEHJ010000002.1 GCA_024644655.1 Flavobacterium sp.
GCCAATGCTCGTATAACAGGAACCGTCATCGCAACGTCGCCCATGGCAGACAATCGGATGACGGCTATATGTGTAATGGTTTTAGACAAAGTGTCTGGCTTATTTCTTGTTTTGATACAAAACCGGATTCAAATCATCATCATTGTACATCTTCATTTGTTTGTACACTTTCATGAATTTATCACCATTCTCTATATCCGTCAATAAATCATTGATAGACGTAAACATATCGCTCTTTTGATCCAACAATACATTCAATTTTTCTTGACATTTCGCACGGTGTTCTGCAGTTGCATCTGCGCGAGTAGCTTCTTCATTCATATGGTAAATCTTCAAAGCCAAAATAGACAAACGGTCAATAGCCCATGCCGGACTCTCCGTATTGATTTTAGCATTGGCTTTCACCGCTACATCTTGATGTTTTTGAAGAAAATAACTGTCAATATATTCAACCATGTCAGTACGAACTTGATTTGACGCATCAATCTTTCTTTTCAAAACTAAAGCAGCAACGGGGTCAATTTGAGGGTCACGAATGATATCCTCATAATGCCACTGAACGGTATCTACCCAGTTTTTGGCATACAGTAAATATTCAATGGTTCCTTTAGTATAGGGGTTTAAAGTAGGTTGATATACATCGTCTATAACGTGGTAATCTTTAATACTTTGCTCAAAAATAGGAAAGGCAAATTGTGAAAACATAACTTAGATTTTTATTTGCAAAGATAGTTTTTATACTTTTACCTCAACATACAAAATTTAGTCGTCCATGCATATTCATTATATCTCAGAACAAAACAGTATTCTAAATCACTTTTTGGCCCAAATTAGAGATGTTACTATCCAAAAAGACAGCATGCGTTTTCGTAAAAACATTGAGCGGATCGGAGAAATAATGGCATACGAATTAAGCAAAACACTCGAATATAAAGAAGTAGACGTACAAACTCCTCTAGGCATAAAACACACCACAACGCTAGCCGAACCTGTAGTGTTGTGTTCAATTCTTAGAGCCGGTTTAGCTTTACATACTGGTTTTTTGAATACGTTTGATAATGCCGAAAACGGATTTGTATCCGCCTATAGACACCACTATAATCAAGATGATAAATTCGAAATCTTAGTAGAATATCAAGCCGCTCCCTCTTTTGAAAATAAAAACTTGATCCTAATAGACCCCATGCTAGCTACGGGGCAATCTATTGTTGCCGTGTTGAATAAATTGCATTTGGAACAAAAACCAAAAGAAATCCACATTGCCGTAGTCATAGCAGCCCCAGAAGGAATTCGGTTTCTAGAACAAAACCTACCGAGTAATTGCCATCTTTGGGTAGCCGCACTTGACGAAAAACTCAATGAAAAAAACTATATAATTCCAGGTCTTGGAGATGCTGGAGATCTAGCCTACGGTAGCAAATTATAATTGTATAAAATAAGCGATAAAACAACCTATCGTAACTAATGACAATACAATCTCCTGATACATTTTATTAGTAGAGTATTCAATGTTATTCGTCCCCATTACCGCTAACGGCATAAACGAAAACAACAACAACGAACTGTTTTTGTCGGGTGACATCATAAATAGTAAACCACCTATTAGGAAAGCAACTATCATCTTTTTATAGGAAGCTTGCAGGATTAACGGTCTATTGGTTAATGAAAAAACCGCGGTTAACAAGAAATAAACCCCGATAATAGAATACAGTATCATAGCCATATTTTGATAACTATAGGTCAAATACTGCCATTCAAAATCAACTTGCGTTTGAGACAAAACTTGATGAATCCATTTCGGATTATATACCATTGAAGTTAAACCAAATATAACGGCTACTACTATAAAGGCAATAAAAGGCAACAACCAATTGCGGTAATCTCTTGACACATGAAACAAAATCGATAGATATACTATAAAAATAAAAAGGATACACCAAAAGTGAAACAAACTCGCAATGAAGATCCACATCGAGGCATCAAATATTTTCTCTTTTGGGGCTTTTAAAGTTTGTAACGAAATCATTCTTCTCATCGCCAACAACAAGAAGAAATTAGCAAATAACAAATGGGTGTCAATAAATAGTTGTGGAAATAACATCAAAAAGAGTAAGAAAAACAAAACCGTATAGCAACTGTTTTTAGTCAATCCGTTTTTCTTAACCATAAAATTAACTAAGAAAAAAGAGGCCAATAATAACACTATCAATTTGCTAACTCCAATTAATCCTAATGAAGTAGTTACCTGAACAGAACCGTTATTCAAGTATAGAACAAAGAATACAATCAAAAGAACTACAATTAAAGAATAATTTAGAATTGTAGATTTTTTAAAAATACTTGTAATCATGGGGATATTTTATACATTTGTGACTGTAAATATAACATTTTATAAAATGAAAGCATTTTTTGAAGGCATTCAAACCGTATTCGTAGACTTTTTATTCAAACCTTTTGATTGGTTACGCGCATTAGAATTAAGCAACTGGTGGCTAGCTAATATCGTAAGTTGGACTTTGATGTTAGTTTGTGCTAGATACGTTATTTATTGGTGCAAACAATTAAAACAACACCAAGTTAACAACGAAGAAAACCAAGATACTACAGCGCATTCGTTCTTAAAATAGATCGAATCCTATATCTTTTCTAAAATACATCTTATCAAAATGTAGCTTGTCTATATTTTGATAAGATTTTTTTATGGCTTCTTGGAAATTAGCACCATAAGACGTCACGGCTAATACCCTACCCCCATTGGACACTACATTCCCTTTTGCATCTATAGTCGTTCCTGCATGAAATACTATAGAGTCATTAACGGCATCTAAACCAGTGATTTCATATCCTTTTTCATAATCCTCTGGATACCCTCCCGAAACTACCATTATAGTCGTTGCACTTCTTTCATCAATTTCTAATGAAATTTCATCCAGCTTTTGAGAAGCAACAGCCTTAAACAAAGCCACTAAATCCGACTTAATCCTAGGCATAACAACTTCGGTCTCTGGATCACCCATACGCACATTATATTCAATAACCATAGGTTCACCCTGAACGACTATCAAACCTATGAACACAAATCCTTTATATTCGATACGATCATCTTGCAACCCTTGAATAGTAGGTTTTACTATGCGCTCTTCTATTTTATGTAAAAGTATTTCATCTGCAAAAGGAACTGGTGAAACGGCTCCCATACCACCAGTATTTAAGCCTGTGTCTCCTTCACCAATACGCTTATAATCTTTAGCCGTGGGGAGTATTTTGTAGTTTTTACCATCGGTCAAAACAAAACAACTCAACTCTATTCCATCCAAAAATTCTTCAATAACAACTTTGGAACTCGCTTGCCCAAATTTAGAATGCAATAACATATTTCGAAGTTCGGCTTTTGCTTCGTCTAAATCCTGAAGAATTAAAACGCCTTTTCCAGCCGCTAATCCATCCGCTTTTAAAACATAGGGAGGATTTAATGTCTCTAAAAAACGGCATCCTTTTTCTACAGTTTCTGCTGTAAAGCTGTCATAAGCCGCCGTTGGAATTCGGTGTTTTATTAAAAATTCTTTAGCAAATTCCTTACTCCCTTCTAATTGAGCCCCTTTTTGAGACGGCCCTATAACTGGAATGTTTGTTAATTGACTATCATTCTTAAAATAATCGTATATACCCAAAACTAAAGGATCTTCAGGCCCAACAACAACCATGTCTACTTCTTCTTTTAAAACAAAAGATTTTATAGATTCAAAATCTGTTATAGATAATGCAACATTAGTAGCTATAGCCTGTGTTCCTGCATTCCCAGGAGCTATAAAAAGGGTATCACAGTTTAAGCTTTGTAATAATTTATAGGCTAATGCATGTTCTCTGCCTCCAGAACCAAGTAGTAAAATTGTCATAATGTAGTTGTGTGTTAAGGATGCAAAAATAGTATCTTTATTTTTTTATAGCATAATTTTTACTAATTTAGACGCTTTAAAACATTAAATCAACATTTATGAAAAAACTATTACTTTCTTTTTCTCTTTTAATGGGGTTGTTTTCAAATGCTCAAACTTGGATTTCTCAAGCTACTGGATTTGATATTGCTTCAAGAGGAATCTCTGAAATTCATATTGTAGACGCTAATACGGTTTGGGCTCTCGCTTTTGATGGCTCTGGTGCTGCAGCTAACATACAAGAATTTACAAGAACTACTGATGCAGGAAGTACTTGGACACCTGGACTTATTGAAATGGGGGATCCAAACCTAGAAATCAACAGTATTTGTGCTGTAGATGGAAACACTGCTTGGGTAAGTGCGCTTATCCCTGCCGATGGAAATGGTCAAATTTTTAAAACTATTGATGGTGGACTTACTTGGGAACAACAAAATCCTAGTGCGTACCAAACTACAGGATCTTCCTTTTTAAATGGAGTTCACTTTTTTGATGCAAACAATGGGGTGTCCTATGGTGACCCTGTTGGAAGTGACTTTGAAGTTTACACTACTAGTGATGGTGGTTTAACTTGGAATCCAATCAATCCAGCAAATATACCAGCTCCTGCAAGTGGAGAGTATGGTTATAATGGATTGCCAATTATAGCAGGTAATTCTCTTTGGTTTACCACTAATAAAGGAAAATTATACAAAACAAGTGACATGGGTGTTACTTGGACAAAAGTTAGTGGACCTACAGGTATCACTGATTTTGGATCAACAGCTATTAACGGTCAAGTTCGCTTTACAGACGACAACAACGGATTTGTATTAGGAACGACTAATGGTGGAGCTGCTACACCAACATACAAAATATGGAGAACTACTAATGGAGGAACTACTTGGGCTACTGGTGTTACCTATACTGGTTATAGACTAATGACTTACGTTCCTGGAACATCTACTATAGTAGCTTGTGGTGCTGGTACAACTTCTGGTGGTACTGGATCGGCATACAGTAATGATAACGGAGTAACTTGGACAACTATTGATACAGGAACTCAAAGATTAACACCTGCTTTCTTAAACGCAACAACTGGATGGTGTGGCGGATTTAGTGCTGATGCAATTACAGATGGTATTTTTATGTTTAGTGGAAATTTAGGAAACCAACAATTCTCAAACTCTACTTTTAAAGTATATCCTAATCCAGCTACAGATGTTGTAACTATTGCTTCTAATCTTGACACATACCATGTTAAAGTAACGGATATCGCTGGAAAAGTGATGTTAAATAAAGATTTTAATGGTGTAGAAAATACAGTAGATGTTTCTACTTATGCTACTGGTGTTTATTTCTTCGAAGTAAATTCTGGAAACAAATCAGAAACAATTAAAATTATGAAAAATTAATACTAATAATATAGTATTTTTAAGGGCTAACTTTCGTTAGCCCTTTTTTATTGCCTTATGTGGTCACTTTTTAATTTATCGCTTAAAATCAATGGCTTTCCCATAAAGAATGCCCAAAAAGTATTTGAGGAAATAAGTAATATTCCCGAGAATGAATTTGAAAAACACACCTTCGAGAAAAAGAAGGAAATTGTGGAGTTCCATTTAACACACAACCCCTCCTATCAAGAGTTCGTTGGTTCCCCTACTTATACATCATGGGAACAATTACCCATAATGACTAAAAAGGATTTTCAAAAACCTTTACTAGAAAGACTTTCAAAAGGATATTCTAAAAAAAACAGCTACATCAATAAAACCTCTGGCTCGAGTGGAACCCCGTTTATTTTTGCCAAAGATAAATTTTCACATGCCTTAACTTGGGCCTGTATATTTAATCGGTTTGGATGGTATTCTATAAATTTTAATAGCTCTCTACAAGCTCGATTTTATGGAATCCCATTGGATCCAATAGGTAACTTCAAAGAACGCTTCAAAGACGTTCTAAGCCATCGATACCGCTTCCCTATTTTTGATTTATCAGATGAAGTATTAAAAAAAATACTATTTGATTTTACTCGAAAAAAGTTTGATTATATAAACGGATATACTAGTTCAATAGTGTTGTTTGCCAAATATTTAAAGCAACAAAACGTAGTGCTTTCATCAGTTTGTCCAAGCTTGAAATTTTGTATCGTTACGTCTGAAATGCTTTTTGATGTCGATAAATTACTTTTAGAAGAGCAATTGGGTATTCCTATCGTAAATGAATATGGTGCCTCTGAGTTAGATTTAATAGCTTTTCAAAATATAGAAGGAGAATGGCAGGTCAATTCCGAAACTTTATATGTTGAGATTTTAGACAACAACAACAACATACTCCCCTATGGACAAGAAGGACGAGTGGTTATAACATCTTTATATAATAAAGCACATCCATTTATAAGATATGATCTTGGAGATATTGGTATATTGGATGAAAAAAGCACTTTCAAAAAACCTATTCTTAAAAAATTAATAGGTCGAACAAATGATATTGCAATTTTACCAAGTGGCAAAAAAGTTCCTGGACTAACTTTTTATTATGTTACTAAAAGCATAATAGAAGATGATGGTAATGTAAAAGAATTTATCATAAAGCAAACCAGAATTGATGCTTTTGACATTGAATATGTAAGTCAAAATAGCTTAACTAATGAACAAATTGATTTCATTGAAAAAGCAATTACAACCTATTTAGAAAAAGGGTTGACTTTTACCTTTATAAGAAAAGAAAAACTATTACGAACAAAAAGAGGTAAACTTAAACAATTTGTTACACTGGTAAAACTATAAGTTGACTTAAATCTGAAGTGTGAAAAAGAATACTCTTTTGAAGTGAATACGTATTTGGTTGTATAACACCGACAAATTGTGAGGTTTAATTCATTTTTTGAAGTTTAAAGTATATTTGTATAATTCATTACTTATTATTACTCTTGTGAAATACTTATAACTAAGCGTCTTTAGTACATTTATTAGTTTTTATTTAGTAAGTATGAATTAATTAACAATGTGTTTATAGTAGAAATTAAAAAGGGTATAAATACATATTTCTCTAGAAATACCTATTACTAACTAATGGAAAAAATTCTAATCATATCCAATTATTATCCTCCTGAAAAAGGAGCGGCAGCCAATAGAATAGAACAATTAGCATTAAAGTTAAAAAAAAATAACTATCAAGTAACGGTTGTGTGCCCTTTGGGAAATTACCCCAAAGGAGCGTTATTTCCAGAATACAAAGGCAAATTTTCTGTAACAGAAAATCAACAAGGAATTGAAGTAAATCGTCTTTGGATTTATCCCAGTGTTAGTAAAAATTTATTCATCCGTTTAATTTCGGTGATTTCATTTACAAGTTGTTTGTTTTTTTATTTAGTATTTAAAAAAACTCCTAAAAAGGTAATAGTCCAATCACCCCCATTATTACTTTCCTATATTTCCTTACTAGTTCTTGCTCTAAAGAGAAAAAAGATAATTCTTAACGTTTCCGATTTATGGCCATTATCAGCTATTGAATTTAATGCATTAAAATCAGGGTCATTTTCTCATAAAATATCACTCTATTTTGAAAAATTCATATATAAAAAAGCAACCTTAATTTTAGGTCAATCTCAAGAAATAATTACACATATACAATCTATCAATTCAAATAAGAAATGTTATTTGTATCGTAATTTTCCAGATCATAATTTAACAGAAATGAATTTGGTTACTCAAAAAGAACAGCCTATTAAAGTGTTTTATGCTGGTCTTTTAGGTATGGCACAAGGAGTGTCAGAGCTTTGTGAAAAAATCGATTTAACTGGATTAAATATTGAATTTCATGTGTTTGGAGAGGGTGTTGAAAAAAATCAAATAGAAGGTCTAATTTTGGCTCAAACCCAACCTAAAATTTTCTTTCATGGAATGTTAGACCGTAAATCACTGCACAATTTGTTAAAAACCTTTGACATTGCAATTGTTCCTTTAAAAACAAAAATTTATGGGTGTGTTCCATCTAAAATTTTTGAATATGGAAGTCTAGGATTTCCAATCTTATATTTTGGAGGAGGAGAAGGAGAATCAATTGTAGCTGATAATAAATTAGGGTGGGTTGTTGAATTAAAGAATTATGATGCCTTGAATTCAACTTTACAAGAAATAGCAATATTAGATTCTGAAACATTAGAAATCATGAAAAAAAGGATATTCCATGAAACTAAACACTCTTTTAATTTAGATAATCAGATAAAAGAATTAATTGATGCAGGAGTATTTTAATAGGCTTTATCTTCTCCTTTAAAAATATTAATCACGGTTTGAACGATAATTTTAATATCCATTAATAAGGACCAATTTTCTATATAAAAAACATCAAATTTGATACGGTTAATCATGTCTTCGTCCGTTTCAATTTCCCCTCTAAAACCTTTAACTTGAGCTAAACCTGTCACCCCTGGTTTTACATAATGACGAACCATATATTTTTTTATACGATTTGCATACGATTTGTTTTGAGACCAAAGATGTGGTCTTGGGCCCACAACTGACATATCACCAAGTAATACATTGAAAAACTGTGGCAATTCATCTATGCTAGTTTTTCGCATAAATTTTCCCATTTTTGTTACACGGGGATCGTTTTTAGAAGCCTCTCTTTCGGTAGTTCTATTAACTTTCATAGAACGAAACTTATAACAAAAAAATTCTTTTTCATCTAATCCTGGTCGTCCTTGTTTGAAAAAAACTGGCCCTTTTGATTCTAATTTAATCAATATAGCCAATAACGGAATCAACCAAGACAATATAAATAATATTACAAAAAAAGAAAAAACAACATCAAATCCTCTTTTTAATCCTTTTACAGAAGGATTGTGCAATTGAGTCTTTTGTAATGATAATACAGGAAATAATTCATAATAATCTATCTTGAGATTCTTTGAAAAAATCTCCTTTGTGTCTGGTATAAATTTTATTGTTTTCTTGTTTTCATCAGCAAACTCAACTAATTCCTTTAATTTTTCATTTGAAATTTCATTTAATGAACAATATATTTCATCAATATTGTTTTCTAAAGTATAACTCTTAAGTTCGTCGACTTTACCTAATACTTCTTGATTTTGTTTTTTATCCGAAAAATATCCGAAAAAACGATATCCATAATCTTTACGATTTTCAAAAACTTCTTTTAAACGAATTGCCTCAGGCGTATATCCAATGATAATTGCATTTCTAAAGTTACTCCCCGTAGTTAGTCTATATTTCTTTAAATAAAAAAATAAGAAGTATTTAAATAATAAAATGGTAAAAAAACTAATAGCAATAAGTATTGCAATGGCTTTTTCATTAAAAATTGCAGTTTTAGCAAATGGGAAATAAGCTATTACAACTAATAAAAAAATACTAAACTGTTTAACCATTTTAGTTAAAATCTCAACTGGTGTTGTAAACCTATATACTTCATAATAGCGGACTATTATAGCAATTAAGATCCAACTTGTAGTTTGATAAGATAAATAGTAAAATGTATTAATATTTAGATTCTTAAATAAGAACAAGCAAAGTATAGTAATGGTAAATAAATCGAATAGAATACTAATCGGTCTTATATACTTTGAATATCTACCTGTTTGCCTTGCAACCATATTAAATCACTAATGAATATATCCTTTAAAATCTTTGTGTTCCTCTTTTAATAATTCTTCTGAAGATAAAGATTTAAAATATTCATAGGTTAATTTCATTCCTTCTACTCTATCTACTTTGGCCGTCCAACCTAATAATTCTATTGCTTTTGTAATATCGGGTTGTCTTTGTAAAGGATCGTTTATAGGTAAAGGATGATAGACTACTTTTTGTTTTGTATTAGTCAATTTTATAATCTCTTCTGCAAAGTCTTTAATTGAAATTTCATCCGGATTACCAATATTAACAGGATAAATATAATCAGAATGCAATAACCTAAAAATTCCTTCAACTTGATCTGTCACATAACAAAATGATCTTGTTTGACTACCGTCACCAAATATAGTTAAATCTTCTCCACGTATTGCTTGTCCTATAAAGGCAGGAATTACTCGTCCATCATTTAATCGCATCCTTGGACCATACGTGTTGAAAATACGAACAATTCTAGTTTCTACACCGTGAAAAGTATGATAAGCCATCGTGATGGACTCTTGAAATCTTTTTGCTTCATCGTAAACCCCTCTTGGACCTATGGTATTTACATTTCCATAATATTCTTCTGTTTGGGGATGAATCAGAGGATCTCCATATACTTCAGAAGTTGAAGCAATTAATATTCTAGCTTTTTTTACTCTAGCCAAACCTAATAAATTATGAGTTCCTAAAGACCCTACTTTTAATGTTTGAATCGGTATTTTTAAATAATCTATTGGACTTGCAGGAGAAGCAAAATGAAGTATATAATCTAATTCCCCTGGAACGTGTACAAATTTTGTTACATCATGATGATAAAATTCAAAGTTTTGATGTTTAAAAAGATGTTCTATGTTTTTTAAATCGCCTGTAATCAAATTATCCATTCCTATTACAAAATATCCCTCTGCAATAAAACGATCACAAAGATGAGAACCTAAAAATCCGGCTGCGCCTGTAATTAATATTCTTTTCATATAATTTTATTCTTACTAAGAATTATGATTAGCATTCTTAGAATTAAAAAGACAATACATCACTGTAAAAAAAACAACCCCTCTTTGTCTCCATAAAAAAGATTCGGTCAAAAATAAACTTATCATTAGAATTGAGAAAGCAAAATGGATAAAATCTTTAGATTTTAAAGCGTTTTTAATATTAATTATCAATAGTAATATTAATAGTAAGAAACCTATTAATCCTAATTCAGCAAAATTTTGAACATATTGATTATGAAAATTTTTAGTTTGATACCCTTCAGTTGTAGCATTACCCATATATAGATTATAATGAATCGCTTTTTCTTTAATTTTAATCATTGAGGCATTTAGTCCTAAACCTGTAAATAATATTTTGTTTTCAGTAATTAATTCTGTAAAAACTCTAAATTGATATACTCTAAATGCAGTGCCCGGAAAATAATCATTTGGAGTAAAAACAGGATTTGTCCACGCTTCCTTTATACTGACATAATGAACTCCATTTGGGGTTCCGTTAATCACATTTGAACTTAGGCTTATTTTTGAATTACTTTGAAATTCTTCCTGAAATCTACTTTTTATTTTACCTGCCGAAAAAACAAGTGCTATTAATGCTCCAAATATGATACTATTTCTCAAGCGCATTTTATGTGCTGTCTTTGAAAAAAAGAAAACATAACTCAAAGTCAAAAGAATAACTATAAGTATTAAATTTTTAGAAGAAAGTAAAAGGATAAACAGAAATAATAAGGTTGCTGAAAAGTTATCCGTTATTGTTTTTACCTTTTTTGTAAAAAAATGAAAAAAAGCAATAGCAACAAATACAGAAACATGAATAGCATTTAATAATTTTGGAACCAATCCATAATCATCATTGTTTTCTCCATGATAAAAAAAGACTCTACTATCATGAAGAATTACATATCGAATTATTGCTCTAAAACAATAAAAAATGGTAAAAAAGACTATAAAATAACTGTAATTTCTTATTGTTTTTTCTTTCTGTTCTTTTGAAAAACCTGTAGAAAATAAAAATAATATAGGTATAATTAGTAATGAAATTTCTTTTGACAAGGCTGACAAGGTACTTTGCCTATCTATAGACCAAATAGAAGAAACTACCATTAATAAGTATAATATTATCGGAAATATAAGATTTTTTTCTACGTGTATTTTTCCTTTACGGAATGTAACTAATACAATTATAGAGTAAAAACCTAATGCAATATTATTAATTGCATAACTTAGTGGAATAGTAATAAAAACTAAAAGTAAAGGAATAAAAGAATAGTTAAGTCTGTTTTCTTTTATTAGATCTTGAAAGACATTCTTCAAAGAGTTGTAAATATTCACCATTTATTTTTTCCCAATTAAAATCATTGACAATGGCATCAAAATTGTTTTGAACCAATTGCAAGTTATCACTTTTTTTGATTGTATTTAGAATATTTTTTACCTCTATTGGATTAGAAAAATAATACGCGTTTTCCTTTAAAATTCCCTGATTAAAGTCATTCTTATGAGCAATAATAAATGCTTTTGACGCCATGGCTTCTAAAAGTGACGGATTCGTTCCTCCAACAGAATGTCCATGAAAATATAAATTAGAATAATAACGTAAATTATTTAAGTGTTCTAAATTATAAAGGCCACCGATAAATCGAATTTTTTGGTGTTTATTGAATTTATTTTTTAAATACATTCCATATTTAGTCTGGTTCTTTCCAATAACTAATATTGGAGTATCATCATCATCTAGAGCCACTCCTTCAAGTACCATGTCCAAATTGTTTTCAGGCTCAAAACGCGCCATAATCATATTGTATTGACCTCGTTCTACATTATATTCTTTTAGAAAAGATTCGTTTGGTGATAAAAATGGATAGGCTCCATATGCGATATAGGTAGATTCTTTTTTATATTTAGCCAATAGAAATTTTTGAATTCCTAAAGAGTCTGAAATCAAGAAATCACTGCTATTTGCAGCTAATCTTTCAGCAAATTTTAAAAATTGCTGAACAGGTTTTGAATATTTAGTCCGCTTCCATTCCAAACCATCCATATTAGTGATAATGATTGATTTTTTTGGCAGCAAAAAATGCCAAACGGAATTACTAGTATAGCCTAATTGCAGAATGATATCAAAATCTCTCTTTCTAGAATCCATGATGCAGTTATAATCATAAATAAACTGACCAAAGGTTCCTAATTTATATTCTGGATCATATTGATGTATAATGTTTACACCATGAAAAGTCTTTTCTTGATAAGGATGGTCGTGAGAATTATAGCAATATACTTCGTGCCCATTTTCTGCAAGAAAAACTGAAAAAAATTCAGCAAACTGCTCAAATCCTCCATAATAATTGGGCACACCACGAGTCCCTAGTATAGCTATTTTCATGAAAACGTACTCTTAGTGTACAAAAATAGCTTTTTTGGTAGTTTAAAAAAATTTTGTCTTGGCTATTTAAGGGTTAAAAACAAGTTTTCGAATTTTTGAATATAACTCTCAACAGAAAAAATTTCTTTAGCTCTCAGAAAGCCTTTCTCTCCCATACTCCTTCTTTTATCCGAATCTATTATGAGCTGCTGTATTGCCTCATAAAGAGCCTTATCGTTATTGGGTTCAAACAAAAGCCCAGTCTCATTTTGAACAATAATTTCGGTTACACCTCCATGATTCGAACCAATTACCGGTTTTTTAGCCAGCATAGCTTCTACGGCAACTAATCCGAATGATTCCGCTTCGGTAGAGGGCATTAAAGCAATATCTGTAATCTTCCAAATTTCGTTAAGGTTTTTAGTAAAAGAACATATTTTCACTTTGTCATCAATATGGTTTTCTTCAATGATTTTTTCCACCTCATGCAGATAATTTTCTTGTCCATGAACTGGAGATCCTACAAATAGAAGTTTAATGTTGTCTTGAGTCGAAAAGTATTTCAGGAAAACTGTTAAAACTAATTTGTGCCCTTTAAGCCTATTGATTCTTCCTACTAGCGTTATAACAATATCATTATCTTTGAAACCAAAATCTTCTTTTAATACTGCGTTTTTATCTTGGTCTTGTATTTCGACTCCATTGTGAATTACAATCGATTTAGTTTTTATGCAAGGAGTTCTTTGGATAAGATTTTCTTGCGTAGCTTCAGAATTACAAACAATTACATCTGTATATTTATGAAGTAATTTTGGAAATGTATTGGCTATAATTTTAGGATGAACAATAATTTCATGCACATGCCATATATGTCTGATGTTTCTTTTTTTGGCATAAATCATTCCAAGTAAAACTGCCAGTGTATTTGAATAAATGATGTCAAAATGATGTTTTTCATTTAAACTGTCTAAAAACTTTACTGCCCTTTTGTATTCAGAAAAAAATTTCAGAATGTTTTTAGGTTTAAAGATATTCCGGTATAACTTGAGCACAGGAGCTATGTGAACTTCAACATCAATTTTATTTAACTCACTATTTAAAGGACCGTCTACAGGAATAATTACTATTGGGTTAAATTTGCTTCTATCCAAATGTTGGAGCAAAATTAGTAGTGTTTTATCTGAACCATATAAATCAGCTGATTGATGAATGAAAAGAATATTTTTCATGCTATTCAATAGTCTTTAAAATTTTGGCCGGAACTCCACCAATAACAACATTATCCGGGAAAATACCATTTACAACAGCTCCAGCAGCAACTACACAATTATTGCCTACAACTGTTCCATCCAAAAATGTAGCTTTGGCTCCAACCCAGATGTTATTTCCAAGTTTTATGCCTTTAGAAGTAACGCCTTGTTCACGTATAAGTATAGTGTTGTCTGAGAAAACATGGTTTTCCGAATGAAAACTGACATAGGAACCCATAATTACATTACTACCTATTTCTATTCCACCTGAGGCGCCAAAGTGTGCAAAATCACCTATTGCAGTATGGTCTCCCATTTTGAGTCCATTACCATATTTAGACAAATGACTTGTACAAGTTACAAGAGAATAAGCCCCTATTTTACAACCATTACCCAGAAGAATCTTATGTACCGCGTAACCGTCAATCCGCGTTCCTTTTTCGATGGTACAATTTTTTCCAAATTGTATGTTTCTTTTGTTTTTAATAGAACAACCTCTACCTATAAAAACTTTTTTTTGTAAAAAAACAACCCCTCTAAACCTCATCATAAATCTGTTAATAAGCATTTCTATTAAAAGTCTATCTGGAATACGGCTATCAATTTGATAGTGTTTCCCTGTCTTTTGCAGAAGTTTTTGAAACGTTTTTTTTATCATTTTAAAATATGTAATTTTTGTTTTTCATTAAAAAACAATAATGCTCCCAAAAAGAATAGAAGAACTTCGTTACTATTATTTATACCCACGGTAACCAATGTTGTAAACAAAAAGCTAAGCCCTATTAAAGATATAAATATAGTGATGAAATTTTTATCAATATATATTTTAACGTATAGACTAATTAGAAAAATAAAATATAAAACGAGTCCTATAATTCCTGTTTTATATAAAATGTATACATAACCGTTGTGAAGTTCAGATATATATTTCATCCCTTTCAAATCATTAGACAAAGGAGCATAAAACTTTAAATTTACCAGTGATCCATATCCGCAACCAAAAATATAGCCTTTCGGATTTTCATTAAGTAAGGCAAAAGCACGTTTGGCTTCATATCCTCTCCAATGATCCCATAGATCAGCGTGATTTTCGCGGTCAATTTTTGTTTTGAAAACCTCTGCAGGAGCATTCTTTATTTTATATAGAAATGATTCTATCCCTTTTTTATTCCGTTGAATATTAATGGAAAATAAAAAAGTATAAAAGCCAATTAAGAACAGCGTTAGAACACCTGCAATTTTCAATCCTCTTTTATTTATGACAGTGTATCCATAAATTGTAAGTAAGCCTAAAATAGCCATTACAATCATGGTTCTTGAAAAATATAAAATGTTTGAAATCAAAAGTGTGATAAAAATTACCCTGTACTTTAGCTTAGATGGAAATATATTTTCATTTTGAAACCTCTTATAGTAAACCAAAAAGAATATAGCGACTAATTCGAGGAAGTTATCGGTTCCGTGCTCTCTGATATTAGAAACATTCTCGATGTTTTTAATGAAGAAAATTATGATTATATAATGAAGTATCGCTGATAGAAAACCCGTTATTACTATTGTTTTTATAAAGAGTTTGAAATTATTTATTTTTCTATAAAAACAATAACCGATGGTAACCGCTAGTAGTGGTTTAATGAAATGAAAAATATCTTTAATTATATTAAATAAATGATATCTATCAAATAACATTCCTATAAATCCAATGAGGAAAATTAATAAAATAGGAAGGCTAATCTTTAAAAATTCTGTTGAAAGTTTTACTTTTTCAAGTGCAAAAAAACTAGTCAGAATAAATAACTGGAAAAAGATATTGAATCGGAATGAATAAATATACAACTGCAAGAAAATTACAATTACAAAAACGATTGTATAAAATTTTACTGCATTTACTTTCATTTATATTTCTGATTTATTTAAAAACTTGATTTTCCTACCAGCCTGCTTTTATAAATTCTTAAATATGAATAATAATATTCAAAATAAGATTGCAATTTAGAAGTTTTTTTATGGTTAAGCTGTATTTGTAAAACTTCTTTAAAAACTATAGCTACATTATTATTGCTTATTCCTGAATTCAGCATTTTTGCTGTGATAGTTTCAAAAAACGTTGCCTTAATATCACGACCGCATTTCATGAAAAAGTCATAATCAGCCACTATTCTATAATTCGTATTGAAATCACCGTGTTTTTCAAATAACTCTTTATGGTGAAAAGAGCCTACATGAGCTACATTCATATAGCGGTTCATTTGGTTATAGTCGTATGGCTTCCCAATAATTTTCAATACTTTTTGATCTGAATCAATATACTCAATCTTACTAGAAATGTAATTAATACTAGTGTGCTTTTTGATTTCTTTATCATAATTCTCTATGGCATTCGGATAATATGTGTCATCAGACCCCAAAAAAGCAATCCAGGATGTATTTACTTTTTTTAAAGCCTTATTCCAAGCATCATAAATCCCTGCATCTTTTTCAGAAGTCCAAAAATAAGGAATGTTAGCATCTAAAAACTTCTTTTCATATTCTTTTATTATTGGCACTGTATTGTCTTTCGAAAGGCCGTCAACTAGTATAACTTCGAAGTTGGAATAGGATTGTGATAACAATGAATCTAAAGTAGATTGAAGTGTCTTCTCAGAATTATATGTGGCAATGATAATGGAATATTTTGAACTCATTGTATGTATTCTATATTTAAATCTAATCTGATTAAGTTGTAAAACTCTTTGCGGATTTAATTATTACGAGTTTTATATATCCTTAGATTTAATTTTCTTATTAATAATGTTGAACGACTGAATGGGCAAAGCAATTGTTGTTGGCAATATGCTAATGCAGGTTCCAATTACAATTCCCGAAACACCAAAGCCAGATTTAATGAGTAAGATACATACCGGTATATTTATAACCGCTCCAAAAATTGTAAGGCCCAAAGATAAATTTATTTTGTTTATACCGTTCAAAAAATAATTATACATGGTAGTAAATGTCCTCATGCAAATATATATTGAAATAGTAAGCAAAAGCATAGTAGAAATGGCAAACCTTACATTCATCCATATGTAGATTATTTCATGAATAATCAAGGACAATACAACTATTCCACCTATGAATAAAAGAAAAGAAAGATTATAAATCATCAGTGTTTTCTTAATCCAAATGTATTTTTTTTCAGCATATGTTTTAGAAAAAATAGACCAAAATGGTGATAAAGCCACAACAGTAAGCAACATCGGAACCTGAAATAATTTGAGTACGATATCATAATTGGCAACATCTTTTGCACCAAAATATTTAGTAATCAAAACATAATCAGTAGAGTAAATAACAATCATACACATCTGAATGATGAAATACTTTAACCCCAAAGCAGCATTCAATTTTAAAATGCTTAAATCAAAATACTTTATGGAAACCTTTATGTCTTTGTGTTTGCTGAAAAAATAAATCGAAAAGACCAAGCCAATGAAAAGGTTGACAACTCCAAAAACGCAGGAAACCGTTAAGATTTTAGATTGCCCTTGAAATAAATCAAATTTGTGTAATAGGAAAAGAGACAAAAACACCAGCAATTGAATAATCATCAACGAAAACTCAACAATATGTGTTTTTACAACCCCTGCAAATAAGGCCTTGTAGTTTCCAATAATCAGTATTAAAACTGAGAACAAAAGGTTTAAAAAAAGAACAGCGTTAAAATTGACTAAATCAGCCTCTAAATTTAAAAAATCGGAAAAGGAGATAAACAGGTTTAGGATTGAAAACAACAAAAAGATAAGTACTGAAATGGCCCCAATTCCTAAATAAATAGTCGAAATCAGCACATTGATTTCCTTGTGCTTGTCATTTAAAAGTGTTGGTAATTTTGTTTTTATCACATTGGAAAATCCAAAATCCAAAAGATACACCCATGAAATTATCGAATAAATAGTAACCCAAATTCCATAGTCACTTTTTCCCAAATATTTAAAGGTCAATGAGGTGGTAAAAAAAACCAATATCATCGAAATCAATTTAAAGAAAAGACTATAGATTAATTGTGAATGTACTTTTGTATTCAATCCAAGTTGGTTTAAACAAAAAAACAAATCAAAAAGATTTGTTTTTTATTGTGTATTAGTATTTTAAATTATTATCCTTTGGTTATTTCTTCTAGTTTCTGTGTCAAAAGTGTCATGGGGTATACCATTGGTCCACCATTTTGTTTTTTATCCAAACGTTGAAGAATTGTCGTTCCTTTATCTACTTTAGTATTTGATTCATTTACATAAAAATAATCAAAGAAAGAAAGTCCTTTTGCAACCACATTTTTGTCAAAATAATTCATTTCAAATGATTTTATATCAACATCAGATTGTTGCTCATTTACTCCTGCTCCAAAATCCGCTCTTAAATGAGTTGGGATTATATCTTCAGGCAAATTAAAAGTAACTTTTTGTATAGCATCACTACCATTAATATGTACCCAGATAGAATTTTTTTCATTAAAATTCAAAGTGCCATCCTCAGTATAATAAAGATGGATGTCATCATCCTTTTTAATAATTAAATCAAAAGACACTTTTAAAAAATTATCTACTTTAGGTGCTTTTTCTTCTTCAACTTTTTTATCATCCTTACATCCAATAAAAGACATTGAAATTATAAAAATCGCTAAAATATGTTTTTTCATGATTTAAAATGTTAATTTTCGCCAAAGATATAAAATTTTGTTCTGTTTTGATTTTCTATTTTTCTATAAATTTATCTGTCAAAACTAATCCTTCTTTTTTGGTTTCCTTATCAATTAAATAAATAGATAATTGATATTTTCCAGGTTCTAATTTCGATACATCATAAGTAGATTTGAAACCACAATCATCTACATTAAAATCATTTTTAAAGTAAGACGTTACATCTGCTCTAATAACTTTTTGAGTCATTAATCTAGTTGCTTTTCCGTCTTTTATAAAAAGAATGTACATTACAGTTTTAGCTGAAACCTGATCCTTAAAATAGGCCCACCCTGAAGTGTTTACTATGTTATTTACATTTTCGAAGGTCTCTACGTTTAACATAAAAGCATCTCCATTGTATTGTTGAAGGTTTTTAAATTTTGATACATCTACTGTAGTAGGTACATCTTTTAATAAAATAAAGTGTTTGGTCCATGCTTGAAAACCATCATAATTTTTATCAATATAGAAGTTATCGTTTAAAAACTTTAATGTTGCTTCGCTTGGTTTATAATCTCTTCCAAATCCATCAGTAAACCAAAAAGGTTTTATTTTAGTGGAGTCCTGCTGCATTTCGGAAATATAGGCATCGAGGGTTTTATCAACTATTTCAAAATTAACCTTGTCATTCTTTAAAAAGTAAGGCATGTACCATCCCAAACTACTCACTACAGGTTCATTTTTTGAACTGTTATTAATGATAAAGTTGGTTGATTCTCTAAATTGTGCTTTGCTTACACCCATGTAATAGTTCTTTACTACAACTATATCTGTTAGTGAAAAAATTACAAATAGCACTAAAATTCCAAGTTGAATTATCTTGTTTTTAAATTGATAAATGGCAATAGATATCATGATGATTATTGCTGGTAAAACGGTTATGAAATACCTGCTGATAATCATCGGTATCGACCAATAAGATCGAATAAGCGGAATTAATAACACCACAACTGTTGTTGGAATCAGTATAACAAAACTGAAAATCATTTTGTTATTAATAATTGAATTGTAGGTAATAGTTGTGTCTTTTTCTTTTGATAATTTAATGAAATAAAATAAAAAGATGAGACTCAATAAAGCTAGTACGTTTTCTGAGTTTCCGAAAAACTCTTTAAAAATAAGCGTGTAAACATCTAATGTTGGTGCCGGAATCCAAAATTGGGTTATCTCAGAAACTTTTATAAATATGTTAATGGCCGGTATAAACAATACAAAGGTTAGTAATCCTGAAATAAATGCATTTATAAAAAATTGTGTTTTCTTACCTTTTTCTGAAAGTATTAAAAAAAGCAATAAAATAAGGTATTGGGCAAACAAAACAAATAAACCAAAGAAGTGAGAATAAAGCATTAATGCGGCAAACAGACCATGATACAATGCACTTTTCCTATTTGGTAGTTTTATAAACTTTATTAAGTAGTAAAAAGCTAGTACTGTAAACAGAAACAAAAAAATATATGGTCTCGCTTCTTGTGAATAATACAAATGAAAAGGATTAACTGTTATGATAAAGGCAGCTATCAATCCAACTCTCTTATTCATAATTTCTTTTCCTAATAAGTATAACGAGAAAACACTTACTACCCCTATAATTGCAGAATATATTCTTGCAACAAAAGTGGTGTAGCCAAAAATCTTGAATAAAAAATACAACGAATAGAAGTAAAATGGAGGCATTTGCTCTCCTGTGGTTATTATACTATACAAATCAACAAATCCAACTTTAGGATTAGCCTCATTCATGGTGTGAATTTCATCCAACCAGATGCTTTGAAAATCGGCATGATAAAATCGGAGTATCGAAGCCAAAAGTAGTATGAGTACTAAAAATTTATTTTGTTTAATATATTGGATTGCTTTCATATTATCTAATAATTTCTTTACTTTCTATAAAATCTAAATATATTTTCGGATTGGGGGCTGTTATATTTTTTCTTGAGCTCAACTGAAGCAATAACACAATTAATGTGACTGAAAACAACTGTAATATGATTCCCGAAATAATTAAAATCAAGCTTGATGCCCATCCAGGAATAGCGGTATCAGTAAATATTTTTTGCCAAAGAATATAAATAACCGAGATAAAGCAAATGGCTATTCCATAGAGTGAATACCTTAAAATACGTAGCGAAAGAAAGTCAAAATACACCGCAATAGAGCTTAGCCCATGAATAATCAGGCTATTGAAATTCATTTTTGAAACACCTTTGTAACGCTTTCCTCTGTCTAATAAAACTTTGTCGAACGGAATTTTAGATTGAATGATGCCTCCCGAATAGTGATTCCAAATATTATTTTGATGCACAACTTTACTCAATAATTTTTTTGGGATAATACTAAAGTTTCCGAAGTTGATTTTTTGTCCGGTAAGCACCTGAAACAAGTTTTTATAAAAGAAATAGCCTACCTTAAAAATAAGTGATTCCTGCCTTTTTTGGCGTTGTGCAAAGATTATTTTAGAACTTTCATGGTTTTCTGCTTTGTTAAACAATAGCATAAAATCTTCTGGTTTGTCTTCCCCGTCACTGTCTAAAACGACCACATAATCGTAGTCGATGATTTCGTTATAGATATATTGCAATCCTACTGCAATGGCACGTTGGTGACCAATATTCACTTTTAAATTTAAAACTATTAGTGGCAGGTCGAATTTATATTCTGCCCGCTCTTCATAAGACCCATCGTTAACTGCCACAATGGTAAAAGATAAATTAGGCTGTTGTTCTTGTATCCTCTGGATATTATCAACCAAAACCACAAAACTTTCCCAATCATTATAAACGGGTGTTATGAAGTAAATTTTTTTAGAATTTGTCATTACTTTTCTTCTATGCCAGTTTTATTTTTTTAAAATCTTTATTGAATAGATTATATCATCGGTATTTATTTGGGCAATATAAATCCCTTTTTGCAATGATTGTACGTTTATTGAAGTATTTCCTTTTTTGAAATAAAAATCTGATTTAAAATAACAATTTATATGCTTTTTAAACTTTCTTGTCAATCTATAGCCCGATTTCAAAAGTAGTCTTATTTTTTGTTTAATCAAAGGCGCTTCTAATGTCTTTGTCGCTCATTTAAACTTAAAAGAAGTTGGTTTTTTTATATCTTTGGTTAATGAGAAAGATTTATACACTTCCTTTTTATTTTACTTTTATCTTCATATCCTTTGCCCAAGGACCTAATACACTTTGGATGCGCACCTATGGAGGCACTGATGCTGATAGAGCATACGCTGTAAGTACAACAAATGATGGTGGTTCTATTTTTGTTGGCCAAACTAATTCAAGAAATGGGGATGTATCAGGCCTACATGGTACTAGTTCTGATTCCGATTACTGGGTTGTAAAATTAAATGCAGCAGGCGACATACAGTGGCAAAAATGCCTTGGTGGAACGAATAAAGAATCTGCAAGTGATGTTATTCAGGTTTATGATGGTGGATATGTTATTACAGGATTGACCACTTCAAATGACGGTGACGTAACTCTCAATCATAGCACTGGTTATCTCTATGAAGATGTTTGGGTTGTTAAAATTAATGGTTCTGGTACTCTATTGTGGGAAAAAAGCTTTGGTTGTAGAGAACCAGAGTATAGTCCCTACTTATCTGAAACAATTGATGGTGGCATTTTTGTTTGTACTAGTTTACAAAATCAGACCGACTATAGCGGAAGTGCTCCTTTTACTTATGGTGTTGGTAGTAATACAGGATCTGTAGATTACTGGGTAATAAAATTAAATTCCTTAGGAGAAATGCAATGGAACAATCATTATGGAGGTGAAAATTTTGATCGTTCATTCTCTATCAAGGCCACGCCAGATGGAGGATGTATTGTTGCTGGATCGAGTGATTCACACCATCATGATGTAACTAATTCCTTAACAGCAGATGGTGTATTAATCTCTGATTATTGGATTTTAAAATTGAGCGCCACAGGAGCAATTGAATGGCAAAATTCATATGGGGGACTGAGTACTGATGGGGCAAAAAGTATCGCCGTAACAAATGATGGAGGATATATAATAGCCGGTCTCACCTCTTCAAATAACACTGTTAACGTAACCAATTATCATGGTAATACAGATGGATGGCTTATTAAATTAAACGCATCAGGTACATTAGAATGGCAAAAATCTATTGGCGGTTCGAATGTAGACTATTTATATGCTATTATACAAACATTAGATGGAGGGTATATAGCATGCGGACAAACAGACTCTATAGATGGCGATTTGGACGGTATAACTACAGGTGCCAAAGCTTGGCTTGTAAAACTTGATAGTATTGGCAATATTTCCTGGCAAAGACATTACAAACAGCTCCCCTACAATAATGTGTTTTACGATATTTCTCAGTCTACCAACGGAACTTTAATTGCTGTCGGTAGTGGAGAATATTCAAGTACTGGGAATATTGATGTCTTTGCTGTTAAATTAGATGCAGAGTCATTGTCCAACAGCGACTTTTCAAAATCTGATATTATTCTATATCCCAATGCTGTTGATGCTATTTTGAACATTCAATATTATGGGCAAGTCAATGAGAAAATAAATATATATGACATGCTAGGTAAAAAGGTAAACTCCTTTTATATTAAAAATAACACTGTAGATATGAGTTCACTACAAAAAGGCCTTTATTTCGTAGAAATTAAAAATGAGTTCAATCAGACTACAGTAAAAAAGATTATTAAGATTTAATCCTTGTGCGCACTTTTTATAATCTCCTTATGTAAACTTTGAATTCAAAATTAGTGAACATTGCTTTTACACATCAAAGAAATTCATACTATTTGTCATTCAAGAATGATTTACGAGCAATCCAAGATGATCTTCAAATTCAAGAATTCCGCTCCAAAATGACAAATGTGACTTCTAGGATAATACTTGAAGGATTAAGACTAACTCTTCCAAAGGTATTCCTGAAGATTTAATTGCAATTTATAATCGTTAATAAATTAAAATTTGAACATGCCTTTTGAAAACGGCATCCAATACTTGGAAAAAGATTTTTTACTTTTTACCTTTTTAAACTGTCTTCCCAATTTTTAATCTGAATTCCAAAAGCATTCTTGATTTTTGTCTTGTCCAACACACTAAACTTTGGTCTTTGGGCCGGTGTTGGATAAGCTGATGTTGGTATTGGTTTTAAATCTATGTTTATGTTGTTAACCTCAAAAATCTTTTTGGCAAAATCATACCAGCTGCATTGTCCCTCGTTACTAAAGTTATAGATGCCGAATTTGGATGCTGTGTTTTGGGAGCTAAAAGTGACTATCTTAATAAGAGCTTCTGCTAAATCAACAGCATTGGTTGGTGAACCTATTTGGTCATTTACTACCGAAAGTGTATCTCTTTCTGAAGCCAGTCGCAGCATGGTTTTCATAAAATTGTTTCCAAATTGAGAATACACCCAAGAGGTTCTGAGGATAAAATACTCATCAAAAACAGCTCGAATAGCATTTTCACCATCGAGTTTAGTTTGACCGTAAACTCCAGTTGGATTTGGAATGTCATTCTCGCCGTAAGGCGTATTTTTTTTGCCATCAAAAACAAAATCGGTAGAGACGTGAAATAAAACGGTATGATACTTTTTACAAACGACAGCTAAGTTTTGAACTCCAATAGCATTGATTAAATGAGCTTTTTTGGGTTCACTTTCAGCTCTGTCGACAGCTGTATAAGCAGCAGCATTAATACAATATTGAGGTTTATAATGGTAAAATACAGATTTACAATTTTCGAAATTTGTAATATCTAAACTTTTAGAATCACAAAAAATAAATTGAATTTCCGGATAATTAGACGCTATATGCTTTAAGCTTTGCCCCAGTTGTCCATTAGCCCCTGTAATTAATACTACCATACTTTTTTTGCATTTTCAAAAGAAGGAAGTGTTTTGTCCTTTTCTGAAATAATTAAATCTTCTAATTTAAATTGCCAATCCACATTAATTGTGGGATCATTATAATTAATTCCTCCTTCTGATTCTTTATTGTAAAAATTATCGCATTTGTAAAAGAACGTGGCCGTTTCACTTAATACTAAAAAACCGTGAGCAAATCCTCTTGGCACAAAAAACTGTCTTTGGTTTTCTCCTGATATTAGTATAGAAACATATTGCCCATAAGTAGCTGAATCAGGTCTTATATCAACCGCAACATCAAGAACTTCTCCCTGTAGTACTCTTACTAATTTAGCTTGAGCAAATTCATTTGTTTGATAATGTAAACCTCTTAATACTCCTTTTGTAGAATAGGATTGGTTGTCTTGTACAAAGTGAACATTTTGACCCACTCCGATTTGAAAGGTGTTTTCATTAAAACTCTCCATAAAATAACCTCGTTCATCACGGATAATTTTTGGCTCAATAATAAAACAACCTTCCAGTTTTGTAGCAATAAAATTCATTTTTTATATTAAACTTAATAAATGAGTGCCATAACCACTTTTTAATAACGGCTGTGCTAATTTTTTTAACTGATTGGCATCTATAAAGCCCATTCTAAATGCAGCTTCTTCAATAGCACCTATTTTCAAACCTTGTCGCTCTTCTATAACTTGAACAAATTGACTGGCTTGCATTAAGGAGTTAAATGTACCTGTATCTAACCAAGCTGTTCCTCTATCAAGTATACTTACTTTGAGCTTCCCTCTTTTTAAATACTCTTTGTTTACATCTGTAATTTCTAATTCCCCTCGGTGACTTGGTTTGATATTTGCCGCAATATCCACAACATCATTATCATAAAAATAAATACCCGGAACTGCAAAATTAGATTTAGGTTTTTCTGGTTTTTCTTCTATCGAAAGCACATTCCCATTTTCATCAAAATCAACTACTCCATAGCGTTCTGGATCATGGACATGATAAGCATATATAATTCCACCGTCAGGATTATTATTGGTTAATAATAATGACGATAAACCTGTTCCGTAAAAAATATTGTCTCCCAGTACTAATGCTACTTTATCTGTCCCTATAAAATCTTTACCAATAATAAATGCTTCAGCTAAACCATTTGGATTTTCTTGAATTGCATATTCAAATCGACAACCTAATGAACTTCCATCTCCCAATAACTGTCTAAATAAAGGTAGATCATGTGGAGTAGAGATAATTAATATTTCATTAATTCCAGACCACAATAAAGTAGATAATGGGTAATAAATCATTGGCTTATCATAAATTGGCATCAACTGTTTACTCACTGCTAATGTCAATGGATGTAAACGTGTTCCCGATCCACCCGCTAAAATAATTCCTTTCATTACTTACTTATTAATTTTGCCAATTGTCTTTTATAATATCTCTTAAAATAAGAAATAGAGATGAAGATAAACAAGAAAAATAAAGGAATTATTAATTTCATTTTTCCATTTATTGATTCTGTATTTTTAATATTTAACGCAATACTATTTACTTTAATAATTTTATCCAAATTAATTAATTCCATGCGTTTTGTTCCTTGTTCATACAACAAATCATTTTTAGTTTTTAGCAATTCACCCAATTGAGAATTTTCATTATAATAAACTAATTTGTCACTTTTTTGAGAAGAACCATTAACGGTGTTAGAAAAAGTATTTAAAATTGCATTAATTTGGTTGAGGATAGAATCATTTTCAACCATTTTTTTCTTAATATTTATAATATATTGGCGCTGTATAGACGTGTAATATTCCGAATTATTTATATAATTTAAGATTGGATTTACCATGTTTTTTTCAGAGGTTAATCCAGAGGTTGAAAATATAATTTCGTGATATGGATAGTTTTTACTGGTCATGTCTTCATTGACAATTTTTTTAATATCACCATCTTCCGCCATTAATTTTAATAATTCAAAGTTGTTGTCTTTGTCTTTATTTCCTATAAATTTATACACATCAAGTATCGGTTCTATTTTAATAGTGTTTATTTTTTTAGGAAACTTTATCCCTACTACATCTCTTAAAAAAACAGTGTCGTTATCTTTTATTTTAGAATTTAAGAGCTCTATTTTAGAGTACAAATAATCATTAGAACCAAAATTAGGGCATACTATCAATTTATGATTGTATGACTTATTGGTTTTATCTAAGTATGTGCCCATTACGACTCCTATAACTACAATAATTGTTATCCAAATAACATTCCTTCTAAAGTATAATAGTGCTCTAAATATGCTGTTTGAGATTCCCTCAAAAAAACTTCCGATTTTTTTAGAAATTTGAGACAAATCAATTTCTTGATTGTCTGTATTTTGCTGAGTTGTTTCGCTCATATAAATGATTATTTTATGTTAAATATTTGTTCTAGAATTTTAATAGTGATTAAATAGGTTGGCTTAACCCCTGTTGTTCCTAATCCTCCAGAAGCTAAAGTACTACCTGTTTCTAATGGATTATCAGAGGCATAATATGCATACCTAACTTTTACATTTGGATGAATACTTTTTCTAATTTTTGAGGCTGATTGAATCGCTTTTTGGTAATAAGCTCCTTCCATTTCTAACCCAATTGCTCCCCACGTTGACTCATGAAAAAATTTCAATAAATCCTTGTTTTGAAGCGAGGTTCCAAGAACAGTTACCATTGGACCTGCAAAAACAGGAATATCATTTCCTTCAAACATTTTAGCCGTTAATTCATTTTCAAAAGGATAATTATCTGCTGTGCCTTCATTAATATGGGCATTTGGAATCATAATGTCTCCTTTCCCTCCTTGAAGAATACCGGCTTTACCCATTATAGAAACCGATTCTACTTTTAAAAATAAATGATTATTTACCTTTTTAAACGGTTTAAGTAACTCATCAATAGTTTCATAAGCTTGTTCGCCAAAGGCATAATCCATAACCACAATTACGGGATAATCATTTCCTAATTTGGCATTTGGAAATCCAGATTTTGACCAATCTATTTGTGCCGTATCAAAAATTTGAACATCTATATTGGTTCCTGACGTATCAAGCAATGAAATCATTCCGTGTTTTAAAGCAAAATCTTCTACTTTACTTCGTAACTCTTTACTTCCAGACGCACTCAAATCTTCATATATCTGATAATCCGATTTTCCTTTGTATTTTGTAGCTAATACTCCATTGGCAAAAATAGAATTCATAACAGAGTGCATATTGGCACTAATAATATGAATAGGTCTATCTATTAAATTATGCTGAAATAAAACTTCTTTAATATTTGTAGCCCAAATTTCACCATGAATATGATGCCCTAATCTTTCTCTTAAAATGGGACTGAATGTAATAGTTCTTTTATTGTTATCAACTACTTCCTCAATCGCAATTTTTCCTAACCAATAGATAAGATGTAAAAATCTATCTGGCTTTTCAGCCGTGCCAAAATCATCATATATATTCATAACCTCAGCAAACGTTCTGCCTAAAACATTAGCCGCATGAGATATTGCCTTTTCTTTATCAACTTGATTTAGTTTTTTGGTTTGTATAGCGGCTTGTTCTAACTTCTGCCAATCCCGAGAAATTCTACCTTCATCATCAATCAATACACGGTTTTTTATTTTGTGTGATTCGATAAAAATAAAAGTCAAATGCGTTAAAATATCATAAATATCTGAGCGACCGCGAGTAATTTCAACATTCATTTGCTCATCATCTATTCGATAACAATTTCGTCTTCTCTTTGGAGGAATAATAGCTTTAAAATGGGATTTTGAATATCCCTCGTCTGAAGTTAAATTGATATAACGGCATTCTTCAATGCCTACCGGAAGTCGTTCAATAACATAAAGTAAACCATTTAACTCTACTTTTTCCTCTGCAATACTCCCGTAAATCTCAGGGCGAAGCGCTAATAATGCTTCTCTTAATGTGTCTCCTGAAACACCCATTGGTTTATAAAAACCTCTGTTAAATAAATGTCTCATTGTAATGTACAATCGTTCGATAGCTGCCGACGATTCTTGCGCTCTTGAGCGCGAAATGTTTTTAATTTCCTTCATTAAATTGTTTTTCTAACCTACAAATATAGGGTTTTTAACTTTAGTTGGTAAGTACCAAATTAATTGAAGGCTCATACACCATCATTTTAGGATTGGGATTGTTACTGTCCTGTTTCGTTTGCTTATTCCATTTTCCTCCATAAAAGGTGAAAATAAAATCTCTTTGCACATAATTGTAGAGCATAAAAGGATAATACGTTTTTTGAATGAGTACTTTTTTTGTATTCGTGTCTTGTATTTCTCGCTCAACTTTGTTTTTTTCAATGATTAATTTTTCATACCCAATAAAAACTCCTGTTTTTGGCATTCTTAAATTTAATTCTGTAACATCAAAAAAGGTCTTCTTAACTCCTTTTTTTACCGATACTACAAAATCTTTGCTAAGTAATTCATCTCCCGGAAAACCATCTGAATTTACCCCATAAAAATGGATTTTTACAGACGCATTCTCAATTTCACTGTCTGTTAAAATGGAAACCTGTTTGATGTATTTTGTTTTTTTATATTTCGAATAATAGGGGAAAAACTTTGCGTCTATCTTGGGTCCATTATCAAAAGCTTGATATGTTTCGTTCTTTACTTTCCCTATTTCCAATTCTCGTGTTTCAAATCGTTTTGGAGCAACAGTAACTTCATCCAATTTTAAAGCAATTGCGTTTAAAATTACTTTTTGAACTTGATTTGCTCTTATTGTTTTTTTCTCATACCCCAAAGCTGAAAAAACTAAATTTTTGGTTTCAGAAACAGTAATTGTAAAGGCACCATTTTCTTCAGATGATGTTCCGCTATTTTCATTTTCCACAGCTATGTTGACATAAGATATGGGTTGATTGTTTTCATCTACGACCACACCTTTAATTTGAGCAGATAGAGAGAGGGTAAATAAAAAAAGAAATACTACTGTTTTCATTCTAGTCTGTTAAAGTTACATTAATTGCAGGCGAAATTACTTTTGATTTAGTTTTTTGATTGATATACATACTAAATCGTTGTTTTGTCCATTTGCCAGCGCGAAAAGTATAACTTTCCTCTAAATCTGAATTAGTATACATTATATGCGGTCCATAATTTAAAATATAAATTGTTTTTTTAGAGTTTATAATTCCAGCCTTTTCCATATACTTGTTACTGTCAATCAATAAACTCTCAAAGCCCACTATAATTCCTTCTTTTGGCATTTCTATATCATAGGACGATACATCTACTATTGTTTTGTGTTTCCCTTTTTTAGTTTTAACAATAATCGATTCAGAAATCATATCAATTCCGGGTAATCCATCTTTTGCTATTCTATAAATGCGTGCTCTAAAAGAAGCGCCTTCTACTTCGCTATTTGTAAAAAAGATAAGATTCTTAATATGGCTGATATCTTTGTTTATTGTGTCACGATTTATGTTTTTTGCTAATATCCAAGGCGCAGTTTGTGGTTCAGGTAGGTAATAGCGGTTTTTTGAATTACCAACTTCTACTTCTTTAGTCCTTTTGGGTTTTGTAACAATAACTTCATTCAATTTATAAATAGCAGCTGACATAACCACCTTTTTAGTATCGGCAGCTGCCAATTTTAAAGTTTCATATCCCATTGCTGAAAAAATCAATTCTTTATTTTGTTCTGAAACTGAAACTGAAAACTCCCCATTTTCTTCCGAAGTAGTTCCAGTATTTTCATTTTCCACAGTTATGTTGACATAGGAAATAGGCTGATTATTTGCATCTACAACCACACCTTTAATTTGACCCGACAAAGAAAAACCTATCAACAACACCAACCAAAAGAATCTCTTTTGTTTCATTTTCATTTATTCTCTTTTTAAAAAATCCACTAGTTTACGATCATTAGAAAGACGAGGTAATTTATTCTGTCCCCCTAACTTTCCTATCGATTTCATATACTCATGAAATCCATTTTTAGCGACTTTAGTTATTATAAGTGTTCGCAATACATTCCCCGCAATCAAATCGTCATAATATACATTTTGTTTGCGCATAGCAGAGTCTATTCGCAATGCGAAGGAGTCTAAGTCTTCCGGTAAGGTTTCAAACTCAATAAACCATTCGTGATAAGGCATTCCTTGATCGGGTGCAATTTGTGGTGCCACCGTAAATTCATTTATCTGAATAGATGTGCCCTCCAATGCTTCATTTAAAGCATATTCCACTTCTTTTCCAATCACATGTTCTCCAAAAGCGGAAATAAAATGTTTAATTCTTCCAGATACGATAACTCTATGCGGTTTTAAATGAGTAAATTGGATGGTATCTCCTATATTATATGCCCACAAACCTGCATTTGTTGATATTATTAATACGTAATTCACGCCTAGTTCCACTTCTCCTATGGTATACCGCTTTGGTTGTTCGTTAAAATAGTCCTCAACTTTTATAAACTCATAAAAAATTCCAGAATTTAATAGCAGTAACATTCCTTTTTCACTTTGGGAATCTTGATACGCAAAAAAACCTTCCGAGGCTGGAAACAATTCAATAGCATCTACTTTTCTACCTATTAAATTTTCAAATTTGGCACGATAGGGTTCAAAATTAACTCCTCCATAAATGAATAAAGTAAAGTTTTTAAAAAGTGTTCCAACAGGCTTATACGCTTTTTGCTGTAATTTTTCAAAATACATTTGAACCCATGACGGAATGCCCGAAATCACAGCCATGTCTTCATCAATAGTTTCATTGACTATGGCATCTACCTTCGTTTCCCAATCTTCAATACAATTGGTTTTCCAACTTGGTAATCTGTTTTTTTGAAGATAACTCGGTACAAAATGAGCTACTATACCCGAAAGTCTACCTAATTTTATTCCATGTTTATCTTCTAGTAAAGGACTGCCTTGTAAAAAAATCATTTTACCATTTACAAAATCTGCCTTACCCGTTTCGTGTATATAACTCAATATAGCATTCCGAGCTGCTTCAATATGAAAAGGCATTGATTCTTTAGTCAATGGAATATATTTAGCGCCTGAAGTGGTGCCTGACGTTTTAGCAAAATACAACGGTTTTCCGTTCCAAAGTACATTCTCTTCTCCCTTGACCACTCGATCTATATAGGGCCGTAATGCTTCATAATCTCGAACCGGAACTTGTTGGGCGAATTTCTCTACCGTCTTGATGTTAGAAAAATGATGATCTCTACCAAATTGAGTGTGTTGGGCCGAAGCTATTAAATCTTCAAATACTTTTTGTTGAGTAGCCACAGGGTTTTGAAGCCACTTTTGGGTCTTACGGTGAATATAGTGAGCAAATATTTTAGCAGCAAAAGATTTTACTGACATAGCTTATTGATTTGGGAAATTCTTTTTTATTGCTTTTTCTGTGGTAACGATCATATAAATACAACCAATTATCATAAAACCAATTCCTAAAAAAGCAGCTAATTCTTGATTGATGCTTATAAATAAATTAAGAAAAGAAAACGCTAGTAAAAACAACGCCAACTGAAACATCTTACCTGTAGAGTACTTTTGAGAGAAATCCCAAACTTGCTGATTTTTCATTGAAGCATTAGTTCTATAACCATATAAATAATTAACTTCTTTAGGAGGGAAGAAATGCATAATAATCGCAGCAATAAAAAAAACGATTCCAACTAAAAAAGAAACAATTCCAACTCTATCTGCTAAGTAATTTAAAATTTGTTCCATAATTATTCAAATTCTATAAAAATGCTGGGGTCAATAGGAAAGCCTTCTTTCCACAATTCAAAATGCAAATGCACACCTGTTGATTCTTGTCCTGTTGAGCCAGCCAATGCAATTACTTCTCCTGTTCTTACATTATCTCCTTGTGATACTGTTAATGAAGAAGCATGTTTATATACAGAAATAAATCCATTATTATGTCGAATAATCACCACATTTCCTGTATTTGGAGTCCAATCTGCGAAAATTACTGTGCCTCCTAAAACAGATTTAATAGGTGTGTTTTTAGCTAAAGCAATATCTACTGCATAATGCTTTTCTTTTGGATTAAATTGATCTGTAATCATCCCTTTTACTGGAGGAAAAAATACAACACTTACCTTGGGCGTGGCTTTTTCAAAAAGATTGTATTTATCTTCCCTAGCTACTGATTCTCGAAGATTTAAATCGGCTTTAGTAGGCTTCATTTCTTCCTCCGAAATAGCGGCTAATGTAGAAGGGGTTATAGAATCTTTGCTGAATTTAGCATAATCTAAATCCCCTGTTAATATTTTTCGTATGGAGATAATATAGGCCTCATTTTTCTTCAATGCATTCGTTAATGAATCCGATTTTAAGGCTAATTCGGTAGCATCTTTTTTAAGTTTAGTTGAAGCATAACCCGGAATATATTCGCGTAATGGTGTAAAGGCTATAATGTAGGTGGTTACAAAAATAATTAATAAAGCACCTACTGAGGCCACCACAAAAACATTCATTAATGTCAAACGCAATGAAAAAACTTCAGCAAATGTTTCCTCATTCAAAATAACCAATCGGTTCTTTGTGAAGAGTTTCTTCTTTAATATTTTGCGTTTTAGTCGTTTTTCCGACATGATGGTAGATTATGGAACAAATATAGAAAATTAACTTCGGTTTCGATTTACCTAATGTATAACGAACTTTAACTATAAATATTGCATCCAAAATATTTACAGTGTATATTTTCTTCATACATTTGTAAACAGTAATTACTAATTAGCGAAAGCATAAAATTATATATCATGGGAAGTATGGGAATATCAGAATGGCTAGTTATCTTAGTCGTTGTTTTATTATTATTTGGAGGTAAAAAAATTCCAGAACTAATGAAAGGTTTAGGTACAGGAGTTAGAGAATTTAAAGAAGCCTCTAAAGGTGAACAAAAACCAGAAGAAACTAAAAAAGAAGAAACTAAATAATCTTTTTGAAAAATAAAAAACCCAATCAAAGTTGATTGGGTTTTTTATTTAAAATATCATCGTTAATTGAATACGCTTTCTATCTTCGTCAACCTCTACTACTTTGACTTGCACATGTTGATGTAATTTGACCACTTCATTCACATCAGAAACAAACCCTTCTTTGAGTTGAGAAATATGTACTAGTCCGCTTTCTTTTATTCCGATGTCCACAAAACACCCAAAAGCAGTGATGTTATTCACAATCCCTGGAACTATCATACCACTTCTCACATCTTTAATTGACTTTACATTGGCATCAAATTCGAATACCTTTGCCGCTTTTCTTGGATCTAAGCCCGGTTTCTCAAGTTCTTTCAATATGTCTTTTACACCTAGAATTCCTATATCAGAAGTGATGTATTGCTCGGGTTTAATTAAACTTATCTTCTCTTTTTTTCCTATAAGTTCCGCGGTTTTTAATCCCAAATCCTTAGCCATTTTTTCAACTAAAGGATAAGCCTCTGGGTGAACAGCCGAATTATCAAGTGGGTTTTTACCCTCTTTTATTCGGATAAAAGCCGCTGCTTGTTGGAAGGCTTTATCTCCCAAACGAGGTACTTTTTTTAATTGCTTTCGATCTTCAAAAGGACCATTTTCACTTCTGTAAGCAACTATGTTCTCCGCCATTTTCACCCCTATGCCCGAAACATAACTCAATAATGATTTACTTGCTGTGTTGATGTTAATACCCACAGAATTCACACAACGCACGACGACAGTATCCAACTCTTCTTTAAGTTTTGTTTGATCTACATCGTGTTGGTATTGCCCCACTCCTATTGACTTGGCATCAATTTTAACCAATTCGGCTAATGGGTCTGAAAGGCGTCTTCCTATTGATACCGAACCACGAACGGTTACATCATAATTTGGAAACTCATCTCGCGCTATCTTGCTAGCAGAATATACCGATGCACCTGCTTCGGATACTACAAAAACTTGGACAGGTTTATCAAAGGCAATCTTTTTAATGAAAAATTCCGTTTCTCGAGAGGCAGTTCCATTACCTATAGATATCGCTTCAATATTGTAGGCATTCACCATGGATTTGATTTTTTTCATCGCCATAGCGGTTTCATTCTGAGGTGCGTGAGGATAAATCGTTTCATTATACAATAAATCTCCTTTTTCATCCAAGCAAACTACCTTACATCCGCTTCTGAATCCAGGATCTAACGCTAATATACGTTTTTCACCCAATGGAGGAGCCAATAATAACTGCCCTAAATTGCCCGCAAAAACTTCAATTGCTTTAGAATCAGCCTTGGCTTTAGCCTCTTGAAGGGTTTCATTAGATATGGCGGGTTCTAACAATCGCTTGTAACTGTCCTTGATAGCCAACCGCAATTGGTCTGCTGTTTCTCGATTATTTTTTATTGTATTGGTTTCAATAAATGCAATAGCTTCTTCCTTTTCAATTTCTACATTGAGCTTCACAAATCCTTCCGCTTCAGCACGCAACATAGCTAATAATCGGTGCGAAGGTGCTTTAGATATCGGTTCTGCCCATTCAAAATATTGAGAAAATTTTTGAGCGGCTTCATCCTCTTTTTTAGTCTTCACTACTTTAGTTTCAATTATAGCATTTCGCTGAAATAAACGCCGTAAATTTTTTCGAATGTAGATGTTCTCATTAACCCATTCGGCTATGATATCTCGAGCCCCTTGTAAAGCTTCATCCTCATTAGGCACTTGGGCATTTAAATACTTGGATGCCATAAACTCGATATCATCGCTATTTTGAGCCATTATAACTTTAGCTAAGGGTTCTAACCCTTTTTCACGCGCCACATCAGCACGGGTTTTTTTCTTCTTTTTATAGGGTAAATACAAATCTTCAAGCTCTTGCAAATCAAAGCTATTGTCAATTTTATTTTTTAATTCTCCTGATAACTGCCCTTGTTCATCAATAGCCTTTAAAATGCTCTCTTTTCGTTTAATAAGCTCATCAAATTGCTTAGAGAGCTTAGCAATTTGCTCAATAACTACTTCATCCAAATTACCAGTTTGATCTTTTCTATAGCGCGAAATAAAAGGAATAGTGCAATCTTCGGATAGTAATTTTAAAGTAGCTTCAATGTTTTTAGCTGAAGTAGGAACCTGATTTTGGAGAAATTGTATCTGGGTCATTATGAACTGTTATTTTTGTATTTGGTAGAATGCTTTTCCTAAATTATCAATTACATCTGAAATTAACATGCTTTCATGGCTTTGTGATTCAAGAGTAATATCGGCCGCCAAACCGTGAACGTAAACACCTAATAAAGATGCGTGTAAAGTAGTATATCCTTGTGCTAAAAAAGCGGTGATTATTCCAGTTAATGCATCTCCCGACCCTCCTTTGGCTAAACCTGAATTTCCCGTAGAATTTTGAAACCGTAAAGCACCATCCGTAATGAAGGTTTGATGTCCCTTTAATACAATAATAACACCCAATTCTTTAGCTTTATCAAAGGCTTTATTTCTGCGTTCTAACTCAGATTGGTGTTGACCAAAAAGACGGTCAAATTCCACTTGGTGCGGTGTTAGAATAGTGGTAGTTGTGAGTTTTTGAAGCAATAATTGGTTTTTGGCTAAAATTGATACTGCATCAGCATCAAAAACCCCTGGAATAGTTAGTTTATCAAGCACTAAGTTTACTTTGTGTTCCGCTTGTTTGTCGGTTCCTAAACCTGGACCGATAGCAAAAGCTGTATATTTTTCCCAATTGTTTTTATCTTCTCTAAATTCTATCATGGCTTCAGGAATGGATGTAAAAACAGCAATTCGCTCTTTTTTTGGAATATGTATCGTTACTAAACCTGCTCCTGCTCTCAAACAAGCCTTTGAGGAAATTAGGGCTGCCCCCATTTTGGATTTACTTCCAGCTAGTAGTAAAGCATGGCCATGATTGCTTTTATTGGAATCAATCAATCGATTCTTGAAGATATTTTGAATATAATTTAGATCAACTGTAATCATGGTTTCATAATGGATTATAAGTTAATCTTGCACGATAAAATCTTTAGGGTCTTCTTTATTGAACTCGGGCTGAATATTTATGTGGTTTATTTGAAATTTGTCAAATAATACATGCTCTACTTCGTGTAACAACTCATTAAATTCACTCATCTTTAAATCTTCCGAACAATCCAAATGAGCTTCTAAATGTAATTCTTCATCATTTAAATGCCACACATGAATATGATGTAATTTAGATACCCCTGGAACTTTATGGACTTCCCGAACTATTTCTTTGATATCAATATGGTCTGGAGTAAAAAGCATCAACATTTTAGTTGCAGATATTATTAAATCAACTCCCACATATATTAAATATATCGCTATAAAAATGGTTAGTACACTATCAACCCAATACCAATTAAAGAACTTAATTAATAAACCCCCAATTAATACAGCTACTGAGGCCATCATATCGGTTAATAAATGCAAATAAGCCGATTTCATATTTAAATTATGCTCAGCATCTTTTTGAAGTAATAATACAGAAAAGCCATTCACTACTATGCCTAATAAAGCTAACCAAATAACTAATCCTGATTTTATAGGATGGATATTAAAAAGGCGCTCAATCGCTCCATAGGTTAAAAATAAAGCTACAATCACTAAAGTTATTGCATTAATAAAAGCCGCAATTAATTCGGCTCTTTTATAGCCAAATGTTTGATTAATAGATGCTTTTCTTCGAGACAGTTTATTTGCGAATAAACTAAATCCTAAAGTTAATACATCTGAAAAATTATGTAATGCATCTGAAATTAAAGCCAAACTACCCGAAATAACACCTCCTATTAGTTGTGCTATGGTGATAATTAAATTGAGTAAAATAGAATAGAATAAATTTTTACCTTCAACTTCGTGTTTGTGAATGTGTACGTGATTATGGCCCATTTAGTGGCAATTAATTTTGTTTACTCTTGTAGCGTGTCTTCCACCCTCAAATGGTGTGGTTAAAAAAGCTGCTACCATATCAACAGCTTGAGAAATTGATGTATACCGAGCCGGAATACTAATGATATTAGCATCATTATGTTGGCGCGCTAATTGTGCAATTTCTTTAGTCCAACATAAAGCAGATCTTATGCCTTGGTGTTTATTAACCGTCATGTTAATTCCATTTCCTGAACCACAAATAACTATTCCAAAAGGTACAGTTCCTGTTTCAACATCTTGAGCCACTTTATGGCCAAAATCAGGATAATCCACACTATCAAAAGTATCCGTTCCATGATTAATAACTTGATATCCGTTTTGCTCTAAAAAAGCAACTATTGCTTTTTTGTAATCGGGACCTGCGTGATCGTTTCCAATGGAGATTTTCATGTTGTAATTTTTGTAGTTTAGTTCACAAATTTAAGGAAACTATTGATTCTATTTTTACTTTATTCTAAGTGCTTGATTATTAATAATGAATCAAAGAACCCTAAAATAAATAATTTATAAGTATCTGATAATCATTACAAATAATGCATTAAAAATGTTAAAAAAATCAAATGTTAATAGTAATTTACAATTCGTTGATAATCAGGTAACTTTAAATTAACAGCCATTGTTAACAACTTAGTAAAGAAAATAAGAACTTTTTTAACATTGAAACTCTTTTTTTTCTAATCAAAAATCAGAACGAGAAAATCAATTTTAGTTTGCTCTTTTTTTAGAAAAATTATCAGCATAAATAAGATGGTTTTCAACAAAAATTAGAAGTAAACTTATTAATAATTGAAGTTGTTTTTTGTTTGTTAACAACTGTTAATAAAAAACAAAAAAGAGTTCATTTTAAGTGATTTAATACTGTATAAACCTGTTAATTACTCTGTATAAGTTAGTATAACTTTTAAAAAATGGATTTACTTAAAAAGTTATTATCACTATTAACATCCTATAATAACCATCATAAATTTAAAATTTTAAAATTCTTTTTTTTTATGTTTTTAATTAATGTTGAAAACTTACAGATTGAAGATAGTTAAATTGGTATTCAAGTCCTTATAAATAGGTTTAACAAATTCAATATTGTTTGGATATGTTTTCATAGAACATGTCTCTTTATGCTATACTAACTAAAGAATTTTTGAAGACTAATTTAGGGTTTAGAAATAAAAAATATCTCTATTTATCTTATGTTTTAACAACTCATACTTGAAAAATAACAATTCGGTAAATTTTTATTTTAAACCTTTTTTATTTTATTTAATATTGATAACTCAAAATAAAAACAAAACATACCATTTTTAAATATGAAAAAAACATTACTTATATTATTTATTCTGTTAAACACTAGTGTAGTTTTATCCCAAAATTTTAATTACAATGGTATTAACTATGAAGTAACTGATGCTGTAAATTTTTATGTTAAAGTAGGATCAAATTCAAGTTTTAATGGAGTTGCAACTATTCCAGAAACAGTAAATTATAATTCTCAGAATTATACAGTAAAAGCTATTGGAGACTCCGCTTTTTATCAATGTACAAGTATAACAGATGTTATACTTCCTAATACAATAACATCTTTAGGATATGCTGCTTTTTATAGATGTTTAAATTTAACTTCTATTCACATTCCTAATACTGTAACTACTATTGAAGGCTCTACATTTTATTTATGTTCAAATTTAACTTCTATAACTATTCCTAATACTGTAACTATTATTGGAAATTCTGCTTTTTATGGTTGTACAGGTATAACTTCTTTAACTATTCCTAGTTCTGTAACATTTATTGATGATTATGCATTTACCAGTTGTACAGGTTTAACTTCTTTAACCATTCCTAGTTCAGTTTCGTATATAGGTTATCTTGCATTTTCAAGTTGTACAGGTTTAACTTCATTAACAGTTGGATGTTCGAGTATTGGAAGTTATTCCTTTTATCAATGTACAGGTTTAACTTCTATAACGATTCTTAGTTCAGTAAATACTATTGGAACTTATGCTTTTTCTGGTTGTACCTCTTTAAATATAGTAAATTGTTATATTACAACACCTTTAGTAATAGATTATACTCGTTTTCAAGATGTAAACAGACCTAATTGTACTTTAAATGTACCTGTTGGTACAGAAGCAGCTTATGAAGCCGCAGCAGTTTGGACTGATTTTAATCCTATAAATGGAAATTTATTAGCTACAGATAGTTTTGTAAAAGGTAACTTTTCTATATATCCTATTCCAACGAAAAATGAGTTGTTTATAGATGCTAAAAACTTAAATAATACCAAATTAGAAGTATTAGATTTAAATGGTAAAATACTTTTTAATCAACCATTAAATGGAACTAATACTATAGATTTAAGCACTTTATCAAATGGTATTTATTTATTTAAAATTACGTCAGATGAGGGTTCTGTAATTTCTAAAATAATTAAGAATTAGTAAACATAGTATACTATAAATAGGTTGAAAAGGTTTACTGGATTGTGAACCTTTTTTGTTTTTCAAAAGTTATATTTTCTATAAATCTTATAGTAGGATACCTTTATCTTGATACTTATTTCGTAATTTTCAACAATAATAGAAAAGATACAATGAGTAAGAAACCTAAAAAATTTGGTAAAAACATTAAAACATTTTCAGAGAAGATTTTTAAAATACTATCCAAGAATGCCAATAAACCATTCAACTATAAACAAATAGCTGCTATTTTAGAACTAGATGATACTAAAAGCAGAAACGAAATCATTAAAGATTTAAAAGTATTGGCCGCACAAAAACTAATTATTGAAAGTGAACCTGGTAAGTATTTAGTTAAAGCTAGTAATCAAAAATATTACGAAGGAACTATCGATATGACTTCTCGTAAGACGGCATATTTTGTTTGTGATGAATTAGAAAACGATGTTTTTGTCCCATTCGTTAATTTAAATCATGCTTTAGATGGAGATACTGTCAAAGCCTATGTATATGACCGTAGAAGCTCTCGCAAACCAGAAGCTGAAGTATTAGAAATACTAGAACGCCACAAAGAAGATTTTGTAGGTGTTGTGGATATCCAAAAAAACTTCGGATTTGTAACTACAGCCAATGCTAAAATGTATACCGATATATTTATTCCTAAAAATAAATTAGGTGATGCCGAACATGGAGATGTGGTTTTAGTAAAGTTAGAAGATTGGCCTGCAAAAGCCGATTCTCCTTTTGGAACCGTAGTTAAAGTATTAGGAAAACCCGGTGAACACAATACCGAAATACATGCCATTTTAGCAGAGTATGGACTACCGTATGATTTTCCTATTGAAGTTGATGCCTATGCCAATAAATTAGATACTTCTATTACCGCAGAAGAAATAGCAAAACGTCGTGATATGCGAAAGGTATTAACCTTTACTATAGATCCAAAAGATGCTAAAGATTTTGATGATGCCCTTTCGTTCCAAGTACTAGAAAATGGTAATTATGAAATTGGTGTTCATATAGCAGATGTATCACATTATTTAAAAGAAGGCACTATATTAGATGATGAAGCGTATAAACGGGCCACATCTGTTTATTTAGTCGATAGAGTTGTTCCTATGCTTCCTGAGGTCCTATCTAACTTTGCCTGTTCCTTACGACCTTTAGAAGAAAAATATACGTTCTCAGCTATTTTTCAATTGAATCAAAAAGCAGAAGTAGTAGATTCTTGGTTTGGACGTACTGTTATTTATTCTGACCAACGATTTGCTTATGAGGAAGCCCAACACATAATAGAAACAAAATCAGATACTATTCCAGCCGAGATTTCTTTAACAGGTAAGGAATATAAAGCGCCGCAAGAAATTGTGAATGCAACTTTAATCATGGATGATTTAGCAAAAATTCTTAGAAGAAAAAGAATGGCAGCTGGTGCAATATCTTTTGATAAAGTTGAAGTAAAATTCAACTTAAATGAAGAAGCAGAACCAATTGGAGTCTTCTTTAAAATATCCAAAGATGCCAATCATTTGATAGAAGAATTTATGTTATTAGCCAATCGAAAAGTGGCAGAGTTTATTGGGAAACAAAAGAAAACCTTTATATACAGGATACATGATGAACCCAATGAAGATAAGCTAATCAACTTGCAAACAGTAATTTCAAAATTTGGATATACCATAAATATGAAATCCAAACAAGATATTTCAAAATCCTTGAATAATTTATTGAATGAAGTTAATGGTAAAAAAGAACAAAACCTTGTAGATACCTTGACGATACGCAGTATGAGTAAGGCTAAATATTCTACTGAAAACATTGGACATTATGGTTTAGCATTTGATTTTTATAGTCATTTTACCTCTCCTATTCGACGGTATCCTGATGTAATGGCTCATCGTTTGTTACAATATTACCTTGATGGTGGTAAAAGTGTAAACCAAGAAGAGTATGAAGAAAAATGTGCTCACTCTAGTGATATGGAAGGTTTAGCCGCTCAAGCCGAACGCGACTCGGTGAAATATATGCAAGTGAAATACATGCAAGATCATAAAGACCAAGAATTTTTAGGAGTTATTTCAGGGGTAACTGAATGGGGAATTTATGTTGAAATTGTAGAAAACAAATGTGAAGGCATGGTAAGAATTCGAGAAATAAAAGAGGATTACTATGTGTTTGATGATAAACAATACGCTCTAGTTGGTCAAGTTTCAAAAGGTATATTACAACTTGGTGATGAAGTGTATGTGAAAGTTAAAAACGCGGATTTAGTTAAAAAACAATTGGATTTCCATTTTATTAGAAGAAATGAATAGTATGAAAAAATTCCTTTATTGTATCGTATTAATAAGTTCTGTGGCTTTTGGCCAAATAGAAAAAAAGGTAGGTGATTTTGCAAAAGTTACCGCTTTTGACCAAATTGATATCGTATTGATTCCGGCTGCTGAAAATAAAGTAGTACTGAATGGAAATGATGCAGAATCGGTAGAATTGATACTTAAAAATAACGAATTAAAAATCAGAATGCCTTTTACTAAATTATTAACTGGAGATGCTATTTCAGCAACGGTATACTACAAAAATATTACAGCAGTAGAAGCCAATGAAGGTTCCAGAATAGCCGGTAGTTCAGTATTAAAAGCAATTGATTTTGATATTAAAGCAAAAGAAGGGTCAGAAGTAAAATTACTTTTAGAGGTGTCTAAACTTACAGCTAGAGTGGCTAATGGGTCTACTATTACTTTAGAGGGAAATGCACAAATTCAAGAAGTTTTAGTAAATTCAGGTGGAAAATATGAAGCTGAAAAATTACAAACTTCTCAAACTACAATTACAGGAAATGCAGGTGGTGAAGCTTCTGTTTATGCAACAGAATTGGTTGATGCTAAAGTTCGTGCAGGGGGAACAATCACTATTTTTGGTAAACCAAAACAAATTAATAAAAAGATAATTGCTGGAGGTAGCATCGAGATGGCGAAGTAGATTTATTTTACATTTTAAAATATAAATTCTAACTTGCAATGTCAAATAATTACAAATGATATTACTAAACGATATTTTATCTGCCATTCCACTTGGGTTTTTATTAAGTTTTATGATTGGACCTGTGTTTTTCGTTTTACTTGAAACCAGTGTTGTTAAAGGATTTAGAGCCGCACTAGTATTTGACTTAGGTGTTGTTTTTGCTGATATTGTTTTTATTCTTATTGCCTTTTTTAGTAGTTACCGTTTAATTCAAAGCATCAAAAATGATCCTGCTTTGTTTATTTTTGGTGGATTGGTAATGCTTACTTATGGTATTATCTCCTTTGTAAAAAATCAGAAAGAGTCCAAAAGAACTATAGACGAAGAAGATCCAACCGAATTAGCTAAAAACAATTATGTATCCTTATTCATTAAAGGCTTCTTCTTGAATTTTATCAACATTGGCGTATTGGGATTTTGGCTGGCTATCTTAATTACAATTGGACCTCAATTGGAATTAAAAGCCTCTCGTATGATTACTTTTTTCTCTACTTTAATACTCTCTTATTTCATTACCGATATTTTCAAAATATTATTAGCCAAACAATTACGAAATAAATTGAACCCAAAGAACATCTTATTAATTAAGAAGTTTATCAGCATTGTATTGATTATATGTGGTGTCTTTTTATTATCTCAAGCCTGGTTTCCTAAAGATCAAAAAATCGTAAACTCTGCTTTTGAAAAGTTAGAGAAAGACAAATAAAGCCCCTAATTTCCGAGAATGTATTCTTGGTTCTCTCCAGTTGTTTCTTATTTCACTTTTACTAAATACAAACCAAAAAAGAGCTACTATTTCTAGTAACTCTTGTATTCCACGTCTGGGTTCGAACATAATCTTTACTTAATTTTTTCTAAAAATTAACCATAATACAAGCTACTATTTCTAGCAACTCATGTATTCCACGTCCGGGTTCGAACATAATCTTTACTTAATTTTTTCTAAAAATTAACCATAATACAAGCTACTATTTCTAGCAACTCTTGTATTCCACGTCCGGGTTCGAACATAATCTTTACTTAATTTTTTCTAAAAATTTACCATAAAAAAAGAGCTACTATTTCTAGTAACTCTTTTGAGGCATCGTCCGGGTTCGAACCGGAGTAGTCGGTTTTGCAGACCGGTGCCTAGCCGCTCGGCCACGATGCCAGTTGGACGGCAAATATAATAAAAAGTTTTAATTGACGAATGTAGATTGACGAATTTTGAATATGGAACGCAATCTCTTTTTAAAAGTCTACATTTTAGTTTCTTAAATCTAATTGCGGTATTCTTCCATTTCAATGGTAACTGCTTCAACATCACCCCCTATTGGTGGATTAAGTTTTGAAACTGCTACTACAATGCGTGAAACTGCTGGGATTTCTTTAAAGATACGAGTGACGATTCTATGCCCAACATGTTCCAATAATTTAGAACGAATAGCCATTTCTTCCACAACAATTTGATTTAGTAGCACATAATCAACAGTATCTTTAAGCTCATCCGATATAGATGATTTTCTTAAATCTGTTTTTATATCTAAATCTACCCGATAATCAGACCCTATTCGTCCCTCTTCTTCTAAACATCCATGAAAGGAAAAAGTTCTAATATTTTGTAACTTAATTGTTCCCATTTTTTGATTTCATTGCCAATTTTCAAATTGACTAATTGACTAATTAAACATATCTTTGCTAAAATTACGAAAATAATGTCAACAGAAGAAAAGTCATTGAATTTCTTAGAACAAATCATAGAAGAAGATTTGAAAAACGGTTTATCTAAAGATAAATTAAGATTTCGTTTTCCCCCTGAACCGAATGGGTATTTGCATGTAGGTCATGCCAGTGCTATTTGTTTAAATTTTGGTTTAGGAATAGATTATCAAGCGCCTGTTAATTTGCGTTTTGATGATACGAATCCGGCTAAGGAAGAACAGGAATATGTAGATGCCATAAAAAAAGATATAGAATGGCTTGGCTTTCAATGGGATACCGAATGTTATGCCTCAGATTATTTCCAACAATTATACGACTGGGCTGTAACTTTTATAAAACAAGGTAAAGCTTATGTAGACAGTCAATCTTCTGAAGATATGGCGCGCCAAAAAGGAACTCCAACACAAGTTGGAACTGATTCTCCTTATAGAAATCGTTCTGTAGCCGAGAATTTAGATCTTTTTGAACGCATGAAAAATGGCGAGTTTGAAGAGGGAACACATATCCTTCGAGCCAAAATTGACATGGCCTCTACTAACATGTTGATGCGTGACCCTATCATGTACCGTATCTTAAAAAAACACCACCACCGAACAGCAAATGATTGGTGTATATATCCAATGTATGACTGGGCACATGGTGAAAGTGATTATTTAGAACAAATTTCACATTCATTTTGTACTCTAGAGTTTTTGCCTCACAGAGAATTATACGATTGGTTTTTAGATCAAGTGTATGATGCTTCTAAAGTGCGTCCAAAACAACGTGAATTTGCTCGTAGAAATTTATCGCATACCGTAGTATCTAAACGAAAACTGTTGCAATTAGTTGAAGAAAAGCATGTTACAAGTTGGGACGATCCTAGAATGAGTACTATTTCAGGGATGCGCCGTAGAGGATATCCACCTATGGCAATCCGAAATTTTGCAAAAACTATTGGAATTGCAAAACGTACTAATCTTATAGATGTGTCGTTATTGGAATTTTGTGTACGGGAAGAATTGAATAAAACTACATCTCGTGTGATGGCTGTTTTAAATCCGGTGAAATTGGTAATCACCAATTATCCCGAAGGACAGGAAGAATGGTTAGAAGCAGAAAATAATCCTGAAGAAGCTGTAATGACCTATAGAAAAGTACCCTTTTCTAAAGAATTATATATTGAACGCGAAGACTTTCAAGAGGAAGCTAATAAGAAGTTTTTCCGCTTGACTTTAGGAACCGAAGTGCGTCTAAAAAATGCCTATATTATTAAAGGAGAACAAGTTATAAAGGATTCTGAAGGTAATATTACCGAAATCCATTGTACTTATGATACCGATTCTCGAAGCGGTAGCGGTACAGAAGCTTCTCAAAGAAAAGTAAAAGGAACCATACATTGGGTTTCTATTCCACATGCCCTAGAAGCTGAAGTTCGTATTTATGATCGATTGTTTTCACATGAAAGTCCAGATGGCAATAAAGACATCGACTTTAAAGAATTTATCAATCCTAATTCGTTGGATGTTATTACCGGTTATGTAGAACCAAGTTTACAATCTGCTCAAAATTTAGATCAATTCCAATTCCAACGCTTGGGTTACTTTTGTGTCGATAAAGATTCATCTGCTCAAAAATTGGTTTTCAATAAAACAGTTGGTTTACGAGATACTTGGGCCAAAGTGGAAGCTAAAGAATAAAATATACCTTTATAGATATAACTAATGGAAAGCCTGCTTTACAGTAGGCTTTTGTTATTATTAGTATTGTTTATAACAAACCAAAAACATATAAAAAACAACTATTAAAAACGGCTTTAATAAATCGGTTTTATTTAATTTTTAAAAAAAAGGAATATAAAGACGTGACTAATGGTTTAAACTGCTTTTAAAATGTCTTAAAATAAGTTTAGCCTTTTTTTGATGCTCAAAATATATTTTTTGTACTTTTAAGTATTCAATTTTTCAAAAAGATGACTTCAAGAAATAAAAACGGCCTGCTTGCTTTTTTAATAGCCCTTGCTCTTGGTGTGGGTTTGGGAATTTTATTTGCTCCCGATAAAGGATCTAAAACTAGAGCAAAAATGAAAGAGGGTTTTCGGGGATTTAAAAAATAACACCCCGCTCCTTTTCTATATAGTAGTAAATATTAAAAAAGAGGCACTAGGCCTCTTTTTTGTTTTATGAAATTTAATTAAGCAGGTTCACTTGGATTTGAAGTATCCGATGGATTGAAATCTAGTGAAGTGGTATCTTTGTTTTTCTTTACACGTTTGGGTTGGGATTTCATTTGTTCCCCAATAATACTCGAAGCGGTAAAACTAGTAACCATATTATTCAACATATCACTGGCCGCTTGTGGCGAATTGGGTAATAAAATTAAATTAGAATTGGTATCCGCACCAATTGCTTGCAGTGTATCATAATGTTGTGTAATCACAATTAGAGCCGAAGCTTCTTGCGAATTAATACCCACATTGTTCAAAACCTCTACACTTTCTACTAATCCGCGCGCTATTTCTCGACGTTGATCGGCTATACCTTGCCCTTGTAATTTTTTGCTTTCGGCTTCCGCTTTGGCTTTGGCCACAATTCTAATGCGTTGAGCTTCAGATTCAAAAGTCGCCGCAGTCTTTTCTCTATCCGCCGCATTGATTCGGTTCATCGCATTTTTAACTTGAATATCAGGATCAATATCGGTAACCAATGTATTGATAATATCATACCCATAGGTCATCATGGCCTCGTTTAATTCTCGTTTTACACCAATGGCAATATCATCTTTTCGTTCAAAAACATCGTCCAAAATTAACTTGGGAACTTCCGCCCGAACCACATCAAATACATACGCTGTGATTTGGTCGTGTGGATATTCTAATTTATAAAAGGCCTCGTATACCTTGTCCTGAATAACGTTGAATTGAACCGAAACTTTCATTTTGATAAACACGTTATCTTTAGTTTTGGTTTCAATAATTACATCTAGTTGTTGAATTCTAAGATTTACTCTTCCCGCAATTCTATCAATGACAGGGAGTTTCAATTGCAGACCTGAATTTCGGATACTTGTAAATTTTCCGAAACGTTCAATGACTACTGCACTTTGTTGTTTTACAGTAAAGAAGGAAGAAAAAAGCAGCACCAAACAGAAAAATAAAAATAATAATAAAAACGGCATGGGTGTATATATTAAGTTAATAAAGTAGTTGTACGGAAATATATGTATGTTTGTTACAAATTAAATTTTTTCCTTAATGAAAAAGAGCTTTGCCTGGGTATTTCTTGTTATTTCTTCCGTAGTTTATTCCCAATATGGGTATCGTGATTCCAACATGATTGGAGTGACTTTAGGAGTCAATCAATTTCAATTACAAACTTCCGACTTACAAATTAAACCCGCAAATGGATGGAATGTTGGTTTGTCTATGCGTGGTAATTTTTATAATGATTGGGACGGAATTTACGGAATCCAGTTTAGCGAATACAATTGTAAAGTAGCAACTTTGAATGCATTAGGTCATCCTGAAGAAGTCAATTTGAAATTACCTTGCGCCAACATTACTTTTCAATTCAGTTACAAATTTATTGAGAATCATTTGAGCGTGGAGTTTGGGCCAATGGTGCAAATCAATGGGAAGTTTACCGTAGATAAAGCCTTTGAAACCAATACGATAAAAGGAAATACGACCTATACCGTAGAAGATATTACTAAAATTGGTAATGTAGGGGTATATCCTGTTGTGGGGCTTTCTGCAGGTGTTCGAAATGTTCGATTGAACGCTACCTACCAATATGGCCTTACCAATATGCTTGGAAAATTAGACGGAAGCATGAAAGGTAATGCATCTATCGTAAGCGGAAATGTTATCTTTTATTTTTAGTAGATTTAATTCCTATTCTACATATAAAAAGCCCTGAAAAATCAGGGCTTTTTTGTTAATTTTATTGCGTGCGGACGACTTCAAAAACTGTACGGACGAACTTTTTGTTCCGTCAGGACCGAGATACAAAACCGTCAGGACGAACGAAAAACTTCGTCCGTATACTTTTTACCCTTGGTCCGTATGAAATGTTAACCCAAATAAAACAGTTATGATTATCTCTATTTTATAATGTTTTAATGGCGGTTTCCAATCGTTTGATGGTTTCGTCTTTACCAAGTATTTCGGCAATATCAAATAAATGTGGGCCTTTGAGCGCGCCTACTAAACTCAAACGGAAGGGTTGCATTACTTTACCCATTCCAATTTCGTGTTGCGCCATCCATTCTTTAACCCTAGTTTCAATTTGAACCGATGTGAAATCTTCAATAGTCTGCAAAACAGCAATCAATTGACGCATCAACTCTGGGGTTTCTTCTTTCCAGTTTTTAGCTGCTTTTTCATCATAAGCAATAGGAGCCACAAAGAAATAGTCGGCTAAATCCCAAAACTCAGCAACAAAATGAGCACGTTCTTTTATGTGTGAAACAATAGTCGTGAGGGTATCACTAGTAACAGTAATTCCTTTTTCAGCAAGAATAGGAGTAAAGGCAGCTGCCAAACTTTCATTGCTTTGTTTTTGTAAATACTGATGGTTGAACCATTTGTTTTTTTCAGGATCAAATTTGGCTCCCGCTTTATGAACTCGATTCAAATCAAATTTGGAAACCAATTCTTCTAACGAGAAAAGTTCTTGATCGGTTCCGTCATTCCAACCCAATAATGCTAAGAAGTTGATAACCGCTTCTGGGAAAAATCCTTTTTCTCGATACCCTGAAGAAATTCCTTCTTCGCTTTTCCATTCCAATGGGAATACTGGGAATCCCATTTTATCACCATCTCTTTTGGAAAGTTTTCCATTTCCAATAGGTTTTAAAATCAAAGGTAAATGAGCAAATAATGGGGCTTCCCAACTAAATGCTTGATACAACAAGCTATGGAGAGGCATACTAGGCAACCATTCTTCGCCTCGAATCACGTGCGAAGTTTCCATTAAATGGTCGTCTACAATGTTTGCCAAATGATAAGTAGGCATTCCATCTGCTTTAAATAATACTTTGTCATCTAATAAATTAGTTTCAAATTTTATTTCTCCGCGAATGATATCGTGTAAGTGTAACGTTTCATTTACTGGAGTTTTAAAACGGATAACATAATCTTCACCAGCCGCAATTCTTCGTTCCGTTTCTTCTTGAGAAATAACTAGAGAAGTATCTAGCTTCTCTCTGTTATGCCAATTGTATATGAATGTTTTGCCTTCAGCTTCATGTTGTTTTCTATGCGCATCAAGAGCTTCAGCTGTATCAAAAGCATAGTAGGCCCAACCAGTATTCACCAATTGGTCGGCATATTGTTTGTACAATGGTTTGCGTTCTGATTGGCGGTAAGGACCAAATTTTTCATTTTTACCAACGGTTTCGCTAGGGGCAATTCCCAACCATTCCAACGCTTCAAAAATGTATGCTTCGGCACCAGGAACAAATCGATTTTGGTCGGTATCTTCTATGCGTAAATAAAACACACCGTTATTTTTTTTGGCAAATAGATAATTAAACAAGGCTGTTCTCACGCCTCCAATATGAAGTGGTCCTGTAGGACTTGGAGCAAAACGCACTCTAACGGGTCTAGACATTTCTTTAAATTTTTTGGCAAAGATAAAATTTAATTAGGCAGTTTGAACCGATTTTTCATTGGCAAATTTTTAACGCTTGGGTATTCGGTAAAAATTGTACATTTATCGGTTATAAAAAGAAATACAAAAATTGGAGAATTCAAACGTTATTTACCAGAAGTTAGAACACTTTATAAAGAAGTTTTATACCAACGAATTGCTGCGAGGCACTATTTTTTTCGTGGGCTTAGGGTTGTTGTATTTTATCTTCACCCTTTTTGTGGAATATTTTTTATGGTTAAAACCCACTGCTAGAACAATATTGTTTCTTGCATTCTTGATTGTTGAGTTATTCTTGTTATTTCGTTTTATTGCTTTTCCATTGTTTAAGCTTTTTAAATTGCAAAAAGGAATTGATTACAAAGAGGCTTCTACAATTATTGGAAATCATTTTAATGAAGTAGGGGATAAGCTGACCAATTTTTTACAATTATCTCAAGACCCAAATACCTCGGAATTACTTTTGGCCTCCATTGACCAAAAGGCAGCTACCTTACAACCGGTTCCTTTTAGTAATGCCATCAACTATGCTAAAAACAAAAAATACTTGCCTTTAGCTATAATTCCCATTTTATTCTTCTTGTTTTTTTTGATTTCAGGCAAAGGAACTATATTATCGCAAAGTTTGAATCGTGTGGTACATTTCAAACAACAGTTTTTGCCACCCGCACCATTTGAATTTATATTGGTGAACTCCAACCTGCAAACCGAACAAAACCAAGACTTTTTGGTAAAGGTAAAAACAGTAGGGTCGGTAGTACCCGAAAACGCTTTGATTTACCTAGGTGATGAAAGTTATTATATGGAAGTTATTAAACCAGGCGAGTTTCAATTTGTTATTCCAAAACCAACAGCAGCCGTTTCTTTCCATATTGAATCCAATACTGTGACTTCTCGCGAATACGATTTACAAGTGGTTACTGTTCCTTCGATTGCTAATTTCGAGATGATATTACAGTATCCCAATTATATCAATAAAAAATCTGAAATTGTTCAAGGTACCGGTAATGCCATCATACCCGAAGGTACTTCAGTGACTTGGCGCATGAAAACCATTGCGACACAACAAGTGGATTGGTTAAATGCGTCCAACCATTATGCATTCCACCAACAGGACAACTATTTTGTTTTATCTAAAAGTATTCTTCAAAATACAGATTATCAGATTGTTACTTCTAATTCTAAAGTACATAACTACGAGAAATTGAATTATCAATTATCGGTAATTAAAGATCAATTCCCAACTATTACAGTTGGTAACGCTCCTGATAGTCTTAAAGTAAATAAGAACTATGTTTTAGGTCAAGTGTCTGACGACTACGGTCTTTCTAAGCTCATAGTGGTGTATTATCCTAAAGACACGCCTACGGTTGCTAAAAAAGCGGTTATAGCGGTTAAAAAGGATGTATATGATCAGTTTGTATTTTCATTCCCAAGTAATTTAGCTGTTGAAGAAGGAGTATCGTATGAATATTATTTCGAAATTTATGATAATGATGCACCCCATCATTTCAAAAGCAGTAAGTCGGCAGTGTTCAGCAATCGTATAGCAACAGCTTCTGAAAAAGAAGACGCCTTGTTGCAACAACAAAATGACAATATAAATTCCTTGACTAAATCTTTGAAAGCTCAAGACAAGCAATTATCTGAAATGGATAAACTGCAAAAGATGGGTAAAGAAAAAGACAACCTAGAATATAAAGACCAACAAAAAGTTACTGACTTTATAGAACGTCAAAAGAAACAAGATGAGTTGATGAAAACGTTCTCTGAAAAGATGAAAGAGAACTTAGACCAATTCAAAGCCGACAAAAAGGATGAGAAAAAAGAACTGTTGGAAGACCGTTTAGAAAAGACTCAAAAAGAGTTAGAGAAGAACAAAGAATTATTAGATGAGTTGAAAAAGTTAAACGACAAAATCAGTAAGGAAGAGTTGTTTGAGAAAATGGAAAAGTTTGAGCAACAAAGTAAAAATCAAACCAAAAGTTTAGAACAGTTGGTTGAATTGACCAAACGTTACTATGTCGAAAAGAAAGCGGAACAATTGGCTAATAAACTCAATAAGTTGGCAGAAAAGCAAGAACAATTAGCTGATAAAAATGAGGAGAATAATGCCGAAAAACAAGACGATATCAATAAGGATTTTGACCAACTTCAAAAAGAATTGGACGATTTAGATAAAGACAATAAGGAATTAAAATCTCCTATGGATTTGCCAAAAACGGAAGATAAAGAAAAAAGTATAGATGAAGATTTGAAAAATGCCAAAGATCAATTGCAAAAGCAGCAAAAGGATAAAGCTAAACCAAAACAAAAAAGTGCGGCTAAAAAAATGAAGCAAATGAGTCAGGATATGCAAGAGCAAATGGCTTCTGGCGAACAAGAACAAATGGAAGAAGATGTGGCTATGATGCGCCAGATATTAGACAATTTGTTGGCGTTTTCATTTTCTCAGGAAGATGTGATGAAGCAATTCAAATCACTTCGTCGTGGCGCTCCTTCTTTTACCAAAAATCTAAAAGTTCAACAAGATTTAAAGCAACAATTCAAACACGTTGATGATAGTCTTTTTGCTATGTCGTTGCGTAATCCAAAAATTGCTGAGAACATTACTAAAGAAATTGGAAACGTTCAATACAATGTAGACAAAGCGATAGAGACTTTAGTGGAAGCGAATATACCGAAAGGGAATTCACACCAGCAATATGCAACTACTTCTGCTAATAAATTAGCGGATATGTTGAGCGATTTATTAAACAGCATGCAAATGGAAATGCAAATGCAGGGGTCAGGTCAAGGGAAACCAAAACCTGGCAAAGGACAAGGAGCGGGTATGCAGTTGCCAGACATTATAAAGAAACAAGAAAGCTTGGCTGAGAAGATGAAGAAAGGTGCTAAGAAAGGCGATAAACCAGGGGACAAACCAGGCGATAAGCCAGGTGAAGGGCAACAGGGCCAAAAAGGAGAGAAACCAGGAGATGGCCAACAAGGTTCTTCGGGTTCTAAAGGTCAGAAAGGATCTAATGGTACACCGGGAAAAGGTGATCAAAAAGGGGGTCAGAATGGTCAAGAAGGTCAAGATGGTGAAGGAGACGCTAAAGCGATTATGGAAATATACAAAGAGCAACAGCAATTACGCGAATCATTAGAAAACGAATTGCGCAAGCAAGGTATGGGAGGTTCAGGTCAAAGTGCTTTAGATCAAATGAAACAATTGGAAAAGCAATTATTGAATAAAGGATTTAATAACGATAATTTACAACGTGTATTAAACTTGAAATATGAATTGTTGAAACTGCAGAAAGCGATGCAACAGCAAGGGGAAGACAAAAAGCGACAATCGGAAACGAATAAAAAGGAATTTAGTAATACGGCTAATGCACTTCCATCGAAGCTTCAAGAATATTTAAACAGCATTGAGATTTTAAACCGACAAAGCTTACCTTTGCGCGCCAATTTTAACCAGAAGGTTCAAGAATACTTTAAAAATCATGATTAGTTTTAATTACGAAATAGACTTTCAGTTGGATTTTGAATCCCAATATACCCAATGGATTTCAGCTGTTATTAGTTCTGAGCAAAAAAAGGAAGGTGAAATCAACTATATCTTTTGTGATGACGATTATTTGCTTGAAATCAACCAACAGTATTTAAATCACGATACCTTAACGGATATTATCAGCTTTGATTATTCTATAGGAAATGAATTACACGGTGATATTTTTATTTCGGTAGAACGCGTACGTGAAAATGCAGTAGATTTTGAAGTTTCTTTCGAAGATGAGCTTCGTCGTGTGTTGGTTCACGGAGTATTACACTACTGTGGTTACAAAGACAAGAGTGAGGCAGATGAGTTGGTTATGCGTCAAAAAGAAGAAGAAAAAATGCAATTGTTCCACGTGAAACACTAACCCTATGTTTTTAGAAAAATACGATACGATTGTGGTTGGAGCTGGACACGCTGGTTGTGAAGCAGCAGCTGCAGCTGCTAATATGGGGTGTAAAACCTTATTGGTAACCATGAGTCTGCAAAATATTGCCCAAATGTCATGCAACCCTGCTATGGGGGGTATTGCCAAAGGGCAAATTGTGCGTGAGATTGATGCGTTGGGAGGATATTCAGGAATCGTTTCCGATAAGACTGCGGTGCAATTTAAAATGTTGAATAAGTCAAAAGGTCCTGCTATGTGGTCTCCTAGAGTTCAGTCGGATCGCATGCGTTTTGCGGAAGAATGGCGTTTGATGTTGGAGCGCACCCCTAATCTGGATTTTTATCAAGAAATGGTGAAGGGCTTGTTGATAGAGAATAATATAGTTACTGGAGTTGTTACTTCGTTGGGAATCGAAATCAAAGCCAAAACGGTGGTGTTAACTAACGGTACTTTTTTGAATGGATTGATACATATAGGTGAGAAGCAATTTGGAGGAGGAAGAGCAGGTGAGAGTGCGGCTTATGGAATTACCGAAGATTTAATTAAGGCTGGTTTTGAATCAGGGAGAATGAAAACGGGTACACCACCACGTGTAGATGGGCGTTCCTTAGATTATTCCAAAATGAGGGAAGAACCCGGAGACGCCGTACCGGCCAAATTTTCATATTCTGACGAAACCCAACCCTTAACACATCAAAAGTTATGTCATATGACATATACATCAAATGAAGTGCACTCTATATTAAGAGAAGGATTTGATCGTTCGCCCATGTTCAATGGTCGTATTAAAAGTATAGGGCCACGTTATTGTCCTTCAATCGAAGATAAGATCAATCGATTTGCCGATAAGGAACGCCACCAATTATTTGTAGAGCCAGAAGGATGGAATACCGTAGAGGTTTATGTAAATGGATTTTCCACTTCTTTGCCTGAGGATATCCAATTTAAAGCTTTACGTTCTGTGGCTGGTTTTGAACATGTGAAATTTTTTAGACCGGGTTATGCTATTGAATACGATTATTTCCCGCCTACTCAATTAAAACATACTTTAGAAACCAAGTTGGTTTCGGGTTTATATTTTGCTGGTCAAATCAATGGAACAACCGGTTATGAAGAAGCAGCCTCTCAAGGAATGATGGCAGGTATTAATGCGGCGCTACAAGTTCAAGAAAAAGCACCATTTATATTGCGTCGTGATGAAGCCTATATCGGGGTGTTAATAGATGATTTAATCACGAAAGGTACAGAAGAGCCATATCGTATGTTTACGTCAAGAGCTGAATACCGTACTTTATTGCGACAAGACAATGCCGATTTTCGTTTGACTGCGAAATCCCATGCCCTAGGGTTGGCTTCAGAACAACGTTTGAAGCGTATGGAGTATAAATTCAATGAGAGTGATAAAATGGTTGCCTTCTTTAAAGAAACAAGTGTTACTCAAGAGGAGGCCAATCCCATATTAATTGAGAAAGAAAGTGCGCCCATGGTTCAATCGGATAAAATGTTTAAAGTATTTTCTCGTCCCCAAATTGATTTAGACGATATTTTAAAATTTGAAAAAGTTCAACAGTATATTTCGGAACGTCAATTGGATGCCGAAATTGTAGAACAAGCCGAAATACACGTTAAATATTCGGGCTATATAGAAAAGGAACGCAATAATGCGGAAAAATTAATCCGTTTAGAGGATATTAAGATCCCAGAGAACTTTGATTATGATAAGATCAAATCCATGTCTATAGAAGCCAAGCAAAAATTATCAAAAATACGCCCAGTTACCATATCCCAAGCCTCTAGAATTAGTGGAGTGTCCCCAGCGGATATCTCCGTTTTATTAATTTACATGGGAAGATAGTCAAAGCGTTCCACGTGAAACTTAATTTGTCAAGCCCTATTAATACAGCCTTTATATGATTTTTCAAAACAATATTTTTTATAAAAAAGTAAAAGATTATTCCGTTTCCCAAGAAGTATTTGAATTGCATCACAATCCGGAATACGACTTGTTGATTACTTTTCCTAAACCTAATTTGGAAGATTTACCGCGGTACTATGAAAGTGATGATTATATTTCCCATACCGATGGCAAACGAACATTGTTTGAGAAAGTCTATCATTTGGTTAAATCCATTGCGTTAAAAAACAAAGTAAAATTAATCAATGCCCAATCTGAAAAGGGGACGTTGTTGGATATTGGTGCTGGTACTGGAGAGTTTTTAGTTGTAGCCCAAAAAGACGGTTGGCAGACCACCGGTATTGAACCCAATTCAAAAGCTAAAGCCATAGCAGAACAAAAAGGAGTCTGTTTTGCTGCCGATTTAGCTTCATTGGAATCCCATTCCTTCGATGTTATTACTATGTGGCATGTGTTGGAACATGTACCCAATTTAGACGAATACCTAGTTGAATTACACCGTTTGCTTAAACCTCAAGGCACAATACTAATTGCAGTACCCAATTTCAAATCCTTTGACGCGTTGTTTTATGGTAAATATTGGGCCGCATTTGACGTGCCACGACACATTTGGCATTTTTCAAAAACGAGTATAGAGAAATTATTTGCCCGTCAATCTATGTATTTGGCTGCTGTATTGCCTATGAAATTTGATAGTTATTATGTGAGTTTGTTGTCTGAAAAATACAAAACGGGTAGCATGAAATTTATCCGTGCTTTTTTTGTGGGATTGAAATCTAACCTATCGGGACGTAGCACAAACGAGTATTCTTCGCATATTTATATCCTAAAAAACACTAAAAACTAATACAAAAGCGTTGTTTCAACGATTTCTATTCAAGATATACCAATAGATTACCAATTTTAATACTGCTTTTAAATCGCTTTATTTAAAGTAAATTTTGATAAGCGTAATCTATAGGGATTAAAAAAACGATTATAATTGTTTATTGACTCTTTTGCTGTCGTTTTCATAGTCTTTTGTAGGTTTAGTTTATTGTGTATTATTTTTATACTTTTGAATCCGAATTAAATTTTATCCTATTTATAATGAAAAAAACTATTTTCCTTTTTGCTTTCGCTTTAGCAAGTATTGCGTGCAATAACACTCCCACAGCCAGTAAAGATTTTAAAACAGCGTATATTGATACTGCCAAACTGATGGAGGAATCCACAGAAGCAAAAGATATTGAGGCTAAATACAAAGACAAATCTAAAGTTATGGGCAGTCAATTAGAAGCTGAAGTTAATCGTTTTAAATCGGATGCCGCTAGTTTTAAACAAAATGCTGCCGCTAACGGACAAGCTTGGGCCCAACAAAAAGGTGCAGAATTGCAACAAAGAGAGCAACAATTGAACTATGCACAACAAGCTATGTTACAACAATTGCAACAAGAAAGTGGTGTTGAAATGGATACTTTAGTCAAATCCTATAAGAATATCATCAAAACTTTTGGGAAAGAAAAAGGGTATGATTATATCTACGGTACAGGAGACGCACAATCTATTTTATACGCCAAAGATAATTATGATATTACCAAAGAAGTAATTAAATTAGTAAATGACAAGTACAAATCAGGCGATAAAAAAGCTGAAAAGACAGACAAAGCTAAAGACGATAAAAAGTAATAGACCTTTTTAGTAATGATATAAAACACCTTCGATTTTGGAGGTGTTTTTTTTGTTGTATATTGAATTCCAATCATTTATATTTGTTTTTTAATTCTAAGCCATGCAAAAAGTATCATCTGAAGCACACTATGTAGTGCAATTCATCAACCAAACGAATCGCTCTGTTTTTTTAACCGGAAAAGCCGGAACAGGTAAAACGACCTTATTAAAAGAAATTTTACAGACTACCCATAAGAATGCCGTTGTTGTAGCTCCTACAGGAATTGCTGCATTAAACGCAGGTGGTGTCACAATACATTCATTATTCCAATTGCCTTTTGGCGCTTTTCTACCGGATAATTCAGCCCCACAATTTTCAGATTCCGTTGCCTTTGAGAGTCGCGCTACCTTGCGTAGACACTTCAAAATGAGTGCTTTAAAGCGGGCTGTAATACGAAACATGGATTTGTTGATAATTGATGAAGTGAGTATGTTGCGCGCCGATTTATTAGATGCAATGGATTTTATGTTGCAATCGGTACGTAAAAACACACGCCCTTTTGGTAGTGTCCAAGTATTATTTATTGGGGATCTATTGCAATTACCCCCTGTGGTTAAAGACGAAGAGTGGCGCACGTTAAGAAACTACTACAAAGGAAAATTTTTCTTCCATGCGCATGCCATTCAACACAACCCTCCCTTATATATTGAATTATCCAAAATCTTTAGACAGTCGGATTCTACTTTTATTTCACTGTTGAACAATTTGCGGAACAATCAAATCACCTCGGCTGATATTGCGGTTTTCAACCAATATGTGCAACCTCATTTTGATTCGAAAACCCAAGAAGGGTATATTACAATTACCACACATAATACGAAAGCAGATCAAATTAACACCCAATCCTTGCTTGATTTAGCCGGACAAACGAATTATTATCAAGCTGAAATCACGGGTGATTTTCCCGAAAAAATTTATCCACTTGAAAGCACTTTAGAACTAAAAGTAGGAGCTCAAATAATGTTTATCAAAAACGACTTGTCTTTCGAAAAACAATTTTTTAACGGTAAGATGGGAGTGGTCCAATCATTATCTTCTAGAGAAATACTCGTATTTTTTCCTGAAGAAAATAAAACAATTGAGGTCGAAAAATATGAATGGGAAAATATTCGGTACACCGTTAATCCCAATACTAAAGAAATAGAGGAAGAAGTTTTAGGGACCTATGTACACTATCCGATTAAATTGGCCTGGGCTATTACCGTCCATAAAAGCCAAGGATTGACCTTTGACAAAGCTGCGCTTGATGTGTCGCAAGTTTTTCTTCCAGGACAAGCCTATGTGGCTTTATCCCGTTTACGTTCGTTAGAAGGCCTTGTTTTGCTTTCTCCGTTGCGTATGAACGGACTGTCAAACGACCTTGAGGTAATGGATTATGCCAGCAATAAAGCTTCAGAAATGGATTTGGCCCAACAATTGGAGCAAGAAACCAAAGCCTTTCTTATGAACTATTTGAAATCGGGTTTTGATTGGACAGAATTGGCACAGGAATGGCGCAACCACCATTACAGTTATCAAGACCAATCGGAGACTAGCTTTAAAAGCAAACAGTTGAGTTGGGCCAAAAACCAAACCCTTATAATTGATCAAATCCTAGAGCCTTCTAGAAAATTTAGGGCCCAATTGGACACCCTTTTTCGTGCGACCCTGGATCTACCTTTTGTGCAAGAGCGTATTCATGCCGCTTATGAGTATTTTATGCCCCAGTTGAATCAATTGGTGGAACACATTTTATGGCAGATAGAAGAAGTTAAGCTTCATAAAAAGGCCAAAGCCTATTATGAGGAGTTAATGGAACTGGAGGAACTTCAAGTCAAGGCCGTTTTGCGATTGATGAAAGCGAAATTACTAATCGATACAGTAGCTAAAGGAGAGCCAATTTCTAAAGAAAAATTGGTTGATGAAACTTTAAAAAACTATAGATCAAACGTACTTGAAAAAGTAAAACAAGAATTCAAAAAGATTCATAAAGTGCTCATTGAAGATGAACATGAAGTTTCGCGGTATGAATCTAAGAAAAAGGAAAAAGTGCCCAAAAAATCTACAGTATTGGAAACGCACGAATTGTGGTTGCAAAAAAACACGATAAAAGAAATTGCCGCGCTTCGAAAGTTAACCCCACAAACCATTTCAAGTCATTTAGCCAAATTGATTGAATCGAATGCGATTTCCTTATACGATGTCCTGCCAGAAGATAAAATAAAGGAATTAGAAAAGGCTTTTTATGGATATAATGAATCTTCTCTTCAAGGCCTAAAAGAACAGTATGGTGATCAGTTTAGCTGGGACGAATTGAAGTGGTATAAAGCCAGTCTTTAATTTAACCACCATACGGCTAATAAAGAAGGAATATAGTATATTACTATGGTTCGAGCCCCATCGTAATCTTTTGCTAAGCGTTGGCCGATAAGCATTAAGAGAAGAGTAATACAAGAAAACACACTGCCATAATAGCCAAATGTTTTGCCACCATTAATAAGCAATTCTACACAGCCTACTAAGGTTAAGACGCACGTAATCACTTCTAACCCTACAAGAATCAGTAATGAAACGGGAACATACTCTTTCAAAATGGTTTTTTCAAAGTGGCCTTTTAACCAATCAATATTGTTTTGCCAGTCAAAAATTTTATCATAAGCCGATTGTAAGTAGGTAATAGCTATAAGCAATAAGACAAGGACAGAAGCGGTATTAGTCATGGCTTTTATTTTTTATGAATTAAACGCGTCAGTTTAATAGACAAATCAGTTAAAATTATTTTCGCATTTCCATTGCGTTCAATATGATAAATGGCATCAGAAAGTTCAGTGAATAGCTCCTCTATATTATTTCCATTTACAAATGGAGCAAATTTTTCAAACGTGAAATTCGCAACAGTGGGCTCAATATAGACCAGTTTGTCGGTTTGATAATTGTACAACATGGCTTGCCGAAACATGACAATACAATAGTTTAAAAATTGTTTTTGTCCTTCTCTTCCTAAACTTGCAATCGTTTCGCTCCAAAGAATCAAATCCTGAATTGCAGCAGCATTTCCTTTGGCTTTAAATGCAGTACGAACCCAATCTACAAACCATATTTCATAGGAGTTGTCGTTAGAATCCCCATAAGCAATCTCTAGAGCTTTGTTGTTATTGCCTTGAGCTTGGTGAGCAATTTTATAGGCTTCAGATTCTTCAATTTCTAGATTATTTATCAAACCCTCAGCAATTAGAGCTTCAGGTACAGGGCCAAATTGGATAACTTGACAGCGTGAGCGTATTGTTTGTATGAGGTCTTCTTCGTTTTCGGTTATGAGTAGAAATAAAGTTTTGGCCGGTGGTTCTTCCAAGAGTTTTAGAAGACGATTGGAACAATCGGAATTCATTTTATCAGCCATCCAAATAATCATGACTTTATAGCCCCCCTCATAGGATTTAAGCGATAAGGTTTTTAAAATTTCTTGGGCATCTTCGACGCGAATGATACCTTGTTTGTTGTCTACACCGAGATAGGAGTACCAATCGGATAAACCACCATAGTAGTTATTCAAAACAAACTCTCGCCATTCTGCTATAAAATCACTGCTTTTTGGGTTTTTTTTTACATCACCAGTCGTGACATTGGGATAGACAAAATGCAAATCAGGGTGATTCATAGAATCAAATTTCATATTGCAACTTTCATTCCCTCCTTCATTTTCCATACCTGTATTGGAACAAAGAATGTACTGAGCATAAGCAATGGCCATAGGCAACATGCCGCTTCCTTCGGGCCCCACAAACAATTGGGCATGTGGAATCCTGCCCGATGTAGCACTTTTTATGAGATGATTTTTGATGTAATCTTGTCCTAAGATTTGTGAAAACTGCATCTAGCAAATATAGGAGAAAATTTTGGGAAACGAAATTCCTTGCAGGGGATATTGCCCTGCCAATAGCCTTCAATTCCCTTATAAGACTATGCTCAAACCATGATTTTCTATGCCCTTGAAAACAAAGGACTTATATCTTAAATTTTCCTTAAAAATTATCGATAAAAGCACTTAAATCGACGATAAAATTAAATTTTACTATATTTGCACCGATATATACTCAGAAAAACGCCTAATGAAAACGCTTCAAGATTTTAATTTCAAAGCTCAAAAAGCAATTATACGTGTCGATTTTAATGTGCCCTTAGATGAAAATTTTAGGGTAACTGACGCTAATCGAATAGAGGCTGCAAAGCCTACCATTGATAAGATACTTGCCGATGGAGGAAGTGTAATTTTGATGTCCCATTTGGGGAGACCAAAAGGGAAAGAAGATCAGTTCTCCTTACGTCATATAGTGGCTAAATGTTCGGAAGTATTAGGTGTTCCAGTTCAGTTTGCTTCTGATTGTATTGGACCAATTGCACAAAACGCAGCTCAAAATTTAAAACCAGGAGAAGTAGTATTGCTAGAAAATCTTCGTTTTTACAAAGAAGAAGAAGCTGGAGATGTGGCATTTGCTAAAGAATTAGCTTCATTAGGAGATATATATGTGAACGATGCTTTTGGGACGGCCCATAGAGCACACGCTTCAACAACCATTATAGCTCAGTTTTTTCCAACTCATAAATGTTTTGGTATGCTTTTAGCTAAGGAAATTGAAAGTTTGAATCGAGTGTTGAAAAATTCAGTACATCCTGTAACAGCAGTTTTAGGGGGCTCTAAAGTTTCTTCGAAAATTACGGTTATTGAAAATATATTAGATAAAGTTGATCATATGATCATTGGAGGCGGTATGACCTTTACCTTTGTGAAAGCCTTAGGAGGCAAAATAGGGGATTCTATTTGTGAAGATGATAAAATGGATTTGGCTATAGAAATTTTGCGTTTGGCTAAAGAAAAGAATGTACACATTCATATTCCAGTTGATGTGGTTGCGGCAGATTCGTTTTCTAATGATGCCGAAACTCAAATAGTGGATGTTCGTGAAATTCCAAATGGATGGCAAGGTCTGGATGCAGGCCCTCGATCTTTGGAAAATTTTAGAGAGGTAATAATGAAATCAAAAACGATACTTTGGAATGGACCATTGGGTGTTTTTGAATTGGATGCGTTTGCAAAAGGTACAATTGCTTTAGGAAATTATATTGCAGAATCTACAGCACAAGGTGCTTTTTCTCTAGTAGGCGGTGGAGATTCTGTAGCAGCTGTTAAGCAGTTTGGACTAGAAGATAAAATGAGTTATGTTTCAACTGGTGGTGGCGCCATGTTAGAAATGTTGGAGGGAAAAGTATTGCCTGGAATAGCTGCGATTTTAGATTAATACAATTAGTAACACAATAAAAAACAACTAATTACGTTAGTAATTAAGAGATTACAAACAAGGCGTTACTCAAAGAACACTTTATAAAAAAGGTATGACATTAAAAAAAATAACAACTTTAGCTTTATTAGTAGTATCCACGGCAGTATTTGCTCAGGATGATCTAAGTATAGGGCCTTTCAAAAAAGATTTAACCAATAAACAAATGTTGGATTCTATTAAATCCACTTTTGTACATGACAATATTGCGTCATGTATTGATAGTCTTTGGATGAAAGAGTTGGCTTCATTGGATTTGTATGATGAATTGACATTAGATATTAAAAACATCAATGTGGATGAAAAAGTTGATTATGAATTGCCAACTGAACTTTTGAAAGAACGATTAAAGAAAATGGACGAGAAATCGCCTTTTAATATTGAATACAATCAAGGGTTAGAAAATGTAATTAAGTCTTTTCTAAAGTATCGAAAAAAGTCATTTGAACGATTGATGGGTATTTCCCAGTTTTATTTCCCAATGTTTGAAGAATCATTAGCTTCCCAAAACATTCCATTAGAAATTAAATATTTGGCAGTTGTTGAATCGGCATTAAATCCTAGAGCGGTATCACGAGTTGGCGCTACGGGATTGTGGCAGTTTATGTATCAAACTGGAAAGCAGTATAATTTGAACATCAATTCGTATGTAGACGACAGAAACGACCCTTTAAAAGCTAGTAATGCTGCGACTCAATACATGACCAATATGTACTCTATTTTTGGAGATTGGGATTTGGTTTTAGCCTCTTACAATTCAGGACCAGGAAATGTGGCAAAAGCAATTAGACGTTCGGGAGGAAAACAAAATTATTGGAATATTAGAAAATATTTACCTAAAGAAACTCAGGGTTATTTGCCTGCATTTTTGGCAACCATGTATATTTTTGAGTACCATAAAGAACACGGAATAAAACCAAATCGTGCGATTGCTAATCATTTTGCAACCGATACCATTATGATTAAAAAGCCAATGAGTTTTAAACAAATCTCGGCTTTATTAGATATCCCTGTGGCTGAATTGCAATTTTTAAATCCATCGTATAAGAGAGAAGTTGTTCCTTTTATCACTGGAGAATCTCATTATTTGAGATTGCCAATAGATAAAATTGCAGTATTCACTTCGAATGAGGATAAGATATATGCGTATGTCAATTATGAGGAAAGTAAAAGAGAACGACCTTATGAGAGTATGTTAGCTTCAAAAGACTCATTGAATACGACATCACGTGTTAAATATTATAGGGTAAGAAAAGGAGACAGTCTCAGCGAAATCTCTGCTCAATATGGCATTGCTGTTGAAGACCTTAAGAAATGGAATCATTTGCGAAAAAGCAAAGCGCCAATCGGAAAGAAATTGAAGATTTATACCATTACTTCAGAAGCAATTGCTTCTCATGATAAAAAACCAGTAAAAGCAGATACTACTGCTGTTAAATCTTCAACGGCATTAGCAGTAACAACGACCACTAAAATATTTAAAGAAGAGAAAGTAGTTTCATTTAAAGATGTAGTGAAATACCATAAAGTTAAAAAAGGAGATAATTTAGGAGAGATTTCAAACCAATATGGTGTTGCTGTTTCAGAGGTAAAAAAATGGAATCACTTAAAAGGAAATAATATTGCACTAGGCGCAAGTTTAAAAATTATAAAAAACGAACGTGTGGTTACTTTTGTTAAGAAAGAAGTTAAAGGGGCTAAACCTTTAGTAGATTCTAAATTGGAAACTACTGTAGCATCTAATGATTCAAATGCCGTATCCAATCCAAAAGATTATTATGAAGTTCAAAAGGGAGACAACTTATTCAACATTGCTAAAAAATTCAATGTGAGTTTAGAAGACCTTAAGAAATGGAATAATTTGGATGGTTTAAATGTGCAACAAGGTTCTAAATTAGCATTAGCGAACACGGAAGAAACAGGGCAACCAGAAGAACCTAAAACAGAAACTAAAATTGTTGAATATAAAGTCAAAAAAGGAGACAATTTTAGTAGTATAGCTAAAAAATACAATGCTAGTATTGAAGATTTAAAAGAATGGAATAAGATTGAAGACAATACTATTAAATTAGGGATGACTTTGATTGTATCTAAAAAAGAAGTGGCTATAGCAGAACCTAAGACTACTAAAAAAGAAGTGTTGGCATCCAATGAACGGGATGAAGTAAAATTGTATTACGTTAAAAAAGGAGATTCATTGTTCAGTATAGCCAAAAAATATCCTGGAGTATCCATTTCAGACATTAAAAAATGGAATGGTATTAAAAACGAAAGTTTAAAACCAGGCATGAAGCTAAAAATTAACGGTTAATCCGAAAATCTTATCTAAATTTGGGTTTTATTTCTATTATGAATAAAACCCTTTTTTTTTGGTTCCTATTGGCCTGTACTATCAGTTCGTGTTCGTATAAGAAAGATGCGTTATCGGATAAATCTCCCGCAGCCATTAATACTATAGCCGTTATTATTGATGATCAACTTTGGAATGGCGAAGTAGGGGATAGTATACGGAATAAATTTGCCTCCCCTGTTTTAGGGCTACCTCAAGAAGAACCTTTATTTACTCTCAATCAATATCCAGTTAAGCTTTTTGAAGGATATTCAACCGATAGTAGAAATATAATTATTATCAAAAAAGATATAGAGTCTAAATTTGAAATCAAAGAGAATGAGTTTGCCACACCTCAAAATGCGATACATATTTCGGGGAGAACTGCTTTTGAAATCTTAGAGGTTTTAGAAACTCATACCCATGAAATTATTCAAAAAATGCGGACCCTTGAAATCACAGAGGCTCAAAAAATAATCAAGGACTCGTTATTAAACACTAAGAAAATTCAAAAAAAGTTTGCGATTGATTTGTCAATACCTTCCAAGTATGAGTATGTGATGCGACGTAAAAATTTTATTTGGTTAAAAAAAGAAATCACTAGCGGCAACACCAGTTTGATTATATACCAATTGCCTTGGAAATGCATCAGTCGGGTCAATGCGGTTCACGATATATTGGCTAAGAGAGATTCTATAGGAAGGCTTTATATACACGGTTCAGCACGAAATACAGTTATGATTACAGAGGAAGCCTATTCTCCCTATTTTTCTAAAACCACTATAGCGGGAAGGCGTGCCTATGAAACAAGAGGAACCTGGCAAATGAAAAATGATTTTATGTCAGGCCCTTTTATTAACTATGTTCTATTTGATAAGGAAAATAAAAGAGTTCTAGTTTTGGAGGGATTTTGTTATGCTCCATCTAAGGACAAGCGTGATTTAATGTTTGAATTGGAAGCCATGATCAAATCGGTACAACTAAAACAAAAAGGCAAATGACAATAGAATGGAGAATAAAGCGATTTGAGGCACTTTCTACGGTTGAGCTTTACAATGTGCTACAATTGCGTAGTGAGGTCTTTGTGGTGGAGCAAAATTGCATCTATCAAGATGTAGATGGTAAAGACTCAAAAGCAATACACCTTTTAGGAGAAATGGACGGAAAATTGATTGCCTATGCGCGTTTGTTTCAAGCAAACGATTATTTTAACGAAGCCTCTATAGGAAGGGTCTTAGTTAAAGCTACCCATAGAAATCAAGAATTAGGGCATGATTTAATGAAAGCAGCAATTACTGCAATTCAAAATTATTTTGGGACCACTTGCATTACGATTTCGGCCCAATTGTATTTGCAGCGTTTTTATGAAAGTCATGGCTTTACCGTTAGCAGTGAAATGTACTTAGAGGATGATATCCCCCACATACAAATGAAGCGTGACTAATTATACTTTCGAAATCACTAATTCTACTCTTCGATCGTATTCGGCGCCTTTGCCTAAAGGAACCGTATTCCCATAGCCTTTGAATGTCATACGTTCTTTGGATACCTTTTTAAAAATCAAATACTTATAAACGGATTGGGCTCTATTAATAGATAGTTGCCTTTTTTTGGTATCCATATCAATAGCTTCTTTTTGATAAGGTGGAGTACAGCATACATGCCCTTGTATTTCAAATTCGAAGTTTTTATATTTCAATAACAATCGGGCAATTTTATCTAATTCGGTTTTTGTTTTGAAGGTAAGCTTACTACTTCCTCTATCAAATAATACATTATCCAAATAAATATGATCCCCCACGACATGGTGCTTTTGTATGGTATTGTAAAAGCCGGGTATTTCTATTTTAGGAAGTGGTTTTAAATTTAAAACGACATCTACCCTTCTGTTTTTGGAACGCTTTTCAGGAAGATTTTCTACAATATCATCGTCAATCAAGATTCTTCCTTTCCCCTCAATGGTGACAATAATTTTACTTTTTATCCCGTTTTCGATAAACTTATTTTGGATAGCGGTTGCTCTTTTGGTAGAGAGTTTGTAATTATAGGCTTCTTTACCTATATCGTCTGTGTACCCAAAAATCTGTATCGATTCGATTCGAGTGGAATCTGTTTTTTTAATAAAGTCAACGGCCTCTAGAACTTGTTTGTCGTTTAAAGAGAATTTGTCAAAATCAAAATAAACCGAGTGCACCACTTCTTCTTGTGCGTGTAGCAAACCGAAGAAAAGCAAAGGAAGGTATTTTAATAGCTTCATATTATAGTTTTAAAATCTTATTATACGTTGCTTTGTCGTTCAACACTTCAACTGCTTTTTTGATTTCGAAATTATTTTTAATGTAATATTGATACAAGCCTTCTTTGTATTGATATCGTTTAATAATTTCATCCAATAGTAAGTTTTTAATTTCTGTTTTATTTTTATCAATTAGCGTTTCTTCACTTCTTTCAAGAGCTGAAAGCAACTGTTGGTATTCTGTAGTGATTGCTCCATCTACATTTTCTTTTTTAGCCTTTTCCAGCATGTTTTTTAAAGCCAATTCGGATTCGGTATCAAAAGCTATTTTTTCCCGTTTTAAGAACGCTTTAAAATCAACGATGTCGGCATCTGTTAGGATTGGAGTTTTATCTCCTAAAGTTGGGTTTTTATAATAGTAATATGTTGCATAATTGAAGATACCGTCGTTTTTTTGTAGCGCATCTGCTATGGCACTAGTTTTGGTGTTTTCTAGTACAACATCGGGTAGAATACCTCCTCCATCATATACTGTTCTGCCTTTTTTAGTTTGAAAAGCATTGTAGTTCTTAGCTTCAGTTCGAATTGCCTTACCATCCTTGTCTTTATGGGCATAATCAAGGGCCTGAATACAGCGTCCAGAAGGCGTATAATACTTAGCGATAGTAACTTTGACTTGAGTATTGTATATCATATCAAAAGGACGTTGAACTAATCCTTTTCCATAACTTCTACTTCCTATAATTACTGCTCTGTCAAGATCTTGAAGTGCACCCGATACAATTTCAGATGCAGAGGCGCTTTTACCATCCACAATAATCACTAAAGGGATATCAGTGTCGATAGGCTCCCGATTTGTTTTGTTGGTATTGTTAAACTTGGCATTTTTCGATTTAGTGGTTACTATAGTCTCCCCTTTCGCCACAAATAATCCACAAATATTTACAGCTTCATTGAGTAACCCACCTGGATTTCCCCTTAAATCTAGAACGATTTGAGTAGCTCCATCTGCTTTTAATTTTTCTAAAGCTTCTTTGGTGTCTGAAAAAGCTTTTGCATTGAATTGAGATAAAACGATATACCCTGTTTTATCATCAATTTTTCCGAAAAAGGGAACAGCTTTTACTTCTACTTCATCTAAGACCAATTGGGTATTCATAACCTTACCTTGTCTTAGGTATTTGATGTCTATTTTGGTGTTTTTAGCCCCTTTTAATAGTTGTGAAGCATCATCTTTGAAGTCGGCTAAAAGTACATCTCCAATTTGGGTGATTTCATCTCCAGCTTTAAGCCCTGCTTTATCTGCGGGAAAACCTTTGTAGGGCTCTTTGATGATTAGTTTGTCTTCTTTTCGTGTGATTAAAGCGCCAATTCCTGTGTATTCACCGGTATTGTTGATTTTAAATTTAATAACGTCTTGTTCGTTAAAATAATTGGTATACGGGTCTAAGTCAGCCAACATGCTTTTAATGGCTTTGTCCATTAGCTCAGCAGGGTTGGTTTCATCTACATAATTTTGGTTGATGGTTTTATAGAGTGTAGTAAAGATTTCAATTTGCTTTGATATTTCAAAGAAATCGTCTTTAAAGCTTACTCCCACAAATAGAAATCCGCACAGGACTACTGTGATGAGATATCTTTTTTTTATTTTTTTGAACATGTCACTTTCTTTTAAGAAGTTAGCGAATATAGTAAATTAGATGAAACTCGTCTTATACTTAAGTATGTTAACGGTTTTTTTCATCATTTATTGCTTGAATGAGTTTTTCAAAGAGTTGTTTGGTCTTGACATTTACCGTTTCAAAATCCAACGTATCTTTTGTTTGATAAAAAAGCATGCCGCTGTATTTGGAATCTAAATTATCAAGTAATAACGATTTGTTTAATCGGTAGGATTCTCTCAAAAGGCGTTTGTAATAATTGCGGTCCACAGCTCTTTTGAAATACTTTTTTGAAACAGAAACGCCTATTTTTAATGGGGTATCTTCGGTTTCATTGGCAACATATACAAGTCTTAAAGGATATTTACTCACAGATTTCCCCGAAGTAAACAACATGTCAATGCTGTTTTTCTTCTTTAGTTTTTCCTTTTTTGGATATGAAAAATCCATAACAGTATAAATTACTTAGGGTTATAGACGTTGTACACCATCTTTACATCATTGTAATTGATGTAAATCTGCATTCGATTGTCTTGATTTTTCCGCGTTACTATCATAATACTACAGGGTCCTCCATTATTATCTTCACAATCAAAGGGAACAGTTTCGTCAAACTCTGTTTCTATTTTTTGACCATAGGACAAAATTTTATACAACTGCATCTCACGAGTGTTCACAATGATTCGGTCTTTGCTACCATCAAGTGTTATGATGAGTTCTGCTTTTTTGAAATCAGACCACTCACCCCATTTTCCTTTAGTATCCTTTTCCATAATACTAACGCTACTGGTTTTGAAGCGATACACTTGAGCCGTAATCGGATTGTTCATGTTGAGAAGCAATCCTATAAAAAATAAGTATACGAGTTTCATTTTTACTACAAATTAATCGAATGTAAAACTACAAATTCTATTTCAGATTTCATGCTATAGAATTCTTACTCATGAAAGGACTGTATTTGTCTATTTTTTAGCCGGGTACACATTGTTTTCGGGTTTCACATCAGCCATTAAACCACTAGGGTCTAACGTGATTTTGGATATTGTTTTATTGGTAGGGAGAATATATGAATATGTTGGATAAGCCCAAGCCCAATCGGGCAACACCGTTCTTTTGATTTCGGGTGTTGGGTTTTCTTTTTCAAAACTCATCATGCGAAGTGGAATGTAAAAACTTTCTTGAGTGCCATCCGTATATTCTACCAGCATATCAATTGGCATAGGTGTTCTGCCAATACGTTCAAGAGTAATAACGGTATTATTTCCTGTATTACCAAGGTCAACCCTTACCTCTTTTACACCATAATCAATAGTATTAGTGGTTTCGGTCCAATCGGTTAAGTACCAATCTAAGTTGGCTCCCGATATTCTTTCGGCAGTTCGCTTGCTGTCATTTGGTGTAGGATGTTTGAATTTGAAGTCGGTATAATAGCGTTTAATGGATTTCATCAAATTGTCTTTTCCAATCAAGTAGATAAGCTGTGCTAAATAAACTTCCCCTTTGCTATAGGCATCTATACTATAGGCTTGGTTATAATCAAAGCGATCTCCATGAGTAGAAAGCGGTTGTTCTTTTCCTGAATTGGCTAGATAGAGATAGTTTTTATAGGCTCCTGAAAATGGATTTGCTACCTTTTTCTCCGCTATTTCATTCATACCTAAGTCTTCGATAAACGATGTAAATCCTTCGTCCATCCAGGGGTGTTTGCTTTCGTTGGAGGCCAAAATATGTTGGAACCAAGAATGCCCCATTTCATGGGCAATTACACCTACTAAACCTTCAAAAGTTCCTTCGCCCAATATTAATGTACACATGGCATATTCCATGCCCCCATCACCGCCTTGAATTACGGAATATTGGTCATAGGGATATTTCCCAACAATGGTATTATAGTATTCCATGAGTTGGACCGTTTTGGGTTCCGCATTTTTCCAGTTTGAAATGATATTAGGATTGTTTTTATATAAGAAATGCAGTGTAGTTCCAAAAGTGGTGGGTACTACATCGTGTATGTAATTCGTGTCGGCTGCCCAGGTAAAGTCATGCACATTTGGTGCTATAAAATGCCATGATAACGTTTTTTGTTTTTTAGGAATAGAAACTGTTACGCCAGCGTCTTGGTAATTGTATCCAATTTCGTTTTTGTTTTGAAGGTATCCACTTCCGCCTAAAACATAGTGTTTATCAATAGTAATGGTTACATCAAAATTACCCCAAACACCATGAAATTCTCTTGCAATATAGGGGTCGGCATGCCAGCCTTCAAAATCAAATTCCGCTATTTTTGGATACCATTGTGCCATGGATAATTCTACCCCTTCTTTATTATTGCGGCCAGAGCGACGAATTTGAACCGGCACTTGCCCCTCAAAATCAAGGGTAAAAGTAGTTGATTTACCAGGTAATATCGGTTGGGCTAATTCTACTTCCAAAATGGTACTCACTTCTTTAGCTTTAGCAGCTAAACCGTCTTGTTTAAAGTTTAGGATGTGTAAATAGCCTATTTCATTGGGTTGTAATTTTGCGATACGGCTTTCTTTGATTTCTTTTCCCGCTGCATTTTTTATTTTGTTGACCATACGGGCATCGGGGTCTGGAATACTTTGTAGGCGTGCGTCCATTTCGCTTCCAGGTTGGAATGCATTATTATACAAATGATAAAACACTCTTTTGAGCGTATCGGGGGAATTGTTGGTATAAACCAATTCTTGTTTTCCTTTGTATTGATAGGTTTTGACGTCCATAGTAACGTCCATTTTGTAATCTACATGTTGTTGCCAATAGGCAGTTGATTGACCTAGGACTACAAAAAAATTACCTAGTAGTAACCCCAATACGAATAGCAGTTTGTTTTTCATAAGTATAAAAATAAAAAAGGAAGGTGATTAGCCTTCCTTGATGGATTATAATTTAGGAGTCTTTTTAGTCTTTTTAGAAATAGATTCAGCCATTTTTAATGCGTTATAAGCATTGATCATTTTGCCCGAAACACAAGCTTTAGAGAACGGCATTTTATCTGCACTGGTACCAACAGCTACATCAAAAGTAATAGGAGTTCCTGATTTCATTAGGATTTCTTTTACTTGGGCTGCTTTTAAATTCGGATAGTATGAACGAATAAGAGCGGCTACTCCAGCTGCATTTGGTGATGCCATTGAAGTTCCTTGTTCGTATTTGAATTTGTTATCGGGGATGGTAGCATAGATTTTTACACCTGGCGAGAATACATCTACATTTTTAGCACCATAATTAGAGAAATCGGCCAATACATTTTCTCCAAAGTTATTGTTGAGTGCGCCAATAGTAATTACGTTTTTAACCAATTCTTTGTTTTTGTCTTTTGTATCCATTGGGAAAGTAGGTTCTACATCAATGTTTTTCCCATCATTTCCAGCGGCAAATACCAATAATACATCTTTGCTTTCGGCATATTTCATGGCGTCCCACACCCATTCTTTATGAGGTGAAAAGTCTTTTCCAAAACTACCATTGATAACTTTGGCCCCATTATCTACGGCATAGCGAATGGCTAATGCGATATCTTTATCGTATTCGTCTCCGTTAGGCACGGCTCTTACGGGTAGGATTTCCACATTGTTGGCTACTCCGTCGCCTCCTACTCCATTATTTCTAATTTGGGCTATAATACCGGCCACGTGAGTTCCGTGCAACGAGTCTTTACGGTCTTTAGAATACACTACATTATTACCGTAATTTCTATCGTTTATGTCTTCAGGATTATCACCTACTACTTTTCTTCCGTCGAAATCTTTGTTAAGATTATAGTTTACTTGGTCTCCAATGTATTCTTTATAGTCACTAATTTCATCATGAAAACCAGAACCCGCTTGATCAATCATAGATAGCATTATCATTTTACTTTGATAAATTTTTCTATCCGTACTGCTAATTCCTTTAACCTCGTCTTCTGTATAATTTTCTTTGTTTAAGAATTCTCTAATCGTTTTGTCGGCTGAGACGATAAAATCCACTTGGTATTTTTCTTTCAGCATTTTATCGTTTTTCTTATCGAATTCGGCTTGAGCGGCTTTATACATATCAGAACCGTCATCCCCTTTTTTAAGGATTCGAACTAATTCTAGGTTTTCATTATTAGATTCACCAAGGAAGTTCCAACCATGTACATCGTCAATGTAGCCGTTTTTATCATCGTCGATTCCGTTGTTTGAGATTTCTTTTTTATTGGTCCAAATAACAGATTTTAAATCTTCATGGTCAATATCTACTCCAGAATCGATAACACCTACAATTACTTTGGTTCCTTTTTTATCTTTTAAAAGTTCGGCATAGGCTTTATCTACGCTCATCCCTGGAATGGTATCTTTTAGTAAATCGAGGTGGCTCCAGCGTTGCAGCTGTTGCTCGCTAAGTTCTCCTTTTTTGGTAAAGTTTTTATCGAATGTTTGGGCTGAAATAGCAGATGTAAACAGCGCTAGTACTAAAATCTTTATGAATTTCATGATCATTTATGGTTTAAGAATGGGTATAAAAATATAGGGTTTTGTTACAGTAACTGTATTCATTAACACTATGTTAAGATATCTTCACAACGAAATACTTCTTTTAGACGAATCCCTTTTTCAGTATTTTCAACAGTGATGATTTGGTTATGAGCATCGTGTTCGAGCCATAAGTAGTAATTGTGTTCAACAGCAGCTTGAAGAAATTTAGCTTTTTCGGGCATGGTTAAAAGGGGACGAGTATCATATCCCATTACATATGGGAGCGGAATATGACCGGCAGTGGGAATTAAATCGGCACAGAATACAATGGTTTTATTTTGGTATTGTATGTGTGGTAGCATCATTTTTTCGGTATGGCCGTCTACGAAGTAGATTCCGAAATCCAATTCCGATTTTGAAATAAAATCACTGTCATTTCTTTGGATAAAATGCAATTGACCACTGTCTTGCATGGGCATAATATTTTCAGAAAGGAAGGATGCTTTTTCTCTGTTATTGGGTTTAGTAGCCCAATCCCAATGGTTATCATTGGTCCAGAACTTTGCGTTTTTGAAAGCCACTTCATAGCCTGTTTTTTGGGAATTCCAATTGACACTACCTCCACAGTGGTCAAAATGCAGATGAGACATAAATACATCGGTTACGTCATCGCGATGAAAGCCATATTTTGCTAATGAACTGTCTAATGAATGCGAACCCCAAAGTGAATAGTAGCTAAAAAACTTCTCGGATTGCTTATTACCCATACCGGTATCGATTAATATCAGACGTTTCCCATCTTCAATGAGTAGGCAACGCGCGGCAATATCGATAAGGTTGTTTTCGTCTGCGGGATTGGTTTTATTCCAGATTGTTTTTGGTACTACTCCAAACATGGCTCCGCCGTCTAACTTGAAGTTACCGGCTTCGATGGGGTAAATTTTCATGGTATTCTTTTTTGGTAAAAATACAATTTATAGTAAAATAATGAATACTACGCCCTTTTTTTCAATGCATTTCCTAAAATTCAGACGGTACTTTCTATGTTGAGGATGACTGTATAGCGGCTTTTAACCGAGGTTGGCGTAACTAATCCATGCTATATCTATAGTTTTTAGTTGGGTTATATGTATAGTATATACTAGTGGCCACATTGTTTTTTTCTATGATCGCATTTGTTATAAAAATGCCAATGAATGTGGGGAAAAAAGATATTTGTATTAACTTTGCCTTTTATTTAGACAAAATCAAAATAAGCTATGATTAAAGTATCTGATACTGCGAGTAAAAAAATCATTGAGATGATGCAAGAAGACGGTTTTGATGCGGCAAACGATTACGTTCGTGTGGGCGTAAAAAGTGGCGGTTGTTCGGGCTTGTCTTATGAATTGAAATTTGATAAAGCATTGGGTGAAAACGACAAAGTTTTTGAAGATAACCACGTGAAAATTGCTGTAGAAAAGAAATCATTTTTATACCTAGCCGGAACTGTTTTAGAATTTTCGGGCGGGTTGAATGGAAAAGGGTTTGTGTTTAACAATCCGAATGCAAGTAGAACTTGTGGATGTGGGGAATCGTTCTCGTTATAAAAATATGGCAAAATATACAGAAGACGACTTAAAAGTCGAATTAGAAAACAAAGAATACGAATATGGATTCTACACCGACTTAGACTCGGAGACGTTTCCTATTGGTTTGAATGAAGATATTGTACGCGCTATTTCTTTGAAAAAGGAGGAACCAAAATGGATGACAGATTGGCGAATTGAGGCGTTTCGAGCATGGAAAGAGATGGTAGAACCAGAGTGGGCTAATGTTCATTATGAGAAACCCGATTTTCAGGCGATATCGTATTATTCGGCTCCTAAAAAGGCTGATCCTAACAAAACCTTAGATGATGTAGACCCAGAGTTGTTGGCGATGTACAAAAAACTGGGAATTTCAATAGATGAGCAGAAGAAATTAAATAATGTGGCTATGGATATTGTGGTGGATTCCGTTTCGGTAGCTACTACATTCAAGAAAACATTGGCAGAGAAAGGTATTATCTTTATGAGTATTTCAGAGGCGATTCGGGAATATCCCGATTTGGTACAGAAATATTTGGGTACCGTAGTGCCTCAAAAAGATAATTATTATGCGGCTTTGAATTCGGCTGTATTTTCAGACGGTTCATTTTGTTACATTCCTAAGGGTGTTCGTTGTCCGATGGAATTATCAACCTATTTCCGTATCAATCAAGCGGGCACAGGACAGTTTGAACGCACCTTATTGATTGCTGATGAAGGCAGTTATGTTTCGTATTTGGAGGGCTGCACGGCGCCAAGTAGAGATGAAAACCAATTACATGCTGCGGTCGTTGAGTTGATTGCGATGGAAAATGCCGAAATCAAATATTCTACGGTTCAAAATTGGTATCCTGGAAACAAAGAAGGAAAAGGAGGGGTTTATAATTTTGTAACCAAAAGAGGAATCTGTGAAAAGAATGCCAAAATATCATGGACTCAAGTTGAAACGGGTTCGGCTGTAACATGGAAATATCCTTCTGTAGTATTGAAGGGAGATAATTCTATAGGCGAATTTTATTCGATTGCGGTAACGAACAATTACCAACAAGCCGATACAGGAACTAAGATGATCCATTTGGGCAAAAACACCAAGTCGACTATTATTTCTAAAGGTATTTCGGCTGGAAAATCACAAAACAGTTATAGAGGATTGGTTCGAATTAGTGCCAATGCCGATAATGCCCGAAATTTTTCCCAATGTGATTCATTGCTGATGGGTAATCATTGTGGGGCACATACGTTTCCCTACATTGAAAGTAAAAATTCATCTGCCAAAATTGAGCACGAAGCCACAACTTCTAAAATTGGAGAAGATCAAGTTTTTTATTGCAACCAAAGAGGAATTCCTACTGAGAAAGCCATTGCGCTTATCGTAAACGGTTTCAGTAAAGAAGTGTTAAACAAGTTGCCGATGGAGTTTGCGGTAGAAGCTCAAAAATTATTGGAGATTTCGTTAGAAGGTTCCGTTGGATAATCATTAACTAGAATAAACACATTTACAAAATGTTGAGCATAAAAAATTTACACGCTTCTGTAGAAGACAAAGACATATTAAAAGGGATTAATCTTGAGGTTAAGGCCGGAGAGGTTCATGCTATTATGGGACCTAACGGTGCCGGAAAAAGCACCCTTTCTTCCATCATTGCAGGAAACGAGAATTATACAGTTACCCAAGGAGAAATCCTGTTGGAAGGAGAGGATATTTCGGAAATGGCTCCTGAAGAGCGTGCTCATAAAGGAGTTTTCTTGTCATTTCAATATCCGGTAGAAATTCCAGGAGTATCGGTGACCAACTTTATCAAAACGGCAATCAATGAAAAGCGTAAGGCTAATAAGCAAGACGAAATGCCTGCGAATGAAATGTTGAAATTGATTCGCGAAAAATCGGAATTATTAGAAATGGACCGTAAATTTTTATCTCGTTCGTTAAACGAAGGTTTTTCGGGTGGAGAAAAGAAAAGAAACGAGATATTCCAAATGGCCATGTTGGAGCCAAAAATTGCGATTCTAGACGAAACCGATTCAGGATTGGATATTGATGCACTTCGCATTGTGGCTAATGGAGTAAACAAATTGAAAAACGAAAACAACGCGGTACTCGTGATTACGCACTACCAACGTTTGTTAGATTATATTATTCCGGATTTCGTTCACGTATTGATGGATGGAAAAATTGTAAAATCGGGAGGAAAAGAGTTGGCCTACGAGTTAGAAGAAAAAGGATACGATTGGATTAAAAATGAATTGGTCTAGAGTCTAAAGTCAAAAGTCTAAAGTCAAAAGATGGGAACATTTAAATCATTTGAAGAAATTAGTTCTTGGAAAAAAGCAAGAGAGTTTACAAAGCAAATTTATCAAATTACTGAAAACTCCAATTTTAAAAAAGACTTTGATTTTGTTAGACAAATTAGACGGGCTTCATTGTCAATTTCATCAAATATTGCTGAAGGTTTTGAAAGAAATACAGATAAAGAATTCATATATTTTCTTTATGTGGCAAAAGCATCGGCAGGAGAAGTTCGCTCACAAATATATCTAGCATTTGATTTAGATTATATTACAAAACAAGAATTTGAAAAGCTCTTAGAAGCTATTACAGAAGTATCAAAACTTTTAAGTGGTTTTATAAAATATTTAAGTCCAAAAGAATAAAGTCCTTTGACTTTTGACTTTCGACTTTAAGACAAAAAATATGGAATTAAAAGAAAAACTGATCTCTTCCTTCATGGCATTTGAAGCGCAAATAGATGTGAACGCTAGTTTGCATGATGTGCGTACTTCGGCTATTAAGAATTTTGAAACAAAAGGTTTCCCTACTAAAAAAGAGGAAGCTTGGAAATACACTTCGCTGAACGCTATTTTAAAAAATGACTATTCTGTTTTCCCTAAACATGAAAATGCAATTGAATTTGCTGAGGTAAAAAAATACTTTTTGCATGAAATCGATACGCATAAAGTGATTTTTGTAGATGGGAAGTTTTCGTCTTTTTTATCGGCTACAACACATGATGGAATAGATGTGTGTTTGATGTCATCGGCATTGACTAAGCCCAAATATAAGATGATTATTGACGAATACTTCAATAAAATTGCCAGTAAGGATGAGAGCTTAACGACTTTAAATACCGCATTTGCCAATGAGGGAGCTTATATTAATATTCCAAAAAGCAAAGTGGTTGAAAAACCTATAGAAGTCATCTATTTTTCAACTGGGAAAGAAGACGCTTTAATGGTTCAGCCTCGAAATTTGGTTATTGTTGGTGAAAATGCCCATGTACAAATTATAGAACGTCATCAAAGTCTGAATGAAAACCCAGTATTGACCAATGCGGTAACCGAGATCTTTGCTCAAAAGCGCGCGATAGTCGATTATTATAAAATTCAAAATGATTTGTTGTCGGCGAACTTGATTGACAATACCTATATCTCCCAAAAACAAGAAAGTAGGGTTTCGGTGCATACTTTTTCTTTTGGGGGCAACATTACTCGTAACAATTTGAATTTCTATCATTTTGGCGAACGTATCGATTCAACCTTAAAAGGGATTACCATCATTGGTGACAAGCAACACGTGGATCATTACACTTTGGTTCATCATGCGACACCCAACTGTGAGAGTCATCAAAATTATAAAACGATATTAGCGGATAGTTCTACAGGGGTCTTCAACGGAAAAATATATGTGGAGAGAGAAGCCCAAAAAACGGATGCGTTCCAACAAAACAACAATATTCTTATAGGCGATAAAGCCACAATTAACGCTAAACCCCAATTGGAAATCTTTGCAGATGATGTGAAATGTTCGCATGGATGTACCATAGGACAGTTGGATGAAAGCGCTATGTTTTATATGCAACAACGTGGTATTCCTAAGAAAGAAGCCAAGGCTTTGTTGATGTATGCTTTTTCTAATGAAGTAATAGAAAGTATTAAGATTCCTGAATTGAAGCAGCGCATAACTAAGATTATTGCGAATAAGCTTGGGGTTAATTTGGGTTTTGATTTGTAAGCCTATTTATTGATTTGAAAAAGTTATATATAGTTATTACTTTATTATTGGGTGTCTGTAAAGGGCACGCTCAGTTTTTCAAAGACAACTTTTATTATGAAGGAGAACTAGGAGGTGTAGCTTCTTTGTTTTTAACCGATTCAAAAGGAGAAGCCCATGTATTTACTTATGGCGGTTTGAATTTTCGAGGTGGATTGGGTATTCATGATGAAGACGGAAACTTATTTTTAGGTTTGCATTCTGGAATTGATGGGAATTTTAGACATCATACGGGAATACTCCCCGTTTATTTAAATAGTAGAATAGCCCTTGACATAACCGAAAAAGGGAAACTTGTATTTGCTTTTGGCTATGGAAAAAGCTTTCAAATAGGTCCAGAAAAATTAAACGGTTATTTACGCAAATACACCATAGGATATGCTACTGTAACGTCAAAAGAAAACCTAGAAACATTCTATATCGAATTTAATAATTATGGTTTTGCCTTTCCTGACAATGGAATGCCAGCTATTACACTCAATTTAGGATATACGTATACTTTTTTATAAGCGGCCCTTCAAACTACTCACAATCCCTTTCAAAAACCCATTAAAATCAAAGTTGGGTTCTTCAATTAATCCCATTCTCACTATTACTAAATCACGGCTAGGAATGATGGCCACCATTTGCCCTTGGAAGCCACTACAGTAGTACATATCTCTTGGCACATCGGGAAAATATCCACCAGCGTTGAGCCAAAACTGCGCACCGTATCTGCCGTTGGAGGTATTGGTTGGTGTGGCTACATAGGTTGTCCAACTAGGATCAAAGAGTTGTTCGCCATTCCATTTTCCTTTGTTGAGGTATAATTGTCCAAATTTGGCCCAATCTCTGGGTGTCGCCCAACCATAGGAAGAGCCTACATAGTTACCCGCCATATCCGTTTCTACAAGCGCTGAATTCATCCCAATTTTATCCAATAACTCGGCATACCAAAAATTCAAATAGTCTTGATGAGATTTAAACTGTTTACGAAGTATACCGGATAATAAATTTGTAGTTCCTGAGGAGTAATTCCAATGGGTGTTTGGTTTGAAAAGAGCTTGTTTTTCTAATTGGCTTTGACTCATGTTTTCGGCTTGAAACAGCATCTTTGTTACGTCGGATATTTTGCCATAATCTTCTTCCCATTCTAAGCCTGAATTCATATGAAGTAAATCATTGATCGTGATTTTAGAACGCTCGTCCTTTTTCCATTCCTCTATGGGTGCCGGATTCATCACATTGATTTTGCCTTGTTTTTGTAGGATTCCAAAACAAGTAGCTGTAATACTCTTTGTCATAGACCAGCCTAATATTTTAGAAGAACTAGTAAACCCTGGAGCATATTTTTCGGCAATTAATTTCCCTTTGTACAAGACTACTACTGAACGTGTTCGTTTCTTTTTTTCTCCATTTGTGTCAAAAGCAGCTGAAATCGCTTTTTCTAAGCTGGCATAATCGATGTTGGAAAACAAAGTATCTTTTGGTTCTAGGTCTCCATAGGGATATTCTCGACCATTTTTTAGGGGATACCGTTGAGGAACCTCATACGGTTTGGTTACATCAAAATCCTCATTGATTAAAGTGACTCCTAATCCTTCACGATAGATGGCTTTTCGTTCTTTCAATCCATGTACACTAGAAGTCACAAATTTAGAGGCGTCATTTATGGAATTGGTAGCCCAATCTACTTTTGGAATATCATTATCCCCTTGCTGAATTGTTTCTAAATTTCGATTATCTATAAAGTGTCCTGAGGCCACGCTTTTTGCCGAAAACCCCGAAATTAAATCCAATTGGGGATAAATTGAAAATCGAAAATAAACCAAAACAATAAGTAGAAAAAAGGCTAGAAACTTCAGAAATTTTTTCATGGATGATAATTTTAAAGCAATATATACAATTTAAAGCTTTCTACAGTTGGTGAAGGCTAAAAAGCAGTAAGACGATAAAAATACAAACCATTTGATTTTTCGTCCTACAACCGAGCCATTGCTTTAAATTAGTGTGTCAAATAATTCATAAATATTCGTGAATTGGTGGTGTATTACGCGCCAATTTTTCTATTTTTGTATTTAGAATTTTTCTAAATAAAGAAATGTTAGATATCCAAAAAATCAGAGCTGATTTTCCTATACTTACACAGAAAGTAAATGGTAAGCCGCTTGTTTATTTTGATAATGGAGCTACTTCACAAAAACCCCAAGTGGTTATTGATGCGATAGCACGCTATTATCAAGAAATCAATGCCAACATCCATCGAGGTGTGCATACGTTGAGTCAATTGGCTACTGATGCCTATGAAGTTTCAAGAGTAACCATTCAAAATCATATCCATGCGGCACATTCTCATGAAGTTATTTTTACTTCGGGAACCACCCATTCTATTAATGCCGTGGCGAATGGATTTACGACTCTATTAAAAACAGGGGATGAGGTTTTGGTTTCGGCTTTAGAGCATCATAGCAATATAGTGCCTTGGCAAATGTTGTGTGAACGAACAGGGGCTGAATTGAAAGTCATCCCTATGAATGAAGCTGGCGAATTAATACTAACGGCCTATGATAGTTTGCTGTCGGAACGCACCAAAATTGTGGCAGTCAATCATATTTCAAATGCGTTAGGGACCATTAACCCTATTGAATACATGATTTCAAAAGCCCATGAAGTTGGTGCCGCTATATTAATTGATGGCGCTCAGGCTACTCCTCATTTGAAGCCCAACGTTCAAGCATTAGATTGTGATTTTTATGTGTTTTCAGGGCATAAAATTTGTGGGCCAACAGGAGTTGGGATTTTATATGGAAAAGAAGATTGGTTGCGCAAGTTGCCACCCTATCAAGGAGGTGGAGAAATGATAGCTACAGTTTCTTTTGAGAAGACTACTTATGCGGATTTACCTCATAAATTTGAAGCGGGTACGCCCAATATAGAAGGCGGAATTGTATTAGGAACCGCCATTGATTATATGAATGCTGTTGGATTTGATGCCATAGCCTCCTATGAACAAGAGTTATTAGATTATGCGACTGAGCAATTACTACAAATAGAAGGATTGCGTATTTATGGAACGGCCGCTAACAAGGCTTCGGTGATTTCATTTAATTTAGAAGGAATTCACCCGTATGATGTTGGCACGATTATCGATAAATTAGGTATAGCGGTTCGCACAGGACATCATTGTGCTCAACCGATAATGGATTTTTATAAAATACCAGGGACTATACGTGCTAGTTTTGCTTTTTATAATACCAAAGAAGAAATTGATTTGATGGTTTCGGCCGTTCAAAAAGCTCAAAAAATGTTGTCTTAAAAATTATATAATGAAAGTTATCACTTTACTATTTCTTACCGTCTTCATGGGAAAAAGTTGTTCCAATGAAGCTCAAAATGATATCACCAATACAGCGATACAATATACGGCTACCTCTAGAGGTTTTTATGAGAAGGTTATCATTGTAAATCAAGAAGCCACAGTCTTTAAAAACAGACGCGGTGAGGATAATCCACAAAAAATTGCCATATCTGATGCCGATTGGAGTGAATTGGTTGCTCAATTTTCACGAATTAATTTGGAGGAGATGCCTAATTTTAAAGATCCTACTCAAAAGCGTTTTTTTGATGGAGCAGCCATTGCGAATTTGAAAGTGCGTTATCAAGGGAAGAACTATGAAACGTTTGATTTTGATCATGGAAATCCCCCCGTTGAGATAGCGGCTTTTGTCAACAAAATAGTGACCCTAGTAAATAAAGAATAATGATAATCAAAAAAATACAAGAAGAAATCGTAGATGAATTTTCCCTATTTGAAGAATGGGAAGATCGCTACCAGTATGTAATCGATTTAGGGAAGTCTCTTCCATTAATTGATGCGCAATATAAAACCGACGATAATTTAATTCGGGGTTGTCAATCTAGAGTGTGGCTTCATGCCGAACAAATAGACGACAAAATCGTTTTTACGGCAGACAGTGATGCATCGACTACCAAAGGTATTATTGCCATATTAATTCGGGCTTTTTCCAACCAAAAAGCCTCGGATATATTGGAAGCACATACCGATTTTATAGATGAGATTGGATTTAAAGAACATTTATCGCCAACACGGGCAAACGGATTGGTATCGATGATCAAACAGATCAAGATGTATGCCTTGGCGTTTAGCACTAAAAATTAGAAGATGAGGTTTTCTATACACATATTCTTTTTGATTGGATTTTGGAGTTGTTTTTCACAAAGCAATTTTCCAAAATCGCCTCTTAGCTATTCAAAAGTGAAATTTGTATTTGAAGAAAAATCAAATTATTATATGGATGAGAATGGTGTTTTTGCTGACACTTTGTTACTTTCATTTGACTTTCCAAGGATAAAATATTTAAAAGTTAAGAGTCCGTTTCGTCCAAATGAAATTTGTGGTTTTATTAATTATAAAGATTTAATTGACAAAGAAGATCAACGCAAATTGACAAGTTTAATTTACCATACTACCCAAACCTTTGATGGAGTTTATGATGTTGAAACAAACAAAACTATAATCAAAGTAACCAGAATAAAAGGTTGTGAAGCCTTTGAGAATACTAAAAAATATTTAAAAGCAGACGAGTTACCTAATTTCCGTTATAAAATAGAAATTGATTATAACACGAAAAAAATTAAAACTATATTTCCAAATACAAGAAGGAAAGAAAGTTTTGAGCAAAATGAAAGTGAGATTTTTTTCAATGGAGATTCAACTTCAGGACACTACAAAAAAGTCACCTCTACTTATACAAGCACCAACCTCATTTTATTAAACGCTAATCTTTCAAGTAAAATAACACCGGGAATATTGTTTTCTAATAATGAATTTGGGGTTGAAAAAATAATGTCTTTATTCGATAATTATGAATTAAAGACCGTTTCTTACGAATAAAAAATTAAAACTATGGAAGAATTTAAAGATGATATCAATTTAGGAGATAATGTAGTAAAGACTTTAAAAAGTATTTATGATCCTGAAATTCCAGTTGACATCTATGAATTGGGATTAATTTACGATGTGATGATTAATGAAGATAATGAGGTCAAAGTATTGATGACATTAACATCTCCCAATTGTCCAGTTGCTGAGACTTTACCCCGTGAAGTTGAAGAAAAAATTACAAAAATTGATGCGGTAAAATCGTGTGAAGTGGAAATTACTTTTGATCCACCTTGGAGTAAAGATTTGATGAGTGAAGAAGCGAAGCTAGAATTGGGTATGCTTTAAAAAGTAATGGGTCACAAGTTATAGAATGTGCATCAAATAGATTGGCAAATATGGATGAGATTATAAATAAAGTGGCAAATTCTGTGCTGGAAGTGTTTGATTTGGAAGATTATTATCCAGCAGGCATTCGCACACAAATAGACCTTTCCCAATGGTTGATTGAAGGCTTTGTATTAAAAGAAAAAGAGTTTCGAGAAGCATTGAAAAACCATGATTGGTCTCAATATCAAAATCATTATGTGGCCATTCATTGTGCTACCGATGCTATAGTGCCTGCTTGGGCTTCATTATTAGTTACCAGTTATTTATCTTCTTTTGCCCGTAAAGTTGTTTCGGGTACATTACTTGATTTGGATACAGCCTTATATCATGAACTATTACCGCAGTTGGATTATTCCAACTATGCAGATAAGCCAATAATACTGAAGGGGTGTTCTAAAAAACCAGTCCCTGAGAGTGCCTACATTATGGCTTTATCCTATTTACAACCCTTGGCCAAAAGCATTATGTATGGCGAAGCGTGTTCGGCAGTACCTTTGTACAAAAAGGGGCGTTAGAGCCTTTGTTTGCTTGATTTAAAATGATGAGTCTTTGAATTAAACGATTGTATTCATATTTTTGCACTCGAAAAATTCAAAAATCATTCTAATGAAGAAGATTGTACTTGCTTTATTCTTTCTTTTTTCAGTGTTTACGAGTACGGCTCAAGTCAGTGAAAAAGAACTTTTAAAGAAAACCGAAGAGACCGTATCCAAAATCAAAGGAGAACGACCTAATGGTTGGGAAAGAAAAGGGTTGTTTACGATATTGCTAAATCAAGCCAGTTTTAACAATTGGATGGCTGGAGGTCAAAGCAGTATTTCTGGCAATGCCGGAATGAAATATGATTTGAATTACAAAAGCGATAGTTGGAC
>JAHEHJ010000154.1 GCA_024644655.1 Flavobacterium sp.
AAAGGCGAGTTGGAACGCTAAACCAGACCCCGATTTTAAGCCATCGATCAATTTACCTTGATCGTTCTGGTACTGGAATTGGGTGATGGCAACGCCCTGGGAGAACTTGAATTGCTGGGCTTGAGCGAAGTGAAAAATAACACCTAGCAGTAACGTAAAGGTGATTAATCGAAGCGGGTACGTTGAAAATTTCATAAAGCATTAGCCCATTGTTTTTAAAATAAGCCAATACAAAACAAAAGCTAATAAAGCTGAGAATATTGAATTCGATAAACGAAGTCGTATGAAAATAACTAAGTTTAAACTACTTCCAAAATACTACCTAGTTTAAATTTGATTAAATACATACCTTGGAATTGTTTACGAATTCCATTTAAATTAATATGCTTTTAACATCGATTTACCTTAATCTTTTCGTGTGTTTACTTATTTTAAATTTCCATTGGAAGGAAAATAAAACAATCGTTTACCTATTACTGATTATCCTCATTTTCAACTTACGTCAAATTACAGCACTCCTGCTAAATAGTGACTCTAACCAAGAAATACTAGCTAAAATTATTTTCACAATGGATCCCATTGGATATTTATTAGGGCCCATTGTCTTATATTATTTTAAAAGTTCGATTCAAGGAAAATTAGTTTTCGATAAAAAAATATTGCTTTTTTGCCTGCCCGCAATATTATTTTTTATCAACATATTTCCATATTATCAATTACCCCTCGAGGAAAAAATAAAAATCATTAGGTCTATCGAACACCATGTCTACCGGCGAAATTTTCCCTATCAGCACACTTTGTTTTTTAGTTTTAAAACACAGCTTAAATTGATATTATTTTCCAATATAGGGTTTACGATATTTTCAATTGTAAATTATTATGTTGTGAAAAAGGCTAATCGAATTAAGGCAAAAAATATACTTTATGTAAAAAATATTATTCTATTATTCTTCATATCGATATTTCCACATTTTTTGCTCATCCTTTTCACTTCTTACCAGGAGTCTCATCAAGTAGCTTTCAATATTCGCTCGGCAACCAATAATTACAGGGAATACCAATATTTTATTACCATTTTTACTCCAATCAGTTTTTTATTATTTCCTAAATTAATCTATGGAATCAATTCGAATTCCACCTTATCATTAAGCTTTCGAGACTTTATAAATATTAAATTCCAAAAGGATGTTGAATTGTCTCCTGAATTGATTGTTAAATCAAGCGATCGAGATCAGATCGTGGAGTTCATAGACGCGGAGAGGCCTTATTTACAGGCAAATTTCTCACTTCATACCTTATCACAGGCATTAAATATACCGCATTTGCGGGTTTCAAGTTGCTTCAGTAAAGAATTGAACACCACATTCCCTGAATACCGTAATCGAAAACGCATTGACTATGCCATTCGCTTATTTAAAGAGAATACACACCATCAAATGTCAATCGAGGGAATTGCTGCACAATGTGGATTCAAGAATAAATCTTCCTTCTACCTAGCATTTAAGGCCATTTATAAGTGTACGCCAACTACATGGATTGTTGAAAATTTATAGTGGGGCGGTAAACGCTGCCGGGGTCTGCGACCCCGGCAGCGTTACTCCACAAAGCTACTTAATATCAGAACGAAAAAATGACCAAAAACTGATAAAAATCCCAAATAGATGACTCAACAATAGGCTTTCGAACAAAATACTAATCAGCAAATTGATATTCTCACTGACCCGATATTTAAAACTATTTAATCAAAAAAATACCTCTTTTACAAGCTTCATCAAACCTAATGTACTACCCGATAGATATGAATGCGGGGTATAGAAAAATATGAGGCCTGTGTTTTTTATAAATAACTTAAAAAGAGCGAATGGCTCGAACATTACCATATCCCGGATTATTAAACATTGACTTAGCATTTGGAAATACATTAAAAATATGTGAAGTAATACTATTTGTACGAATATATACCGTAAATGCATCTGTTGAATTTATTTCTGTTGATGTCCAATAATCTTTATTGGGGCCATTTAATGCAGTGAAACTATTGTTTGCAAGAACTTGATCATAATTATTAGCAAGTAGATGATACTCATCTACGGATCCAAGATACCAATCATCATAAAGAATTCCATTTGATGAAATACTATATTCATTTGCATATCTAGCTGCATATTTCACTCCGTTGCCTAAACCTTGTGATGCAAGTATTAATAAAGTATTTTTCTTCCCTGCACCTACACCACCACCTGTTATCGTGGTATATATCGTTTGATTACCGGTCAAAGCGCCACCACTACCATTATATGCTAATGTATTCGTAGCTGTACCTGCCGAAAATTTTCCAATGGTACTACTATTGCAACACTGATCAGTAAGTGAGACAATCAATCCATGAGCACCATTATCCCATGTATAAAATACAACACCTCCCCCGTAAGATTCTCCTACTGAATGTGTATTACTACTTCCACTCGATGGAGTCGTCCAAGTTAAGGTACCACTGCCATTTGTTGTTAAAACCTGATTTGATGTTCCATGTGTATTTGGATATGTAACTTGACCAGCAGTTAATGTTCCACTTGTTTTAACATTTGTTACGTTTGTATTTCCTAATTGAACGGAATTACTTGCACCTGCTATGGCACCATTTCCTAACGCTGTAGAATTAGTTTGGCTATTTCCAGCTACATTTGCAGCGTAACCAATCACTGTATTATTTGACCCATCTGTTATGATAGATCCACTAGAATAACCCATTCCTACATTTCCACTACCAGTTATATTCATTAGTGACTGATTCCCAATTGATGTATTATTAGTGCCTGTAAGTAAATAAAGCATCGATTCAGCACCTACAGAAGTATTACCACTTCCAGTGGTTAAGCCAGATAAGTTAGAATAGCCTACACTAGTATTATTATCATAACCTGATCCTACATAATTTAGCATGGAGGCTGCACCTAAGGCTGTATTTCTATGTCCCGTACTAACGGCATTTAAGGCATTGGGGCCTACGCCAACATTACTACCGCCCGTTGCATTTCCATATCCAATACTAACTCCTTTAAAGCTGGCATTATTGGTAAAAGATTTAACACCAGATATAGATTGGGCATTAGTTAAATCGACGAAATTTTTTGTTGTAGAGCCTGTTCCTCCTGCCGTAATCGGCAATGTCCCTGTTGTCAACGCACTCGAACTGCTCGCATAAATGGCTCCACCACTTGTCAATGAACTTAATCCCGTACCCCCATTAGCTACTCCGATTATACCCGTTACGTTGTCCGCTGTTCCAGTTGTATTTTGATTCAATGTAGGAATATCTGCCGCCTGAATCGTAGATAAAGCTGCGTTTGTACCGTCGCTTCGTAGGTATTTCCCTGCCGACTGTGTTCCGGTTAATGCATTAATTGCTGCTTGCTGGGAAATAGCTCCCGTACCTCCCGCTGTTAGTGGCAATGTTCCTGTTGTCAAAGCACTCGAACTACTCGCATAAATGGCTCCACCGCTTGTCAATGAACTTAATCCTGTACCTCCGTTTGCCACAGGAACAACACCTGAAATCGTGTTCGCTGAATTAGCAGGAGCTGCCCAATAGGCCACTCCACTTCCTGAAGCGTCATAAGTCAATACATGACCTGCCGTCACAGGCGCAACCGAACTAATCGCTGTACCTCGTAATTTCACCACGGATGGACTCGAAGCTGATCCTCCTAAATCCCCTGTTAACCGAATAATTCCATTCGTGCTCGAGGTAGCATCCGCAGCTCCTGATGCTACTTGCGCATCTACATAAGCGGTCGTCGCTAATTTGGTTGAATTGTCTCCAGAAGTTTGTGTGACACCCGTCGTTCCCGTAGGTAATACAGGTGTCCCTGTAAATGTAGGTGAGTTTTTATCTGCCTTCGCGTCTACAGCAGCTTGCAAGGCAATACCTGCCGTAGCCGCTTGCACAAAAGCCGTGGTCGCTAATTTGGTTGAATTATCCGATGAAGCTGGCGTGGGAGCTGTGGGAGTACCCGTGAAGGTAGGCGAAGCGATATTCGCTTTACCAGCTAAATCCGCTGCCAAGGCCGTGCCATAAGTCGCCTGATCCACGTAATCTTTCACCGCTTTCACCGATGGGTACTTGGTATCATTCGTTCCATCAGCGAGCACATTCGTTG
>JAHEHJ010000166.1 GCA_024644655.1 Flavobacterium sp.
ACGGCCATAACGGCACCGGTACCATAGCCTGCCAATACGTAATCCCCAATCCAAACTGGGATAGGTTCTTTGGTGAAGGGATGTTCGGCATAGGCGCCTGTGAATACACCAGAAATAGTTTTAACATCGGCCATACGTTCTCTTTCGGAGCGTTTGGCGGTGGCTTCAACGTAGGCTTCCACAGCTGCTTTTTGGTCGGGAGTAGTTATTTTAGCTACTAGTTCGTGTTCTGGAGCCAGTGTCATAAACGTTACACCGAAGATCGTATCAGGTCTAGTTGTGAAGACCGAAATTTGTTCGTTAGACTCTTTCAACTTAAAATCAACTGCAGCTCCTACGGATTTACCAATCCAGTTTCTTTGGCTTTCTTTGATGGATTCGCTCCAGTCGATGGATTCTAGTCCTTGCAATAGTCGTTCGGCATAGGCCGAGATGCGCATGGACCATTGCGTCATTTTTTTGCGGATTACTGGGTGACCACCTCGTTCTGAAACCCCATTTATGATTTCGTCATTGGCTAGCACGGTTCCTAGTGCGGGACACCAATTTACTTCTGTTTCGGCCAAATAGGTTAGGCGGTATTGCAATAGGCTTTTTTGTTGGGCATCATTAGAAAACCCATTCCATTCCGCTGCTGTAAAAGGAGCAATGTTGTCATCGCAAACGGCATTTACGGTAGCATTCCCTTCTTTTTCGAAACGAGAAACTAAGGTTGAAATATTTTCGGCTTTGTTGGATTCGTTATTGTACCAGGCGTTGAACAATTGGATAAAAATCCATTGGGTATGTTTGTAATAGTCGGGGTTGGAAGTACGTACTTCACGGCTCCAATCAAAAGAGAACCCAATTTTGTCTAATTGTTCGCGGTAGCGTGCAATATTTTCACGTGTTGTTTTTTCGGGATGTTGGCCCGTTTGAATGGCGTATTGTTCGGCAGGTAACCCGAACGAATCATAGCCTTGTGGGTGCAACACATTGAACCCTTTGTGTCGTTTGAAACGCGCCACGATATCAGAAGCGATATACCCTAGGGGATGACCTACGTGTAAGCCTGCTCCGGAAGGATAAGGGAACATGTCTAGGACATAATATTTTGGTTTATCTGAATTGTTACTGGCGGCAAAAGTTTGGTTTTGTGCCCAATACTGTTGCCATTTGGCTTCGATTTGTTCGTGAAAGTATTTCATTATTTATTAAGTTGCTAAGTCACTGAGTAACTAAGTTGCTGCGTTTTATTATTGCGTTTACTTTCTAGCCCCGATTGCAGTGTAAATCCTCGTAGAGATTGTAACGGAAAGCGGGAAAATGGATGACTGAAACAGCCCAAACCACTCGCTGCTAAAAAAATTTAGCGACAAATTTACGTTTATTATAATAAAGTTAAAAGTTTGTACGTTATAAAGGATAAAAACAATTTTCTTTATTATTTTTACGGCTTAAAATACTGTTTATGTCCACCTCATTTGAAAAGTTTCAGAAGCGCAGAGTCATCACCTCCTATTTTTCGGTAGTGTTGAGTATCTTTTTGGTGTTATTTTTGTTGGGAATATTGGGGCTATTTGTCATCAATTCCAAACGATTGTCTGACAATTTCAAGGAAGAGATTGTGATGACCGTATTTTTCAAAAACGAGGCAACGGATTCGGTTACTACGGCATTTAAGAGTGAGTTGACAACGGCAAAATTTGCCAAATCTTTTGAATATGTTAGTAAAGAGAAAGCAGCGGCCCAACACAAAAAAGTTATTGGTGAGGATTTCATGCAGTTTTTGGGTGTCAATCCGTTACAAAACTCATTTGATATTCATTTAAAAGCCGATTTTGTAACCAATACGGAGATTGCAAAAATAGAGAATCGTTTGCGTAAAAACGACATGATAGCTGATGTGGTGTATGACAAACAATTGGTTACTATGGTCAATGACAATGTGAACAACATCAGTATGTGGATATTGATCATTAGTGGATTATTTGCTTTTGTATCGGTTTTATTGATTAATAGTTCGTTACGATTGGCTATTTTTTCGAATCGATTTATTATCAAAACCATGCAAATGGTGGGTGCTACGAAATCGTTTATCCGCAAACCCTTTATACAACGAAGTGTTATCTTAGGTTTGATTGGTGCTGCTTTAGCAATACTAGCTTTGATAGGTGTTTTAGCATACGTAGAAACCAATTACCCTAATTTAGACATCCTTGACAACCAACTGGCAATAGGGGGAGTGTTGTTGGGTGTATTGGTATTGAGTGTTGTCATTACATGGTTGAGCACTTATTTTGCTACCCAACGCTTTTTGAATTTACGTACTGACGATTTGTATTAGGAGAGAGAACAGAGAATAGAGAACAGAGAATAGAGAGAATAGAAACTAGAAGATAGAACTTATGGAAAACAACGAGCAAAAACCTGATTTTCTTTTTGATAAAGCGAATTACAAAATCCTTTTACTTGGAATCGCGGTTATAGCCGTTGGATTTATTTTAATGAGTGGAGGCGGGAGTGACAACCCAAAAGTGTGGAATGAATCTGTTTTTAATTTTACACGAATTCGTATTGCGCCTACTGTAGTTCTAATCGGTTTTGGTATTACTATTTATTCTATTTTCAAGAAGTCTAAACCGGAATAATGGATTACATTCAAGCTACAGTATTGGCTGTTATTGAGGGAATCACGGAGTTTTTACCGATTTCTTCTACGGGGCATATGGTTATTACCTCATCCTTTATGGGGATAGCCAAAAATGATTTCACTAAGTTATTTGAAATTGTAATTCAATTGGCTGCGATACTATCTGTCGTTGTTATTTATTGGCGTAAGTTTTTTGATTTTTCGCGGGTTCAATTTTACTTAAAATTGATTGTTGCGGTCATTCCGGCATTAGTAATAGGCGGATTGTTCAAAAAGCACATTGAGGCCATGTTGGAAACTCCGATTGTTATTGCTGTAATTTTATTGGCAGGCGGAATTGTATTGTTGTTTGTGGACCAATGGTTTACCCAACCTCGAATCACAGATGAAAACGAAATCAACCCTAAAAAAGCTTTTACTATTGGGTGTTACCAAACTTTAGCGGTTATTTTTCCCGGATTGAGTCGCAGTGCGGCAACGATTATTGGGGGTATGCAACAAGGATTGAACCGTAAAACGGCAGCAGAATTTTCTTTTTTCTTAGCGGTACCTACTATGATGGCAGCTACAGTAAAGAGCATTTATGATGTATATAAAGACAGTCCAGAGGTTTTGAGCACAAACAATTTAGGTCTTTTGGCCGTTGGAAATATAGTTGCCTTTATAGTGGCTTATGCTTCTATTAAATTCTTTATTGGGTTTTTGACAAAAAATGGTTTTAAATTATTTGGGTATTACCGAATAGTTTTAGGAATTGCCTTATTGGTCATCCATTTTTTTATTCATCCCTTGAATGCTAATTAAATGACAGCTGAAGCAATTTTAGAAGGACAAGTACTTTTGATTGACAAGCCTTTGACTTGGTCCTCTTTTCAAGCGGTGAACAAATTGAAATACATTTTGAAGCGTCGTTTTGATTTGCCTAAAAAATTCAAGATAGGACATGCGGGTACCTTAGACCCATTAGCAACAGGCTTGTTGATTGTATGTACTGGAAAATTTACTAAGAAAATAACCGACATTCAGAGTCAGGCCAAAGAATATACCGGTACGATTATAGTGGGGGCTACTACCCCATCCTATGACATGGAAACCCAAGTAGACGCTACCTTTCCGACAGCACATATAGATGAAGCTTTAATCCTAGAAACTACAAAACAGTTTATAGGAGAGATTGACCAGAAGCCACCTGTTTTTTCGGCACTTAAAAAAGATGGTGTCCGTATGTATGAGCTTGCTCGAGCAGGAGAAGAAGTAGAGATTCAAGCACGAAAAACGACCATATATGAATTTGAAATTACTCGTATAGCGTTGCCCGAGATAGATTTCAGGGTTGCCTGTAGCAAAGGAACGTATATTCGTTCATTAGCTTATGATTTTGGGAAGGCCCTTCAATCGGGTGGTTATTTATCGGTATTGCGTCGCACTAAAATTGGTGACTACTCCGTTTCTGAAGCGATTACACCCGAGGTGTTTGAAACACGAT
>JAHEHJ010000174.1 GCA_024644655.1 Flavobacterium sp.
CCTGGCCATCTTTCAGTGATGTAAGGCATGTTACAAGCTAATGCTTTTTCAGATACGATATCTTTTGCTTGTTTTTTGGTAGCTACGAAAAGTATTTTTCTACCTGATGCAGCGATTTTTTTCAAAGCTTCATTAGCTTCTTCAATTTTAGCTGCTGTTTTATATAGATTGATAATGTGAATTCCATTACGCTCCATATAGATGTAAGGGGCCATGTTTGGATCCCACTTACGAGTCATGTGTCCAAAATGAACACCTGCTTCTAATAAATCTTTAACTTCAATTTTGTTTGCCATTGTGTAATAGTTTACGTTCCGTGATTAGCAATGCGTCACCTTTTTCGCTTTAAGTGTATCACTTTAAGACTTTGTACTGCATTTCGATGCTAAACTAATTCCCTTTTTACAAGGAATATCGACAACTTTGTTTTTAATTTCAATACTAAATGAACGAATATTCGATTAACGTTTAGAGAATTGGAATCTCTTACGCGCTTTTTTCTGACCGAATTTTTTACGTTCTACCATTCTTGGATCTCTTGTTAATAATCCTTCTGGTTTAAGGATAGCTCTATTTTCAGCTTCCACTTCACACATAGCTCTTGCAATTGCCATTCTCACAGCTTCTGCTTGGCCAGTTGAACCACCACCATATACATTTACTTTTACGTCAAAGTTAGTAGCATTCTCTGTCATAGACATAGGTTGCAATACTTTGTACTGTAAAGTAGCTGTTGGGAAGTAGTTTTCGAATTCTCTTTTGTTTACGGTAATTTTTCCTGTTCCTTCAGAAACATACACACGTGCCACAGCACATTTTCTTCTACCGATTTTGTGAATAACTCCCATTACTTTAAGTCGTTAAGGTTAACGGTTTTTGGTTGTTGAGCGCCATGTTTGTGCTCAGAACCAACATTTACATTTAAATTTCGGAATAATTCAGCACCTAATTTGTTTTTAGGTAACATTCCTTTTACAGCTTTTTCTACTAATAATGCAGGGTTTTTTTGTTGCATTACTTTTGCAGTCAAGCTTCTTTGTCCTCCTGGGTAACCTGTGTGTCTGATGTACGTTTTGTCATCCAACTTGTTACCAGTTAGGTTGATTTTTTCTGCATTGATAACAATTACGTTATCTCCACAATCAACGTGCGGTGTATAACTTGGCTTGTATTTACCTCTTAAAAGCATCGCAACTTTTGAAGCAAAACGACCTAAGTTATGACCTTCAGCATCTACAACAATCCACTGCTTATCTGCATTGGCCTTGTTCACTGAAACTGTCTTGTAGCTTAATGTGTTCACAATAATTTATTTTAATTAAACATTCCATTCCCAATTAAGGGAGTGCAAAAGTACAATTATTTATTATATATACAAAAATGATTTTTAATTTTCTTTAGAGTTGAGAATCAAGGGACTAAAAAATCAGCATTGCCTCTTGTTTTTGGTCTAGTTTTAGAGGGCACAATAGCTGTTTTACTAGGAGGTTACTACCTAGTGTGTGCGATGTGTGTGCGACGTGTGTGCGACGTGTATCCGATGTTAGCATTATTTTATCGGACACACATCGCTCTCATACCGCATTCATGTCGGAAACACACTATATGGGGTAGCATACATATAACAGTATACAATATGGGAATTGTAGGGTAAGTTATTGTAAGGTTTGATTTATCAACCATAAAATTTATTACTTTTACACTTTAACTCAGATTCAAATGAAATCGAAAGCTACTTTAAAACAAATTGCCAAAGAATTAGGGGTATCCGTTTCTACGGTTTCAAAAGCATTAAACGGAAGTCCCGAAATTAGTGAGCCTACAAAGCAACGTGTACAGGAATATGCCAAATTAAAAAACTACAAGCCCAATGTAATTGGTTTGAATTTGAAAAATAGAAGAACCAAAACTATCGGGGTTATTATTCCTAATATTTTAAATTCTTTTTTTGCTAAGGTTTTTAGTGGTATTGAAAAAGTAGCCGATGAAAATGGGTATAAAGTAATTACCTGTATTTCTAATGAATCGTTAGATAAAGAGATTAATGCCTTAGAAATGTTGAGCAACGGAACGATTGATGGGTTTATCTTATCGGTAGCAGAAGAATCTCAAAAACAAAAAAAGTTTGATCACTTTACCTCCATAATTAATGAAGGTACTCCTATAGTAATGTTTGATCGAATCGCAACTGAAGTGAATTGTGATAAAGTTATAGTAGATGATTTTGAATCTGCCGTACATGCTACAGAGCATTTGATCAAAACGGGTTGTAAAAAGATCGCATTATTGTCTAGTATTGATAATCTGAGTGTTGGGAAGCATAGAGCGGAAGGTTTTTATAGCGCTATGAAGAAAAACAAACTCAAAGTGGATGATTCTTTAGTAATACTTACTGAGAATTCAGATGATTTTAATGCTAAGATTGGTGGGTTTTTTATTAAAAACAAACCCGATGGTGTATTTGCGTTAGACGAACACGCTTCCGTAACGGCCATGAAATTGGGAATCCAGAACGGTTATAAAATTCCGCAAGACTTATCCATTATTGGTTTTGCCGATGGGGTATGGTCTCGTCGAATGACACCAAGTTTGTCTACGGTTAGTCAACACGGACCTGAAATTGGTGAAGTTGCCGCTAAATTATTAATCGATAAATTGGAAAACGCATCAGAAACTGTATCGTATACCACTACCACGATTAATACTGAATTACGCCAACGGGATTCTACAAAGAAGTTATAAAAAACCTTCGGGTAAGGTTTTAATGTGCTTCTAACCAATTTTTCCCAACTCCTATTTCTACTTCTAAAGGAACGGCCATTGTAAAGGCTTGTTCCATTTCGTGTTTGATCAACGGTTGGATTTTTCCCAATTCTGTAGTATGCACATCAAAAACAAGTTCATCATGTACTTGTAACAGCATTTTTGATTTCCAGTTTTCAGTAGTCAGTTTGTGGTGGATACGAATCATGGCTATTTTGATGATGTCAGCAGCACTTCCCTGTATAGGAGCGTTGACGGCATTTCGTTCTGCCGCACCTCGAACTATAGCATTGGCAGAATTAATATCTTTCAAATACCGTCTTCTACCCAATACCGTTTGAACATATCCATTTTGGCGGGCAAAGTCTACTTGCTCCTGCATATACGATTTTAGTTTGGGATAGGTTTTATAATAGGCTTCGATTAAAGCGGCACTCTCGGAACGCGATAAAGAGGTTTGATTGCTAAGACCAAAAGCAGAAACCCCATAGATGATACCAAAGTTTACCGTTTTAGCATGGCTTCGTTGCTCTTTCGTTACTTCTTCCAAAGACACATTAAATACTTTTGCGGCCGTGCTTTTGTGAATGTCTTCGTTGTTTTGGAAGGCTTTTATCATATTGTCTTCTCCTGATAAAGCCGCGATAATTCGCAATTCAATTTGGGAATAATCGGCAGAAAGTAAACTGTAATTTTCATCTCGAGCAATAAAAGCTTTTCGAATTAATCGACCTCGTTCTGTTCGGATGGGAATATTTTGCAAATTCGGATTATTGGAACTCAAACGACCTGTGGCAGCTACAGTTTGCATATAATCGGTGTGAACTCGTTGGGTTTTTGCATCTACCTGGTTGGGTAATGCATCTATATAGGTACTTTGTAATTTTACCATTTGACGCCAATCCAAGATGTCTTTTACAATTTGGTGTTCGTTGGCCAAATAACTTAAAACTTCCTCACCCGTTGCATATTGACCGGTTTTGGTTTTCTTTGGTTTGGCTCCCCCAATTTTTAATTTATCAAATAGGATGTCTCCCAATTGTTTGGGTGAGGCTAAGTTGAATTTCTCCCCAGCCGTTTCGTATATTTTTTGTTCAAATTCGTTTATTTCCTTTTGCATGTCAACCGACATGTCTTTTAGGAAATCTACATCTAGCCGAATACCTTCGGTTTCCATAGCGGCTAAAACAGGAATCAATGGAATCTCAATTTCGTCAAAGAGTTTTTTGGTTTCTGCCTTGTCTAAAATAGGACTAAAAACTTCTTTTAGTTGCAAGGTAACATCGGCATCTTCGGC
>JAHEHJ010000027.1 GCA_024644655.1 Flavobacterium sp.
ATAAGTTAATGCAAATTCAAAGAGAAGCTAATAATGAAATATACCAATTGACTTTAGTTCAAAAACTACGAGAAAATGAAGCTCGGCAAAATGAAAAAAATAGAATTGCGCAAGAATTACACGATGGGGTTTTAAATAAATTGATAAGTATTAGATTGAATTTAAATGCAATTCAACAAAATTGTGAGCTAAAAAAGGAGAAACCTTGTCTTCATTATATTACCAACTTACACGAAGTAGAAAAAGAAATTAGAAACATTTCTCATAATTTAAATCAAAGTGATTTTAACAAAAACATCAGTCAATTTGAAGTGTTACACGAAATAATAGAAGAACAAAATAAATTAACTTCAACAAACTATATTTTAGAATTGGATCCAGATCTAAATTGGGATTCTGTCTCCGTTGCTATTAAACTACAACTCTTTCGAATTATACAGGAAGCTATAAATAATATTAATAAACATGCACAGGCCAAAAAAGCTATTATTAGTTTAGTTATTGACGAAAGAAAATTGGGTCTTTCTATTATGGATTATGGTAAAGGATTTGATACCAATCAAAAAAGTAAAGGTATCGGTATAAAAAACATAAAAAAACGGGTGGAAACATTAAATGGAAAAATTACAATTCAATCACAAATTAACCAATTTACTACACTAAATATTATTATACCATTATAGGCTTGTTACTAGCTACAAATATTATAAAAGGATTCATTAGAACAATGGGTCCTTTTTTTTGTTTTATTCCTTTGCCTTAGCATGCATTTGATTTAAATGTGAGTCTTATAACACCCTATTTTGTATAAAAATTAGAATATTAGAAAAATCATCCACCCAAATTTGAGCCTCATCCACTATCAAACAATGCCATTCTACCATAAAGGCCTTGATTTATAGGGATTGACAGAGACATCCTTTTTAGTTTTACATCGTGAAAGCACCTACTGACCTTTCGTGTTTACAGAGGGCCCACATTAAAATTGAAAGCAAACATTAATAAATAAAAAGTCTCAAATTATGAAAAAATTAGCAACAACTTTCGGATTATTAGCATTAATGCTTATTGTCACGTCATTTACAACCCCAAGTGAAACAGGAGGAAGAGGTAATGAAATCAGACCATTTTCTAACAGTCAAGATACTGGTGGAAGAGGTAATGAAATCAGACCATTTTCTAATAGCCAAGATACTGGTGGAAGAGGTAATGAAATCAGACCATTAGCTAACAGTCAAGATACTGGTGGAAGAGGTAATGAAATTAGACCATTAGCTAACAGTCAAGATACCGGAGGAAGAGGTAATGAAATCAGACCGCTTGTATAATTGAATTCATATCAAAATAAATAAAAAAAGGTCGCCTAATTAGGTGGCCTTTTTTTATATTAGCGTTTTTAATAAAATTTCTAATTGAAAAATATCTTTTCTATATTAATTATTTCGGTTGTTTTTTCGTGTACCAACAAACAAAACAGCTACGAAAGAAAATCTTCCAATGAAGACAATATAAAAATATTATTGAAAACACTTTCTGAAGATAAATTCAGCAAAAAACAACAATTAAAAAACTGTGATAAAGTTTTTGAACTTATCAAGATTGAAAAAAATGATACATTAAAAAGGAATAATTATATTAAATTAATTTCCATATACTCTAATCTTGATGAAAATTTAAAAGGAAAAGAAATAAATTCTATTTTATTAAGTTTAAGCAAAGAAATTAAAGACACTATAGGTATTGCAAAATCAAATACAATAAAAGGACGTGATTTTTTAAATAATAACATAAATGACAGTGCTTTTTATTACTATTCGAAAGCCGAAAAGTTATATATTAAAATTGGAGACAAGACAAATTTAGTTGATGTTTACATTAAAAAAGCGGCGATACAATTTTATAGTGATGATTTTTTAGGTGGTGAACTTTCCGCTATCAAAGCTTTAAAAGTTGCAAAACTAATAAATGACAAACAAAATGAGTATGATGCATTAAATATATTAGGTGTTATCTCATTTGAATTATCAAATTATAACAAGGCTATAGAATATCATAAAAAAGCGCTTGTTGTTGCAGAGGAACTAAAATCTGTAGACAAAAATCACTTAGTATCATTGTCTTTAAATAATATAGGATATACGTATCAATCTGAAAACAACAATAAAAAAGCTATTTATTATTTTAAAAAAGCTTTAAGTGATGATAAAAAATTATTTAAAGAATATCCAAGTTTATATGCAACAATAATTGACAATATTGCTTATTCAAATTTCAAATTAAACAATTTGAAAATTCCTGATGAATTCTATAAAGCTCTTAAAATAAGAGATAGTTTAAAGTTGTTGTCAAAAGTAGTTTATAGTAAAATACATCTATCGGAATTTTATCATAAACATGGAAATATTGAACTTGCAAAATCTAATGCTTTAAACGCATTAAACGAAGCTCGATTAAATGAAAGCCCAAGTGATATCCTTTTCTCTTTAAAACAACTTTCAGCAACAGATATAAAAAACAGAGCTAAATATTCTGGTGAATATATTAAAATAAGCGATAGTCTGCATGAAGCCGAAAGAAAATCAAAAGACAAATTTGCTAGAATTGCCTACGAAACCGATGAAATCATTCAAGAAAAAGACAGTTTAGCCGAAAAAAACAGAACTCTTCTTTATGTATTTGTAGTTTCCTTTATCATTGTAGTGTTATTATTTGTTTTAAGAGCCCAGCGAGCTCGTACTCGTGAGTTGTTGTACAAACAAGCGCAACAAAAGGCTAATGAAGATATTTATAATCTCATGATGTCGCAACAAGCCATTATAGACGAAAGTAAAAACAAAGAAAAGAAACGCTTAGCACAGGATTTACACGATGGTGTGTTGGGGAGAATGTTTGGGTTACGGTTAAATCTAGATAGTTTAAACACTCAGAATGATGAGGAAGCTGTAAAAAGGCGCTTTGAATTACTGAATGAATTAAAAACGATAGAGCAAGACATTCGTGAAATTTCTCATGACTTGAACCGAGAAAAACAAGTATTAATTAATAACTTTGTTTCTATAGTTCACAATTTACTGGAAGAGCAAAAAACCGCTCACGATGTAAATCTGACCTATTCGATTGACAATAATGTGAATTGGGACAAAATTGGGAATGCCATCAAAATAAACATGTACCGCATGCTACAAGAAGGTATGCAAAACATAAATAAATATGCCGCTGCCCAAAACATATTCGTAGAAATTAAAGGTGATTCTGAAAATGTAACTTTGACCATACAAGATGACGGCGTTGGATTTGATGTTACTCGAAAAAGCAAGGGAATAGGCATGCAAAATATGATTTCAAGAACACATGATTGTCAAGGTATTATTGATATCAGCTCTAAAAAAGACAAAGGAACACGAATTATTATTACTTTACCTATACAAACTCAACCTCTAACTAAAGAAGAATAAGCATGAGCAGTCCAATCCATATATTAATAGTAGATGATCATCCGTTTATCATTGAAGCGTACAAAAATGCTATTAATAAGTATAGTCAACAAGGGCATGAATTTGTGGTAACACAAGCCAATAATTGTAAAACGGGTTATGAAAACATAGTAGATCAATCAAAACCCTTTGACATTGCTTTTTTTGACATCAGTATGCCTGAATATGCGGAAAAAAATATTTATTCGGGAGAAGATTTAGCTATGTTGATGAAAACTGAAATGCCAAGTTGTAAAATTATTTTATTGACAATGCATACAGAATTGCTTAAAATCAACAATATTATCAAAAACATAAATCCGAGTGGTTTGATTATAAAAAATGATTTAACTTTTGACGAATTGTTATTTGCTTTTGATAAAATAATAAACAACGAGAGTTATTATAGTCAAACAGTTATCAAATTAGTGGGTCAGGCCCAGTATAATAATATAGAACTTGATGTATTTGATAAGCAAATCTTATTTCACTTGTCAAAAGGAGTAAAAACAAAAGATTTACCACAATATATACCGCTTTCTTTAAGTGCTTTAGAAAAACGAAAGTTGAATATTCGTGAGATTTTAGAGGTTAAGGGGGGCAGTGATATTGATTTAATTAACGAAGCCAAGAATAAAGGTGTCATTTAACGATTATACGGGAAACCGTAACTAAATATGCGGGAAACCGTAAACATGCTCTTGCCTACACTACTTACTTTAGCAAAATGATTCAGGGTTAGTATTTGTAGATTATTTGAGGAGCAAAAAAACCTCTTTTTTACAAATTCTTTAGGGGGAAAGCGATACTTCGGTATCGCTTTTTTTATTCTTCTAGCGCATCCCATCCACGTGCTTTTAATTGGATTTTAGTATTAGCTCTAGTAATAAGATGTATTCCTTCATTTTCATGAGTCAAATGCCCTATAATGGTAAAATTAGGATTTGCTTTTATCTTTTCAAAATCATCTAGTGCAATTGTAAACAACAATTCATAATCTTCCCCTCCATTTATTACAACAGTAGTTGAATCTATATTAAATTCTTCACATACATTAATAAATTGAGGGTCAACTGGGATTTTTTCTTCATACAGATTGCAACCCACTTTGGATTGCTTACAAATATGGATAATTTCGGATGAAAGACCATCTGAAACATCTATCATAGAGGAAGGTTTTACTTCTAATTTTTCTAATAATTCTCTAATATCATGTCTTGCTTCAGGCTTTAATTGGCGTTCTATCAAGTAGGTATAGGCGTCTAAATCGGGTTGGTTGTTAGGATTTACTTGAAAAACTTGTTTCTCACGCTCTAATATTTGTAACCCCATATATGCGGAACCCAAATCGCCAGTCACAACTAACAAATCACCCTCTTTAGCTCCATTTCGGTATATAATATCAGTATCATTAGCTTCTCCTAGGGCTGTGATAGAAATAATTAATCCTTTTTGAGATGAAGTTGTATCCCCTCCAATAACATCTACATTATAGAATTTGGAAGCTAAGGCAATACCTTCAAACAATTCTTCTAAAGCTTCTAATGGAAAACGGTTAGAAACGGCTATAGAAACGGTTATTTGTGTAGGCTTGGCATTCATTGCGCAAATATCAGATACGTTGACGACAACAGCCTTATAGCCTAAATGACGCAATGGCATATAGGATAAATCAAAATGCACCCCTTCTATTAATAAATCTGTAGAAATAACTACTTTTTTATCTTTGAAATCCAAAACTGCCCCATCATCACCTATACTTTTTAGAGTTGAGGATTGTTTTATATCAAAATTTTTGGTTAAATGTTCTATTAATCCAAATTCTCCTAATTGAGATAATGGTGTGCGTTGTGGAGATTTATCTTCTAACATAATAATGTAGTTTAAATGGCAAATTTACAAAGTTGCCCTTACTATTTCTAAATTAAAAAACCCAACAACTTAGGTTATTGGGTAGTTATATTATTTTAATCGTTCAATTTCAATACGGCCATGAATGCTTCTTGTGGAATTTCTACATTTCCAACCTGACGCATACGCTTTTTCCCTTTTTTCTGTTTCTCTAACAACTTACGTTTACGAGAAATATCACCACCATAACATTTAGCAGTCACATCTTTACGCAAAGCTTTGATGGTTTCACGAGCAATGATTTTAGCGCCAATAGCAGCTTGTATAGGAATGTCAAATTGTTGTCTTGGAATTAATTCACGCAATTTTTCGGTCATTTTTTTACCAATATTATAGGCATTGTCTTCGTGAATTAATGCAGATAGCGCATCTACAGTTTGTGCATTAAGTAGTACGTCCAATTTCACTAATTTAGACGTTCGCATTCCTATTGGCGAATAATCAAAAGAGGCGTACCCTTTAGATACCGTTTTCAATCGGTCATAAAAATCAAAAACAATCTCAGCTAAAGGCATATCGAAATTCAATTCTACCCTTTCAGTTGTCAAATACGTTTGATTCGTAATAACTCCTCTTTTTTCAATACACAAACTCATAACGTTCCCAACAAAGTCAGATTTAGTAATGATAGTGGCTTTAATATAAGGTTCTTCCACACGATCTAACTTAGAAGGTTCTGGTAAATCAGAAGGATTATTAACTACAAACCCTTTTTCGGGATCTTTTTTGGTATATGCCAAATAGGAAACGTTGGGAACTGTAGTAATTACTGTCATGTCAAATTCGCGCTCAAGCCTTTCTTGAATAATTTCCATATGCAACATTCCTAAGAATCCACAACGAAAACCAAAGCCTAATGCCGCTGAACTTTCAGGTGTAAAAACCAAAGATGCATCATTAAGTTGCAGTTTTTCCATAGAAGACCTCAAATCTTCATAGTCTTCAGTATCTACAGGATATATTCCGGCGAAAACCATTGGTTTTACATCTTCAAATCCAGTAATCATATTGGTTGTTGGCGTTTTGGCATCTGTAATAGTATCTCCTACTTTTACTTCTTTTGCTTCTTTAATTCCTGATATTAAATAACCAACATCTCCTGTAGATATTACATCCTTAGGAACTTGATTTAATTTTAAAGTACCAACTTCATCGGCAAAATATTCATTATCTGTTGCCATGAACTTAATTTTTTGCCCTTTACGGATTTCTCCATTTTTCACTCGAAAAATTACTTCAATTCCTCGAAATGGATTGTAAACGCTATCAAAAATCAATGCTTGTAATGGTTCATCTTTAATCCCTTTAGGAGCTGGGATTTTTTCAATAATTGCCGCCAATATATTTTCTACTCCAAATCCAGTTTTACCAGAGGCATGGATAATATCTTCTAATTTACATCCTAATAAATCGATAATATCATCACTTACTTCTTCAGGATTAGCGCTTGGTAAATCAACTTTATTTAATACAGGGATGATTTCTAAGTCATTTTCTAAAGCCAAGTACAAATTAGAAATCGTTTGGGCCTGAATACTTTGGGCAGCATCAACAATTAAAAGAGCCCCCTCACAGGCAGCTATTGAACGTGATACTTCGTACGAAAAATCTACGTGTCCTGGAGTATCAATAAGGTTTAAGATATAATCCTCTCCTTTATATTTATATTCCATTTGAATAGCATGACTTTTAATGGTAATACCCCTTTCCCGTTCTAAGTCCATATTGTCAAGCAATTGAGCTTTCTCCTCTCGAGCTGTTACCGTTTGGGTAGCGCCAAGTAATCGATCTGCCAAAGTACTTTTCCCGTGATCAATATGTGCAATAATGCAAAAATTTCTAATGTTTTTCATCTTCGTAAATCTGTCTGAAAGGCTATTATAAGCCACATTTAATGGGCAAATATAAGTCAAAGTTTTGATTTAAAAGTCGTAGAAGATGAAACCAACAAAAATTAGTATTTTTGCCAAAAAAATATCCTATGCCTAAAATTGGCAACATTGAGCTACCAGATTTCCCTTTATTACTTGCACCTATGGAAGATGTAAGTGATCCACCCTTTCGTAGATTGTGTAAATTACATGGTGCCGATTTAATGTATTCTGAATTTATTTCCTCAGAGGGGTTAATTCGAGACGCTATTAAAAGTAGAATGAAATTGGATATTTTTGATTACGAACGCCCTGTTGGCATTCAAATATTTGGAGGTGATGAAGAAGCTATGGCTATGTCGGCTAAAATTGTTGAAACAGTTCGGCCTGATATAGTTGATATTAATTTTGGTTGTCCCGTAAAAAAAGTAGTTTGTAAAGGAGCTGGGGCTGGTGTTTTAAAGGATGTGGATTTAATGGTTCGATTGACTAAAGCTGTAATTAGAAGCACCAATCTACCTGTAACCGTTAAAACCCGTTTAGGGTGGGACGAGAATTCCATCAATATCGATGAAGTGGCTGAAAGACTCCAAGATATAGGTGTACAAGCGTTAACTGTACATGCGCGAACACGTGCCCAAATGTATAAAGGCCATTCAGATTGGTCATATATTGCTCGAGTTAAAAATAATCCTAGGATTACAATGCCTATTTTTGGGAATGGTGATATTGATTCCCCAGAAAAAGCACTAGAATATAAAAACAAATATGGTTTAGACGGAATGATGATAGGAAGAGCTGCCATTGGCTATCCCTGGATTTTTAATGAAATAAAGCACTATTTTAAAACTGGAGAGCATCTAGCTCAGCCAAACATGAAAGACCGTGTGGAAGCAGCCCGAAATCATTTAACATGGTCTATGGAATGGAAAGGGGAACGCGTTGGTATCGTTGAAATGAGACGTCATTACACCAATTACTTTAAAGGCATTCCTAATTTCAAAGAACACCGTTTAAAATTAGTTACTCTGGAAACTCCCGAAAGTTTGTTTGAGGCATTGAATGAAATTGAAATGATATTTTCCGATTACCATTTTAATTAATTCAACAATTTTCGATTAGCTCTACTACTGGCAATTAAGCTAGCTAAAAAACCTAATGTTATTATAGTTGTTACAACTAAAATGGCATTTTGAAACGTAAAAACCACTGGATATGCCAAATTATTTGTTATCATTATTAATTTAAAGTGTTGTTGTATAAAAACAACTATTACACCTAAAAACAACCCTATTCCTCCGCCAATAACACATAACAAAGTCCCTTGATATAAAAAAATTTTTTGTAGAGCTTTAGGTTCTACACCTATATAATATAATGTTTTTAAGTTGTCTTTTTTATCCAATACCATCATAATAATGGCGCCTGAAAAAGCAAATAAAAACATAATAATAACAAGAGTAAGTATTAAATAAACGGCTAAATTTTCTGTATTCAGCATTTTATGTAACGTGGCATTAAGCTCTGCTCTATTTTTGACCATTACTTTATTTTGAAAAACACCCTTTATTTTATCCTTAACAATAGCATCGTCACAATTTGGTTTTAACTTAATCTCAATACCAGAAACTTGATTAGAATTCATTTCAAGAAGATTTTGTGCTAAAACAATATCACAGAAAACATATTTACTATCTAAATCTTCACTAACAGCATAGATTCCAACAGGAATCAAATTAATTTTATTAAAAGCATCGGCTTCACTTTCAATAACACCTTTTCCTTTTCGAGGCACATAAACTTCAAAGGGGTTGTTAAAATCGAAAAGACCTAAAGATAATTTTTCAGCAATTCCATATCCAACAACAACTTGTATAGATTTTGGTTTTAACCAATTCCCATTAAATATATTATTTTTTGAAATTGCATTTGTGGCAATAAAATTAGTATCAACTCCTTTTAAATAAGTTACTTGTTCTTTTCCTTTAAAAAAAAATAGTACTCTTTCTTCAACTATCTTGCTATAGGATACAATTTCTGGAGTATTTTTAAGCAATTGTATTTGCTGTGGACTAATTTCAAAAGTTTTTCCATGTATAGGTAATACTTTCAAATCAGGATCAAAATCATTTGAAAATGACAAACTAAACTCCCGCAATCCACTGAAGACAGACAATATTACAAACAAAGCTAAAGTCCCTACAATAATACCCACAGAAGAAATACCTGTAATGATATTAATCGCATTGTTTTTACTTTTTGTAAAAAGATATCTTTTAGCTATGTAAAGCGGAAAATTCACTTAAAATTTCTTGCGTTTTTCTAAAAGGTCTCTATTTTCAATAGGGTTTTCCTTTCCTGACAAAGCATTATCTATCTTTTCAATATAATCTAATGAATCGTCAATGTAAAAGGAAAGGTTTGGTACTTTACGCAATTGCAATTTCACCCTTTGAGCCAAATCGTGTTTAATAAGAGGTGCATTAGTTTTTATAGCAACTAATAAATCGGATGCCTTGTCTTGGGGAAAAACACTTAAATACACTTTAGCAATTGATAAGTCTGTTGTAACACTTACTTTTGATACTGAAATCACAAGGTTTGTTATACCGTTTTTACGCACCTCACCTTGTAATATATCCACTAAATCTTTTTGAAGTACACTACCTATTTTTTTTTGTCTATTCGTTTCCATGCCACAAAAATACATAAAAATTAGTTTGTTGAGGATTTGTAATTTAAAGCGAGAATTGGTTTGGATGCATAAAACAAATGATTCTTTTGAAACCGTATGACTAATCAATTAAGAATTGATACAATAATGGAAGTTTATTCCCATTTTACTTTTATACCTTTGTTATATAAAATCGACTAAAATGCAAAAAATAGAACATATTGGAATTGCTGTAGCCAATTTAGAAACTTCAAATATATTATTTGAAAAGCTTTTTGGTGCTCCTGCATATAAACAAGAAGAAGTTGCTAGTGAAGGTGTAAAGACTTCATTTTTTAAAAATGGTCCTAATAAAATAGAATTATTAGAAGCGACAAACCCAGATAGTCCTATTGCAAAATTTATAGAAAAAAAAGGTGAGGGGATTCATCATATTGCCTTTGAAGTACTAGATATTTTAGCTGAAATTGAGCGGTTAAAAAATGAAGGGTTTACTATCTTAAATGAAACACCTAAAAAAGGAGCCGACAATAAATTAGTTGCGTTTTTACATCCTAAAGGAACAAATGGGGTTTTGATTGAACTTTGTCAAGAAATCCGTTAAAAATACTTGCACTGAATAAAAAATAGTGCTAATATTGCAACCTCAAAACCGGTCCTATAGCTCAGTTGGTTAGAGCACCTGACTCATAATCAGGTGGTCCTTGGTTCGAGCCCAAGTGGGACCACACCCTAAAGACCTCTTTATAGAGGTCTTTTTTTTCTAATATGGTACGTTTACTGTTAATTTGAAATTAAATTACAAAATATCTAAACGAATTATGATAATTCGCGGAATAATTCATACCATTTTAGTCTTGCAATCAATAATTTTATGAATAATAAAAATAATTTATTTTGGTGAATAGATTTTTTTTTTACTTTTACGCACTATGAATTTTGTCCCGAATAGAATTTTTATTTCTTTGGTTGTGTTTTTGGTTAGTTTAGCTGCCAATGCTGCTGCGTCAAATCCACCACCGCCATCATCGCCTCCGCCTCCGCCAGGCTCACCATTGGACGGTGGCATACTCATATTACTTGTAATTTCATTAACCTATGGGTTATACAAAATAGCATCTTTAAATAGAAAAAAAGCTTCCAATTAATTGGAAGCTTTTTTTCTATATTTAATTTAAAACTAATGGTTACTGATTCAAAGCATATAATCTAGCCACGTATTTTCCCACAACATCGAATTCCAAATTAACTTTTGTACCTATTTCAAAAGAGTTAAAATTTGTATGTTCATAAGTATATGGAATTATTGCAACACTAAATTCATTAGCTTTTGAATTAACAACAGTTAAACTAACACCGTTTATTGTAATTGAACCCTTTTCAATAGTGATATTGGTTAAGGTGCTGTCATATTCAAAAGCAAAATACCAACTGCCGTTTGCTTCTTGTATTGATTTACACATTCCTATTTGATCTACATGACCTTGAACTATATGACCATCTAAACGATCACCTAATTTCATAGCTCTTTCCAAATTAACTAAATCTCCTTTTTTCCAATAACTTAAATTGGTTTTATCTAGAGTTTCTTTTATTGCTGTTACGGTGTAATGATTATCATTTAGGGCAACAACCGTAAGACACACCCCATTGTGAGCCACACTTTGGTCAATTTTCAATTCTGAAGTGATCGTGGAAGTAACCGTAATATGAAGATTATCACCATCTTGTTGTATTTCACTTATTAATCCTAGGGTTTCAATTATTCCTGTAAACATTATGGTTTTATTTTACTAAATTTGTCTTCAAAATTAGCAATAAATAACTTGTCCGACTTATGAAAAAAGCAGAAAATATAATCGTTGGGATTTCAATTGGAGATTTAAACGGTATTGGAAGCGAAGTAATACTTAAAACCTTTGAAGACTCTAGAATGTTAGAGTTATGTACTCCTGTTATTTTTGCGAATGTTAAAGTACTTTCTTTTATTAAAAAAAAATTAGAACTAACTGCTCCCCTTCAAGGCATAGACAAGATTGACCAATTAATTATTGGGAAAATAAATGTGTTGAATATATGGAAAGAAAGTGTTGACTTGAATTTTGGCACTAATGATGAGGCTATTGGAAAATATTCTGTCAAATCATTTGAAGCCGCAACAAAAGCTCTAAAAGAAAATCAAATAGATGTTTTGGTAACAGCTCCAATAAATAAATTTAATATCCAATCCGAAGACTTTAAATTCCCAGGACACACAGATTATTTAAATAAAGAATTAGAAGGAAATGCATTAATGTTGATGGTGCAAGATAATTTGCGAATAGGATTACTTACTGACCATATACCCGTAAATGAAGTGGCCAAACATTTGACAGAAAAACTAATTATCCAAAAAATAGAGACTGTAAAACAAACATTAATACAAGATTTTGGTATTCGAAAACCTAAAATTGCAGTATTGGCATTAAATCCACATGCGGGAGATCAAGGAGTAATTGGTAAAGAGGAGGATGAATTGTTAAAACCTACAATAAAAAAATTATTTGACAAAGGTACCTTTGCATTTGGCCCTTTTGCTGCAGATGGATTCTTTGGTAGTAATCAATATGAAAAGTATGATGCGGTAATTGCTACATATCATGATCAAGGATTAATTCCATTCAAAACCTTATCTTTTGGAATGGGTGTAAATTATACTGCTGGTTTAAATAAAATCAGAACTTCACCCGATCACGGTACCGCATATGAAATTGCAGGAAAGGGAATTGCAGATTATAATTCTTTTAAAGAGGCAGTTTATACAGCGATTGACATCTATAATTCAAGAAATATGTATCATGAAATCAGTCACAATCCCTTGAAAACAAAAGAAAAACAGTTATAAACAAAAAAATGTTGATAAGGTTATTGAAATTACAATAATTTTATATCTTTGCACTCCCATTCCGAAACTTCGAAATGAGGTCAAATTGTTGTATAGATGAAAAGTACAAATGAATATTTAATTCCATTCGTTGGATTAAAATTAGGAAAACATCAGTTTGAATTTAAAATAGAGAGAACGTTCTTTGACGCATTTAGTTTTGATGAATATGTAAGTTGCGACATAGCAGTAGAAGTTGTTTTAGATAAAAAAACAACTCTGTTAGAAATCAACTTTAAACATAAAGGTACTGTAAATGTGCCTTGTGATTTAACTGGTGAACTATTTGATTTACCCATAAAAGGAAAAATCAGATTAGTAGTTCAGTTTGGTGACACATTCAACAATGATAATGATGAATTGCTAATTCTTCCTCATGGTGAATTTCAAATAGATTTATCACAATATATTTATGAAATGATTGTATTGTCGGTACCTCAAAAAAGAATTCATCCTGGAGTAAAAGATGGAACATTACAAAATGGTACTCTTGAAAAATTAAAAGAATTAGAAGTCAAAGCAGTAAAAGAAGAAAAAAAAGAAGAAATTGACCCCCGATGGGATAAATTAAAACAACTATTAACGGATAAATAATATAGTAAAATGGCACATCCTAAGAGAAAGACCTCGAAAACAAGAAGAGATAAAAGAAGAACTCATTATAAAGCAACTGTTGCTCAAATTGCAACATGCCCAGTAACTGGTGAAGCACATTTGTACCACAGAGCTTATTGGCATGAAGGTAAAATGTATTACAGAGGACAAGTTGTTATTGATAAATCAGTAGCAGTAGCTTAATCCCAGTTTTTTTACAAAACAAACTCTCACTTTGTGAGAGTTTTTTGTTTTATTGAATTTTTATAAATATCTAAAGTGAAACTCTTTAGGTATAATATTTTTTTTGTAATTTCCACAACTTTTCAAATCATTTGATTTGTTAAGAATAACACCTTTTTTATGACTACAATTACAGCCGCAATCACCGCAGTTGGTTCTTATGTTCCAGAATTTGTACTCTCAAATCAAGTATTGGAAACAATGGTTGACACCAATGATGAATGGATAACTACTCGTACAGGAATCAAAGAACGAAGACTTCTTAAAGAAAAAGGGAAAGGCACATCCTACATGGCAATTAAAGCCGCCCAAGATTTAATTTCCAAAGCCCAAATAAATCCAGAAGAAATTGATTTAGTAATAATGGCAACGGCTACTCCTGATATGCCCGTGGCTTCAACAGGAGTATATGTAGCAAGTCAAATTGGGGCTGTAAATGCCTTTGCATTTGACCTCGTTGCAGCTTGTTCGAGTTTCTTATATGGTATGTCAAATGCTGCAGCCTATATTCAATCCGGAAGATACAAAAAAGTACTTTTAATTGGAGCAGATAAAATGTCTTCAATTATTGATTATACCGATAGAGCAACATGCATTATTTTTGGTGATGGAGCAGGAGCCGTTTTGTTTGAACCGAATTATGAGGGACTAGGACTTCAAGATGAATTTTTAAGAAGTGATGGAATTGGACGTGAATATCTCAAAATAGATGCTGGTGGATCTATTCTTCCTCCTTCTCATGAAACAGTAGAAAACAGACAGCATTTTGTTTTTCAAGATGGAAAAACAGTATTTAAATATGCTGTGTCTGGAATGGCTGATGTAAGTGAAAAGATAATGAAAAGAAACAACTTAACTAAAGAAGATATTAATTGGTTAGTTGCTCATCAAGCAAACAAAAGAATCATTGATGCCACAGCAAATAGAATGGGATTAGAAGAAGATAAAGTTCTTATTAATATTCAAAAATATGGGAATACAACTTCAGCTACCTTACCATTATTATTAAGTGATTTCGAAAATAAACTAAAAAAAGGCGATAATTTAATTTTTGCCGCATTTGGAGGTGGTTTCACATGGGGAGCTATTTACCTAAAATGGGCTTATAACAAAAAATAATCTAATTCTAAAAATAACTATTATGGATTTAAAAGAAATTCAAAACCTAATCAAATTTGTATCCAATTCGGGGGTTGCAGAAGTAAAATTAGAAACTGGTGATATTAAAATTACTATCAGAACTACACTTGAAGGAAATACACCTGATATCACTTATGTTCAGCAAGCACCTATGCAACACGCGATGTCGGCTCCAATTGCCGCACCAGCTTCACCAACTGCCGCACCAGTTACTCCAGCTGCCGCAACTGCAACAGATGAAAACGCTAAATATGTAACTATAAAATCTCCAATGATTGGTACATTTTACCGCAAACCTTCCCCTGATAAATCTCCATTTGTAGAAGTTGGTACTACTATTGGAAAAGGAGATGTTTTATGTGTAATTGAAGCAATGAAATTATTTAATGAAATCGAAGCAGAAATCACAGGTAAAATAGTTAAAATACTTGTTGATGATATGTCTCCAGTAGAATTTGACCAACCTTTATTCTTAGTAGATCCATCTTAATTTGAAAGAATGTAATCATTTGAATTCATTTTCAAATTTTGCTTCCCTGTTCGCTTTTAGCAAGGGTCAAATTGTTTAATTTTCAAATTAAAATCTATGTTTAAAAAAATATTAATTGCCAATAGAGGAGAAATTGCGCTTCGCGTAATTAGAACTTGCCGTGAAATGGGCATTAAAACTGTGGCGGTATATTCTACTGCTGACGCTGAAAGTCTTCACGTTAAGTTTGCTGATGAAGCGGTTTGTATAGGCCCTCCACCTAGTAACCTTTCCTATTTAAAAATGTCTAATATTATTGCCGCTGCAGAAATTACAAATGCAGATGCAATTCATCCAGGTTATGGTTTTCTTTCTGAAAATGCCAAATTTTCAAAAATATGCCAAGAACATGGTATAAAATTCATTGGCGCTTCACCTGAAATGATTGACAGAATGGGAGATAAAGCATCTGCAAAAGCCACAATGAAAGCCGCTGGCGTTCCTTGTGTTCCAGGATCAGAAGGTTTGCTAGAATCCTATGAGCAAGCATTAGAATTATCAAAAGGAATGGGCTTCCCTGTTATGTTAAAGGCTACTGCTGGTGGTGGTGGAAAAGGGATGCGTGCTGTATGGAAAGAAGAAGAATTACTAAAAGCTTGGGAAAGTGCTCGTCAAGAATCAGCTGCAGCTTTTGGAAATGATGGTATGTATTTGGAAAAATTAATTGAAGAACCTCGTCATATTGAGATTCAAGTGGTTGGCGATGCATATGGCAAAGCTTGTCATTTATCTGAAAGAGATTGTTCTGTTCAAAGACGTCACCAAAAATTAACTGAAGAAACTCCATCGCCATTCATGACAGATGAATTACGTCAAAATATGGGTGAAGCTGCTGTTAAAGCTGCTGAGTTTATAAAATATGAAGGTGCCGGAACAGTAGAGTTCTTAGTAGACAAACATCGTAATTTCTACTTTATGGAGATGAATACACGTATCCAAGTAGAGCATCCTATTACAGAACAAGTTATTGATTATGATTTAATTCGTGAGCAGATTTTAGTAGCTGCAGGTGTGCCAATTTCTGGTAAAAACTACTTGCCTCAATTACATTCAATCGAATGCAGAATAAATGCAGAAGATCCTTATAATGATTTTCGCCCTTCACCAGGTAAAATAACTGTTTTACATGCTCCAGGTGGTCACGGTGTACGTTTAGACACTCATGTGTATGCTGGATATACAATCCCGCCTAATTACGACTCTATGATTGCTAAGTTGATTACTACCGCTCAAACTAGAGAAGAAGCAATTAACAAAATGAAACGTGCTTTAGATGAATTTTATATTGAAGGTGTAAAAACCACTATCCCTTTCCACAGACAATTAATGGATGAGCCTGATTATGTGGCTGGAAATTATACCACTAAGTTCATGGAAAGTTTCAAAATGAATGATCCAGAATAAATAAAAAAACCCAACTTAAATAAGTTGGGTTTTTTTATTTATAACGTTTCTTTCAACCATTTATAAAACTCACGTTGCCACATTAAACCATTTTGAGGTTTAAGTACCCAATGGTTTTCTTCTGGGAAATATAAAAAGCGACTTTTAATTCCGCGTAATTGTGCGGCTTGAAAAGCTTCTTGTGCTTGTCCAATTGGCACTCTAAAATCAATTCCACCTTGTATAATAAGAATCGGGGTGTTCCATTTATCTACGAATTTTATTGGGTTAAATTGAGTAAATGTTTTTTGAGCTACCGCATTGTTTTTGTCCCAATAGGGTCCACCGTGATCCCAATTGTTAAAAAAGACTTCTTCTGTAGTACCATACATGCTTTCTAAATTGAAAACTCCATCGTGTGCAATAAAGGTTTTAAAACGATTATTATGCACGCCGGCAAGGAAATATACCGAATATCCTCCATAACTTGCTCCAATACACCCTAAACGCGATTTATCTACATAATTTTCCTTAGATACATCATCAATTGCTGATAGATAGTCATTCATTACTTGTCCACCCCAATCTTTAGAAATTTGTTCATTCCATTCTTGTCCATGTCCATACATTCCGCGGCGATTAGGAGCCACAACTATATATCCTTGAGAAGCCATTAAAGCAAAGTTCCAACGGAAAGAATAAAATTGAGTTAGTGGTGATTGTGGACCTCCTTGACAATACAATAATGTTGGGTATTTTTTAGTTGCATCAAAATTAGGAGGCAAGATAACCCACACTAGCATTTTTTTTCCATCGGTAGTTGTTACATACCTTCTCTCATATTTTGGCATTGCCAATTTACTGTATATCGCTTCATTTGTATTTGTCACTTGGGACCAAGTGTTTTTCTTACCGTTATAAGAGTAAATTTCTAGGGCATGATTCATATCAGTACGGGTTAAGATAAATGTATCCATTGATACATCTACGATATCATGCACATCAAAATCACCCGAAGTAACTTGTTTTACAGTAACTGCAATTTTGGTTAATCCTGGGAAATTAACTTCAAAAAGTTGTTGTGTTCCGTCTACAGCTGCTAAAAAATATACCTTTTTACCATCAGGGCTCCACTTAAAGCTCTCAACAGAGCCATCCCATGAAGCCGTTAAATTAATATCCGTTGCTTTAAAGCGAACGATAATATCATTTTTATCAGCTTCATAGCCATCTCGTTTCATTTGCAACCAAGTTAAATCACCTGTTGGAGAAAAAGCCGGATTCGTGTCATATCCTAAATTTCCTTCGGTTAGGTTTTTAGTACTCTTAGTGTCTAGATTGTATTCGTATAAATCGGTATTAGTAGAAATAGCATAAGCTGTTCCAAATTTCTTTTTAGACACATAGATAATGCTTTTGCCTGTTGGTGACCAAATAAAGTCCTCATCACCTCCAAAAGGCTTTTGTGGGCTATCAAAAGGTTCGTCTTTAAGGATGTCAATAGGAGTTGCATTCTCTTTATTTTCAGCATAAAACACATGATTGTGAGACCCATTATTCCAAGTATCCCAATGGCGATAATCAAGTGCATTATATACTTGTGCATCTGCTTTTTGCAAATCTGCATAGATGTCTTTACCTAAAACATTTTCGGTCTTCACCTCTTGAGTTGACAGTATGTATTTGCCATCTGGTGATACATTTCTATCCGTCAATACCTCTTTGGTATCTTTAATTTCTGTAGGTGTACCTCCTTGTACTGGAATGGTAAAAAAGTGGCTATTGGATTTGTTTTCTTCCATTACTGGAGTACTTACTTTATACACTATAGCTTTTTTATCTTTAGTGAGGCCTAATACCGTAACTCGGTTCAGTTTCCATAAGGTTTCTGGAGTAAGAACTTCCTGCGCTGTTGCTGCTAAACTCATTGTACTAACGATTATAAAAAGTATTTTCTTCATTTTAAATAATGATTTATTAAGGGCTAAAAGTACCAAAAAATATTAAGCCTTAAATTGAATTCATAAAAAAAGCGGTGCAAGTGCACCGCTTTTATAAACCTATCAATTCAAGTTATTATTTTTCTAATTTATAGAAAATCAATTGGCCAGCTTGATTATAATTAAATTCTAAATGAGTTTTATCTAATTTAGTTATTGTAATTAACGTAGTATGAACTGTTCCGTATTGATCAACTTGAGTTAATGTTAAGCTATGATTATCTTGAACATAGGTTCCAGTAGCTGAGGTTTCTTGACAAGTACCCGTTGCACTACTAAAATCATTTTGCGAAAAAGTCAAATCTTCATTAAAAACAATATTATCTACATCAGTTCCACAGGCATCGTTATGATATACTTCATAATCCAAACCTCCTTGACTGTTCATAGACCCTTGTTCTGTCACTTTCCATGTACCTGCCAAATTATTTTGATAGACATAGTTCATTTCAGCTTTGTCATCACATGAGCTGAATAATGCAACAAAAGATAAGAGTACTAAAAAATTAATTTTCTTCATCTTCAGTGTATTAATTAGTTGTGATTTTTACATTATCAATTTCCCAAGTTGAA
>JAHEHJ010000031.1 GCA_024644655.1 Flavobacterium sp.
CCATGCTATATCCATGCTATATCCATGCTATATCTATATGGAAAGCAGGAAGAAATGCAGGAGTAGTAGTAACTAAAAACAAGCTTATGGGAAAATTAACAGGAATCATTCAAATTGTTGGAAAACTGGACGGACTATCCTTTTATAAACTGAAAGGCAAAGCAGTAGTGCGCAGGACCGGAGGTTTTGATGGAGCAAAAATTAAGACGGAAGCCCAATATGTTCGCGTGCGTGAAAACAGCAGTGAATTTGCCGAAAACGCCCGTGCGGGGAAGTATTTTAGGCAGAGTATTAGCACCTATTTGAATTTATTGCGGCAGACGGCCATGCATAGCCGGGTTGTGTCGTTATTCCAAGAGTTGACTAAGTTGGATACCTTGAACCCCAGGGGTCAACGGCGTATGGTACAGGGATTACAAGATGCACGTGCGGCGGGCTTATTGCAGGCGTTTGAATTTGATGAAGCGGTCCCTTTTAGTCAACACTTTCCTTTTGAGGCCAAGGTAGATTGGGATGAGGGCACCCTGACGGTAGCGGATTTTACCCTTAAGGCTTTGAAAAAGCCTACAGCGGCGACTCACGTATCGGTACAATTTATCGTGAGCGGGCTTGACTTTGAGGCGCTGGACAGTTTTACTGTTACTAAAAGCGAGGTCTTATCTTTGGACTTGACCGATATGGCAGTAAACGGGCCTTTGGTATTGAGTAGTACCATACCGGCTGCTCCTACTACCCTAGGAATGTTGTTTATACAGTTTACACAGCAGGTAAATGCAAGGGAGTATGTATTGAATAGCTGCGGGATGAAGATTGTGGGGGTGCGGTAATTTAAATCTCTATTTCTTAACCTACATTAAGTGTGAGGCATTGATTCCCTCCGTACTTTTGTATGGTAAACAAAAATACCTTTATACTTATGAAAACTACTATAGTACACAAAGCTGACACCAGAGGGCATGCCAATCACGGTTGGTTAGATGCCCATCACACCTTTAGTTTTGCCAGTTATTATGATCCGAACCGAGTACAGTTTGGAGTCCTTCGCGTATTGAACGACGACATCATAGCGCCGGGCATGGGTTTTGGGACCCACCCCCACGACAATATGGAAATCATTACGATACCGTTGGAAGGTGATTTGGCACACAAGGACAGCATGGGCAATACGGAGGTAATCAAATTTGGTGATGTCCAAGTGATGAGTGCGGGAACGGGTATACAGCATTCTGAGTTCAATCCGAATCACGATTTACGCACCAATTTGTTGCAGATATGGGTCTTTCCGAAGTACAAAAATGTGACACCGCGTTACCAACAAATCACGTTGGACACTACGGACCGTCACAATACCTTTCAACAAATCTTATCGCCGGTGGCGGAAGATGCAGGAGTATGGATACACCAAGATGCCTGGTTTCATATGGGGAATTTGGAGCAAGGAACAACATTAGACTACACTCGAAAAAAAGAAGGCAATGGTTTGTATGTTTTTGTAATCAAAGGCAGCGTAACGGTGGATGGTGAAGATTTAGCGCCCCGCGATGGTATGGGGATTACCGATTTTGACAGGGTTACCTTTGAGGCTAGTAGTGATGCAGAGGTGTTGTTGATGGAGGTGCCGATGCTTTAGAGAGAAGAAAGGCAGTCGCAGTTGGCAGTTTTCAGTTTTCAGTTGGCAGTCGCAGATTGAAGACAACTATCTATGTAACGGATACTTCCTTAGTGATTTATGGCTTTGCTGGCTTGGTCATTTATCATGTGTTGATTATTGAAATTGTTGTCTTTGAGAGAAATACGCTACTCAATAGCAACAATCTACGTATATTTGGGTGTATAGGCGCTATTGAGTAGCGAGTATATACAAGTTACGTGACAATTTTGACCACGTTTATCTTTCTAATATGAAAAAAACTATCTCCTTAACTTTTTTGTTGTTCATTTTGTTTACCCAAGCTCAACAGAAAGGTAGCTATAAAATATGCAAGGATGTCGTGATTTACAATATCACTTTCAATAAAAGTCTTGGAAACGAATATAGAAAGTCAGTTGAAAAAGAACTGATGGAATTGAAATTTTCACTTGAGAAACAACCGCATGGAAAACTCAAATGTTTTTTAATAAAGCTCTATGGCGCCGATATTTTCAATGACAAAAAACCAAACGAGAATAAACAGGAAGTAGAAGTTTCTTATTTCTACGAACTTATTGAAAAACTTAACAAAATTAACACTGAAAGTATCAGTGATGATTGGAATATCGTAGACGGAATTACATGTTCGGTGGAAATTTCTGGAGAAAATTATGATGTCAAGCTTTCAGACAATTGGAAAGATGAAAAAAAGCTGATTATTATAATTTGTTTGAATCAGTATGGAATAAATATAAGTAATAAAACATCACATAACAGCCGTTCCTATGTAAAGCAACTATACCTTTTCAACAACTTTTAAGAGGGTTATATTTTGTTTTTTTTCGAGTTCAATAGTCCGTCATATGGCTTGTTGGTAAAGTGGGTAACTAACATTTGTCCGCCGGAGGTAAGGACATAAAATAGCAGGGTCACTTTAGCAATGATACCCACAAAGGCTTCTATAAATCGGATGGGGTTATCAACTGCAATAGTATCTTCTAATGAAGAAACTCGTAGCTGATGGCGGCAGATTCCTGTGATGTGTTGCCTCATTAAATATACTAAAAATCCTATTGATGTAAACCATTTTTGTTATATTTGTTAGTGGTCTGATGGAGTTTTTCATAGACTGATGTTGGCCGTAATTATTTTGGCACTTGCATAAAAGAGACCTTTTTTTATCTAAATTTGCTTTATGGGAATCATTGACAGAAATATAGAAGACTTGAAAAGACTTTGTACCATGTACAATGTTGAAAAAATGTATCTATTTGGCTCTGTATTGAATTCTAATTTCAACAACGAAAGCGACATTGATATCCTTGTAAAATTTAAATCAATAGAATTGTCAAAGTATTTTGACAACTACATGGATTTCAAAGAAAATTTAGAGAAACTATTTGGTCGAAAAGTTGATATAGTTGAAGAACAAACATTAAGAAACCCTATCTTAATCAACTCAATCAACAAATCAAAAGAGTTAATTTATGGATGAACGAATTCTAAAATGGCTTGATCATTTATCCGTGTGCTGATTATTAAAATTGTACACATTCTATTTTAAATGCATAATCATACTTTTCTTTTCATAAAAATACCCAAAAATAGTGTCTACCTTTTTTTGGCAATGCATAATACCTGAAGGCTTGCATTAAACAGGAAATTGGAAAACCACAATTAAAAAAAGCAGCTCTAGCTGCTTTTTTAATTCACTTCAGTGTTAAATGTATTCACCCTTGATGTCATAGTCTTGTATCTGTAAGAATACATCCTTACAATCAATTGAAAAATCCCCATTACTAGGGAGTTTTATTTAAAAAATAAGATGTAGGTTTACAAATAAGGATTCATCAAAATGAGTATGAATTGATTTTTGATTTCAATATTTAATTAAAAAAAAATAATATACTATGTAAAAACAAAATAAAAAAAGAGAAAGCCACTACATGGTGTAATGGCTCTCATAGTCAAATAAAACAATCTCTCAAAAAAGTTAAATTTAACTCAACAAAATTATGAAAAACCTATTTAAAATTTTTATACAATCAATGTTATTCTTTGTTTTTATAATGTTGTCTAATTGTTCAAAAGATGAATTTACAAATCAAATAAAAAATTCAAAAAGCAAAACAGACATTACATTAGAACAATTTAAAAAAGAAACTGGACTAAACAATTTTAAAACAACAATCAGCATACCTAAAAACATTAATGTTATAGCTAAAAATGCTGATGGCACATATGAATTAAGTGATTTTAATATTTCAACTGATAAAATAAAAAAAGTAATAATTAATGAAAAAACGACATATACCTTTCAAATTGAAACAATTGATGAAAAATATGGAGATCGCTTTTTTAATTTAACTTTATTTTATAAAGATGGTTGGCAATCTATTATAGTTGAATTAAAACCAACAACTGAAAATTTAGAACAATTAAAACTAGGAATAACTGAAAAATTTGAAGGTACTTTGAAACTTCTATATAAATCAGAATTGACTCAAAATAATATGCTCGGATGTACGACTGTTTTTATAACAAATTGGCATTGCACGGGTTGTACAGGACCTTGTGATTGGTGTAGTCTTTGTGTAAGCTCAGAAAGTTATACAATGTGTGGTAGTGAACCTGTTGCAGCTGAACCATTCTTTCTTGATTTAGGACCTAGCACTATAGGTGGTGGACCTAGTGACGGAACAAATACTGACACAACTAACATTAACTCTACAACTACAAATGATGAAATAGCCATTGAAACTAATATTTCACCAAACACAATTACAAATAATGATGGATTATCTTCAAATGAATTTTTAATAATTCAATTCTTTAATAGTCTTTCTTTAGAAGAGCAACAATGGACAATTGAACATCCTAATGAATATAATAATTTAATAAATTATTTAATTGCTGATGGATTTGAATCGAAAATCGAAGTTCAACAAATAATTGAAATTTTAACGAATAATTTACAACCAGAATATGACATAAGTAATTTCCCTGGCAAAGAAAATGATATGCCCTATGAGTGGTGGAAAAACAATGAATATATAAGTCAGAACTTAATGTTATTTGGTCAAACACCAAATGCATTAGAAGTTTTATTGTTTTCTATTTTTCCCGAAAAAGCAATTTTCCATATAGGTAATTCAAATGAAGCATTAGAAAAGGCTTCACAGCTTGTCCAAAATGAGACATTAACTGGTATTCATAACGGAAAGGCAGATGCATTTCGCCATACATATTGGAATGCAATGGATTCATCAGAAATTGGTAGTCAAGTTACTAAACTTTTTACAGATGCACATGAATGGAAATCTGGAAATAATCCTTTAGAAACTCAAATGGATATCTTTAATAATAATATAGGAAGACAAATCGGCGAAACTCTAAATTCAAACACACCAAATTCGTTAATCGCTAGTATAGTCCTAACATATATACAAAACGGACTTGTTAAATATTTAACACCTTTAAGTGAAAGTGGAGAAATATTATCAAATACTACTTTAAAACCAACAAATCAATAAAATGAAAAAAAAGATATTATACATAATCATAATAATTATTATTGGATATTCTGTTTATCACTATCAAGACACAAAAGCATTAAATAGTATAGAAACTCAAATTGAAGAAACTAATAAAATTGATTTCTCTAAAATTGATTATTTTGATTGGGATGAGTTATTAATTTTAAAACCTTATCAAAAAATTAATGATATAGAAAAAAAATATAAAGTAAACTTAATTAATGCTGATAATTCAATTGAGATATATGATAAAATAAACTCAATTATATTTTTAAAAAATAAACAATTAATAAAACAAGTTAATTTAAGTAATAAATCAGGTGAAATTGTTTTTGATAATAATCCAATAAAAAAGGAAAGTGCAATTTTTATCTTAAAAAAAATGAAAATTAAGGGATATAAAAATCTTTATTTAAAAAGATTTATACAGCAAACAACAAAATAAGTTTGAATTGATTTAAACCTATTTGCGCAAATTTGTAATCCGTGCCTACTAACATCTCTAATAAAAAAGCCCCCGTAATACCAGAAGGCTTGCATTAAACAGGAAATTGGAAAACCACAATTAAAAAAAGCAGCTCTAGCTGCTTTTTTAATTCACTTCAGTGTTAAATGTATTCACCCTTGATGTCATAGTCTTGTATCTGTAAGAATACATCCTTACAATCAATTGAAAAATCCCCATTACTAGGGAGTTTTATTTAAAAAATAAGATGTAGGTTTACAAATAAGGATTCATCAAAATGAGTATGAATTGATTTTTGATTTCAATATTTAATTAAAAAAAAATAATATACTATGTAAAAACAAAATAAAAAAAGAGAAAGCCACTACATGGTGTAATGGCTCTCATAGTCAAATAAAACAATCTCTCAAAAAAGTTAAATTTAACTCAACAAAATTATGAAAAACCTATTTAAAATTTTTATACAATCAATGTTATTCTTTGTTTTTATAATGTTGTCTAATTGTTCAAAAGATGAATTTACAAATCAAATAAAAAATTCAAAAAGCAAAACAGACATTACATTAGAACAATTTAAAAAAGAAACTGGACTAAACAATTTTAAAACAACAATCAGCATACCTAAAAACATTAATGTTATAGCTAAAAATGCTGATGGCACATATGAATTAAGTGATTTTAATATTTCAACTGATAAAATAAAAAAAGTAATAATTAATGAAAAAACGACATATACCTTTCAAATTGAAACAATTGATGAAAAATATGGAGATCGCTTTTTTAATTTAACTTTATTTTATAAAGATGGTTGGCAATCTATTATAGTTGAATTAAAACCAACAACTGAAAATTTAGAACAATTAAAACTAGGAATAACTGAAAAATTTGAAGGTACTTTGAAACTTCTATATAAATCAGAATTGACTCAAAATAATATGCTCGGATGTACGACTGTTTTTATAACAAATTGGCATTGCACGGGTTGTACAGGACCTTGTGATTGGTGTAGTCTTTGTGTAAGCTCAGAAAGTTATACAATGTGTGGTAGTGAACCTGTTGCAGCTGAACCATTCTTTCTTGATTTAGGACCTAGCACTATAGGTGGTGGACCTAGTGACGGAACAAATACTGACACAACTAACATTAACTCTACAACTACAAATGATGAAATAGCCATTGAAACTAATATTTCACCAAACACAATTACAAATAATGATGGTAGTTCTGATGAAGACTTTTTAACTGAAAACGATGATGATTATGAAAATATTGATTATACAGGCCCAAAACAATTAATTCCACAACAAATTGTTTTAAGCAATGGATCTATCGTAAATGTTACTTTTGGAACTACTGAAAGTGATAACCAAAATGCGAATAATGAAGTTGCAGTAGATTTGGTAAATTCAATTATATTTGCATTGGAACAAGCTAATTCTAATCTTTCAAATTCAGAAAAAATTAATTCTATATATATAAAAGCTACAACTAATGGAAATCATTCTTCAAATAGCAATCATTCAAAAGGTACTGCTGTAGATATAAGTCGAATTAATGGTATAATGATTTTAAATTTAGCAACAAATTCCCAAGTAGTTGCATTACAAAATGCCTTTGACGAATATCAAAATATAAGAGAAAATTTTGGCCCATACTTTAAACATAAAACCTTTCTAAATGGATCTGTCAATTTAAACTATCCAGTTATTGGGCATAATGATCATATCCACATATCAGTTCAAAGCAATTAAATAACTATAATATGAAAAATATAATTATTATTTTGTTAGTTTCTTCGCTTTCAATAAGTTGTAAAGCTCAAAACATTATTCCAAATGAACTAAAAAACCCTGAATTAAATCATTTTATAGGAAGTATTGTTAAGTATCAAAAAAGTGAATTAAAAAACAATATCATTGATTGTATAATTATTTCAAATCTTTCAGGAAGTGCTGGAAACTCAGAAAGTGATGAAGTGTCTAATAATATATTTATATCAAATTGTCAATATGGTGAGCTTTTAGATTGTAAATTATATGCAATTGATAATTTGATAAATATAAATATTGAAAGTATAAATGAGAACGATACAGACATCATAGTTCAAATAACTTCTGGTAATTTTAAAGAAAGAAAAATTAGTAAAATAATAATACATAAATAACCCGCTGGGTGTAATTAAATTAACTTGGGGTACAATTTCGCTACTGGCATGTCTGTTATAGGAATTTGTGGAATGCGGGAAATTTACAATTACATAATTAGTATAGGTTTTTAAGGATTTATAGTAAATTTAGGTTTAGGGGAGGCTTTCTCCATTATCGGAACTATTGCTTCGCATTATATAGGTCTTTTTGCAGCAGCAGCATTTATTTACCAGTTTATTGATTGCATAACTTAAACAGGCTTCATGAGGTCAACAACGCAGAAGATAAAAAATATGTCGTATAATAGTGGTACGTTAATAACTCCTTTAAGCACTCCCTGTAACTAATATCTTATAAAAAAAGAATCTGCGATATTACTATTAATAACTATACTTATTACACTATCTTGTTCCTCTTTAAAAAAAGAGAAATATAATGTGATTAATGATTTGTTGAAAGAAGACGAAATATTTAAAAATTTTAATGACCTCGAAAGAAATACAAATTGGAAAGTCATTGATACTATACTACTCTCCAATAAAAATTATTCAATACAGGAAATAAGTCAGTATTCTTTAGATTGGGATTCATTAAATTCTAGAAGTCCTTTCTACAACGGAGTGAAGATTATTTGGCGAGATTCAATCCAAAAAATTTCATTAACACAATCAGAAATGGGTTATTTAAGATCACAAATGACAGATGAGATTATAAATTTTAGTCAAAAAAACATTGACTTAAAAAATGTCATTTTAATAGATAAAGATTCTTTACTTTATGACAATTATAAATATAGTTATACCAAAAAGAAAAAGGTATTCTTAATTTGCAATTTTACCAAGCCTATATTTAATAAAACCAAAAGTTTGGCACTAATTGGTTTTTATAGTAGTACAAATTCAAGACATTATGATGGTGGAATTACAAACGTAATGCTTGTACTAAAAAAAACAAATAATAAATGGAAAATAATTGCATATGAGAGGGATGTTGGTTTATCTGATTAGTTATAAATAAGTAGAATAATTAAAATATTTATTAAAGCATAACCAAAAGCAAAACTAAACAAGGCTTATGCAAAACTGTATAAGCCTTCCGCTAAAATAATCAAGACATCCACCAAAGCGAGAATCTCCCTATAAATGGGTGTAAAGTCGCTATAAAGTAACGACTATATATATAAGTTAGCAAGTAAAACCTCAAAGTCAGGAGACTTTGAGGAGCGGGGATGGTGAAGATTTATCACCCCGCGATGGTATGGGGATTACTGATTTTGACAGGGTTACCTTTGAGGCTAGTAGTGATGCAGAGGTGTTGTTGATGGAGGTGCCGATGCTATAGAGAGGAGAGAGGCAGTCGCAGTTGGCAGTTTTCAGTTAGCAGTCGCAGATTGAAGACAACTATCTATGTAACGGATACTTCCTTGGTGTTTTATGGCTTTGCTGGCTTGATTGATTTATCATGTGTTGATTATTAAAATTGTTATCTTTGAGATAAATGCGCTACTCAATAGCGACACTCTACTTGTATTTGAGTGTATAGTTGCTATATAGTAGCGAGTATATACAAGTTACCAGTAAGTTTTCCGAAAATCCGCAGAATTATGAATCAAGTATCTACAAAACCATATTTATATCTTTTAGGATTCGCCATAGCAATATTAGCTTTTGGCTGGATAAACTGGAAAAAAATATTAGATATAAATATTGGAGATACATATTATATTATTAAATATTCTCAACTATGTGTAGCCTTGTCATTTTTGTATTTCATGCTTGGTTTCATATATTTTGTATGCTTAAAATATGGTTTGAAATTAGATTTTTGGTTAACCGTTTCTCATGTAATGGTTAGCATTAGCGGGCTTATTATCATTTGGCTCCTATTCAATTCGCATAGAGAAAGTAAACCTGGAGATATTGCTGCAATGCTAAAAGACATCTACATAAATAATTATTTAAATTATTCAATTATTTTCTTCCTTGCGCTTTTAATTTTAAGTCAAGTCTTATTCGTTATAAATGTTATTATGAGTTTTGCAAAAAATAAAGTCAATTAAACCAGCAGGTAACACATGCTAAAACTCATGGCTAGTTTTCGGTATGTTGTTCGTTTACTTTTCATAACTTCGCTTGGGCGGTTATGAAAAAAGTTTTCCGTAAGCCACCACTAGCCCTAGCAAGGAACCGTTATACCGCATTTAACCGAACATATACATGAGAAGAATACTTTTTCTAACGGCATTATTTTTAAATATCGATTCATCTATTGCTCAAGTACGTCTTGAAGGAAAATTTATATCCGATAAGACAAAACTGATACCAACAGAAGAAGTACTAATTGAAGTTGTGGAAAACAGAAAATCTACTTTCTCAAATTCAACAGGGAATTTTACTCTCAACAATCTTGAGAAGAATAAACAATACACTTTAAAATTGACTTCTTTTCAATTTGGTAGTCTAATCGTAGCTTTTAAAACAGAGAATGATACTATTGTAAAAAAAGTTTTTGAAATAAAAGCTAATTGTGAATTTGACAATGAAACCGCCAAGATTGAGTGGAAAAATAAGAAAGCTAAATTGTATCTTATTGGTTCAATTGCGCCAAGAGCGAATTCAAAAGCAGACATAAAGTTCGAAAAAAAATACAATATTAAATATTATGATTTTGGCTGTACTCCTGCTCCAACAGAATGCATAAAAGAATATAATAAGGAAGTTTTAAAACTTTTGGAAACAGAATATGGTAAAGAATGGAAAACCCAAATACGGAAAGATGTTGTCGTGGATTAAAAGCGGTATAACAGCCGTAGCTATTGCGCAACCCCTCTTAAAAACTAGTTATATAGAATAGAAACCACGCGAAAGGATTAACCTCGTCGAATTGCATTTCGAACAAAAGCAAGGTGTTTAAAAAAAAGCGTCCCTACTCGGGACGCTTTTCATTGGCACTATACTTTATTTTTTCTTGGTCATATTTAAATTTTCAAAAGTAGACACATCGATAACTTCTTCGGAGTCGAGGTCAAAGGAGATTTTGATGCTATCCCCTACGATGGTTACTGGCAATTGGTTGGACAATTGTGAAGAACCCACAAAGATATTCGGATAGTCTTTTACGGTAAAGTAATAGAAGCTATTGCCGTTTTTGACATCGTTTTGAATTCGAGTAATAATGGATTTCAATTTCTTTTTATCGTTGGCACTGTTGGGGTTGATTTTGTTCCCTGCCATGTTGAACACGTTTTTATAAGACATGAGTGTTTCGCGCATGGTATTCCCCACACCTACGATGGTATAGTCACTTATGGCTACCATAGCATACATTTTGACTAAGCCCCCATCGTCTTTAAGCGTCATGACATAAGTTGGGATATTGTTGATGTTGTAGGGAATAGGAAGTGAAGCCTTATATCCTTTCTCTTGTACTTTCCCTTGCGCAGAACTTTGTGCGGCGAACTCGGTAGCACCACTTTGTTTGTAGAAAGTTGTTTCTTTGGTACGCGTATCAACCAAAACAAATCCGACAGCCGATTCGTCTTTCCCAACAGAGGTTAGGCCCGTATACCAGTACGACCGATTATTGTGACCGTACACCAGCGTTAAGCCTTCAGTGATTTGCAGTTTATTGGCATTGGAGAAATTCCAATAGCCGTGAACGTATTCCCCCCAATCGTTTAATTGGTCTTCAATGAAATTGATAGGTTGGATACGATCTACCCATTTAGGTGCTTGTGCTATGCTATAGGACGTGATGGCTCCTGACTGTGCATCGACCACTAAAACACCCGTTGCATCGTCACCACTGAAGCCTATTTTTTTATTGAACGTGGTAACTACCCAGTATGGATTACCCGAGTCGTCAATTTCGAAGGTAAAATCGGTTAACCCAACCGTAGCATAGCCGTTGGTATAGATATGGCGTTCGATTTCACTTTGGAAGAACGCTTCGGGTTGGTATTTGATTTTGATGGGTTTGTTGTTGATGGTTTGCACCAATTTCACATCCCGTTCGTTAGTCGCAGAAACCATTACGTAGCCGGCAGTCCCTTCGGAATTATTCCACCATTTGAAGAACCCTGAATGCAATAGCGGCGCTACCCAATACAAATCGCTTCCTACTTTTTGGATGCAAAAGTGACCCAATTCCACTTGGCTACCCAGAGCAGGTTGTGAGCCTAGAATTTTTTCCCCTAGCAAGTAGGCTAAATCTTCGTCGACCACTCGGATTTCGTTTATGGAAATAGGCGCAATATGTTTGGCAATTTTTTTACCATCTACTACGGTACCGATTAATTTTTTATAGGATTCGCTTCGAAACATAGGCAAGCTTGTGGCTAATGGAAATAGAATTAGGTATGCTAATAGAAGACCTGCGAAGACCAAAAAGATTTTTTTGGGTTTTTCCAAAAAGACCAATTGTTTATTGGCACCCACGGCGACTTTGGAAAACAAGGCTATTGCCAAAAGGCATAGAGCCAAAAGAATTACAGGTAATCCTAGAAAGCCGTATTGAAGTACGGGCAAGTTGAAATAGAACAAAACAAAGGTTACGACTAAAAAGAGCAGTATTTTTTTCATAGTTGATTTGCGATTAAGAATCTTCTATTATACGCTAGAACTGAAATATAGTTACACAAATTAAATAAAATACTATTTTTGCCACAGATTACGAACCCGTCAGCATGGAATAGATGCTGAACTAAAAATCAGCATACGATGAAAGCATTTGTATTTCCAGGACAAGGAGCACAGTTTACCGGAATGGGTAAAGAGTTATATGAAACTTCGGCTTTAGCCAAAGAACTGTTTGAAAAAGCCAATGAAATTTTAGGTTTTAGAATTACAGACATTATGTTTGAGGGCACAGCAGAGGAATTGAAAGAAACGAAAGTGACCCAGCCAGCTGTATTTTTACATTCGGTTATATTAGCCAAAACATTGGGTATTCAACCGGAAATGGTTGCGGGCCATTCTTTGGGCGAGTTTTCGGCTTTGGTTGCCAATGGGTGTTTGTCTTTTGAGGACGGCTTGCTATTAGTTTCCAAGCGTGCCTTAGCGATGCAAAAAGCGTGTGAGATTGCGCCAAGTACTATGGCAGCTGTTTTGAATTTGGATGACAAAATCGTAGAAGACATTTGTGCTTCTATTGATGGTGTAGTGGTTGCGGCCAATTACAACTGTCCGGGGCAATTGGTGATTTCGGGAGCGTATCCTGCAGTAGAATTGGCTTGTGAAAAGATGAAAGAGGCAGGCGCTAAACGTGCTTTGATATTACCTGTTGGCGGGGCATTTCATTCCCCAATGATGGAGCCTGCTCGAGAAGAGTTGGCTGCGGCTATAGAAGCGACAACCTTTAACACTCCAAGTTGTCCGGTGTATCAAAACGTGACGGCTAGTGCGGTATCGGATGCCCAAGCAATCAAGAACAATTTAATCATCCAATTGACTGCACCGGTACGTTGGACCCAATCGGTACAGCAAATGATTGCCGATGGTGCTACCAGTTTTACCGAAGTAGGTCCGGGTAAAGTATTGGTAGGATTGGTCAATAAGATAGACCGAGAAGCCGTGACTTTTTCGGCCTAACATCCTATATTTCAAATAAATAATATCCTCATAAGCGTATGTTTGTGAGGATATTTTTTTTATATTTGGTTGTACACTAAAAGCTATCCTTATGAAAACACAACTATCACTTATCCGTTTTTTTATAGTAGTAGGGCTTAGTATTTCGTGTCAGGCCCAAACTACCCTCTTTAATCAAGGGATAGATGGAGGAGCTTTTTTTATTCCTATGAATGATGCTACACACCCCTGTATTTCCGAATTTGAGTATCAGCTTTTGGATCAAGAAGTACATGAAAATTTGAGTCGGTTATCGTTAGCTGTACATTCTAAAAACATAGAAAGTACTACTTTCATTTGGCCATTACAGGCTGCTACTGGATTTAATCAATGCAACTTTCATTTCATAGGGGCCTATGTAGATCAAAACACAGCGGCTACAGCAATACAAGATTTCAATTGTGAGACCAACACTTATGATGGGCATCAAGGAACGGATATCGCGATATGGCCCTATGGCTTTTACAAGATGGACAACAGTCAAGTTGAGGTTATAGCGGCAGCGGCTGGTACAATTATACAACGGGCAGATGGGAATTTTGATCGCAACTGCGCTACCAATTCACTCACTGCCAATTCGATAATCATACAACATGCCGATGGTTCACAGGCCTTGTATTGGCATATGAAAAAAAACTCGGTAACTGCTAAAACCGTAGGCCAAACAGTAGTTGCGGGGGAATATTTGGGTGTCGTAGGGAGCTCGGGAAGTTCTACTGGGCCCCACCTACATTTTGAAGTACGAAGTGGAAGCACGAGTGCAACTTATAAAGACCCTTTTTCGGGGAGTTGCAATCTTTTGAATGCCAATTCATGGTGGGTAGCCCAAAAGCCCCATACCGACCCAGCTATTATGAAAGTATCTGTAAACACTACAGATATAGCCATGGCTAGTTGTCCTACTAGTGATATCCCTACAGAAAGCGATACTTTTTTGGTTCCTTTTCAAGGCGTTGGATTAGCCGCGGGATATGCCAAATTTTATATCTTTTTACGAGAGATTCCGGCTAGTACAAACATAGCTATGCGTATTTTAAATCCAAACGGCACCGTGTACTCGAGTTGGAATTACACTATCACTACCTTTTATAAAACCAGTTATTGGGGATTTTCAAAAGTTTTGCCGACGACTGATGGGGTATATACCTTTGAGGCTAATTATAACGGAGTGATTTGCAGTAGAAATTTCACGATTACCCATGTGTTGGGTGAAGTGAACCCTACTTTTGAAAAATCGATTACCCTATATCCCAATCCCGTTTCAGATATATTTACTCTTCAAGCAGATGGTTTAGCTAATGGTGATTATGTGGTAGTCCTTTCTAATGCATTAGGTCAAATTGTTCGAGAGGAAAGACTGGATGTTACGACCCATCAAATTCAAAAAACCTATTACTTAGACGATGTGAGAACTGGCATTTATTTTTTAACTTTGTCCCATTCGGGTTCAAAAACTACGAGACTGATAGTTAAAAACTAAATACAAATGAATATGAAAAAAATACTCTTAGGCTTTGCTCTAATGGCAATACTAACTTCTTGCAAAGAAGAAACAAAGGAAAAGATTGATGCGGCCAAAAATGCCATGAAAGAAGAAGTAAAAGAAGAGTTGGATTCTGCAAAAGAAAAAGCGGCGGCCAAATTAGATTCGGTAGAAGCTCAAGTCAAAGCCAAAGCGAAAGCCAAGGCAGACAGTCTCGCTTTGAAAGGTGCTGAAAAGATGGAAGCGGCTGCGGCCAAGTTAAAAGCTACAGTAAAGAAATAAAAAAAAGTCCTCCCAATGGGAGGACTTTTTTATTTTATATAAAACAACAATCTTTTTATTGTCTAATTTTTTGTTCCCATTTCCAGGCAGACGCTAAAGCTACTTCAAGAGAAAGATGAGCTGTCCATCCTAATACTTTATTTGCTTTATCGGTATTGGCATAGGCGGAAATCACATCCCCTTCACGGCGTCCTACGATTTGGTAGTTTAGTTTTTGGTTGGATACTTTTTCAAAGGCCTGAATAACTTCAAGAACCGAACTGCCTGTTCCTGTTCCTAGATTAAATATCTCTACCTTCTCTGTATTTTGATTGTGTATTAATCGCTGTAAAGCAATCACATGCGCTTTAGCCAAATCCACTACATGAATGTAATCGCGAACGGCAGTCCCATCGGGAGTAGGGTAATCGTTTCCAAAAACAGATAGTTTTTCACGCAATCCCATAGCCGTTTGGGTAATGAACGGCACCAAGTTTTGAGGTATACCTAGAGGCAACTCTCCAATTTCGGTACTTTCATGAGATCCTATTGGATTAAAATAGCGCAATAAAACGGCCTTTAAATCGGTAACTTTTGCAGTATCTTGAATGATTTCCTCTCCAATTTGTTTGGTGTTTCCGTAGGGAGACATGGCCTTTTGAATCGGTGCATCTTCGGTTATTGGCATTATTTCCGCTTGGCCGTATACGGTACACGACGAGCTAAAAATAAAATTGGCTAGAGGCAATGCCGTTAGTTCTTGCAATACATAAACTAATGCGCTGATATTGTTTTCGTAGTAGAGCAATGGATTTTGCACACTCTCCCCTACTGCTTTAGAAGCGGCAAAATGGATCAATCCGATACAATCGGCATGTTTTTTAAAGAAGTTTTGAACGGCTTCTTTTTCGCGCAAATCAATTTGTTCAAAGGCTGGTTTGATTCCTGTTATTTTTTCAATACCGTCTAAAACACTTACACTTGAATTGGAGAGATTGTCAATAACGACTACTTCAAATCCTTGGGTTTGCAATTCTACCACGGTATGAGAACCTATAAATCCGAGGCCTCCAGTTACTACTACTTTCATTATATCTTATTTTTTTAGGGTCTGAATGGCAAACTGAAAAAGAGGCTTTCCGTTTTTATCGCGATAGTGGTATTCTAAAGACACTTTGTTATCACGGTAAAACTTCATACTTGGGTTTGAATCCAAATTGGTTTGTGCATTTTTTTGACAAAATTGACTCGCTTCTTCTAAGGGTATAGTAGTTACTGCTTTGTCAATAGCTACTAAGGTATAATGGTATTGCAGGGTGTTGTCTAAGGCTACGGCACTATCAATACGTGTGGCGGCATCAATCATTTTGGGGCACATTTTATTCAACTCCACGGCGGCATTTTTCAATTCCGAATGGGAGGATTTAAATTGGGACATAGCCCATTTGGTCCCAAAAAAAGCCACAACAAAAGTGATTATAAAGATTGCTATCTGAACCCCTTGTTTCTTTTTCCCTGCTTCCATTTTAGCGGTTTAAGAATTCAAGGACACTAGCAGTAATGAAATCGATTTGGTCATCATCTAATTCGGTATGCATTGGTAATGAAATCACTTCCTTCACCAATTGGTTGGTTACTGGGAAATCGGCTTCATTGTATCGAGAATCTGCATACGCTTTTTGACTGTGTAATGGAATTGGGTAGTAAATAGCGCAAGGAATACCTTTGGCTAACAGATGTTCCATTAATCCATTTCTATCCGCATCGATGATACGAAGTGTATATTGATGGAACACATGGCAATCGCAAATATCACAGATGGATGGCGCCATAATATTTTTATGTCCTTCGAAGGCAGCAGAATATTTACGAGCGGCATCTTGGCGTGCTTTACCGTAGGCATCAAGTAATGGCAATTTTGCGTTCAGTACACCGGCTTGAATACTATCCAATCTCGAGTTAACACCTACTACATCGTGGTGGTAGCGCACATACATACCATGGTTTACTATACCGCGAATTTTGTGAGCTAGTTCATCATTATTGGTAAAAATAGCACCACCATCTCCATAACATCCTAAGTTTTTAGAAGGGAAGAAAGAAGTAGAAGCTACGTGTCCAATGGTTCCCGCTTTCTTTTTGGTACCGTCGGAAAACTTACAATTGGCTCCTATAGCTTGGGCATTATCTTCAATCACGTACAGGTTGTGTTCGTTGGCAATAGCCATGATTGCTTCCATATTGGCCGCTCTACCGAACAAGTGTACTGGGACAATCGCTTTTGTTTTTGGCGTAATTGCTTTTTTGATGGCCTCAATAGAAATATTCATATTGACGATATCTACATCCACTAGCACGGGAGTTAATTGCAACAAAGCAATCACTTCTACCGTAGCAGCAAAAGTAAAATCGGCGGTAATTACCTCATCTCCTGGTTTTAAATCTAATCCCATCATGGCAATTTGCAAGGCATCGGTACCATTGGCACAAGGAATTACATGTTTGACATCCAGGTATTCTTCTAGATTTTTTTGGAATTCATGAACTAGAGGTCCGTTGATATAGGTTGTTGTATCTAAAACTTCTTGGATAGAAGCATTTACGGTATCTTTTATTTTATCGTATTGACTTTTTAGGTCAACCATTTGAATTTTTCTCATGTTTTCTACAATTATGAGTCGCAAAAGTAAGAAATTCTGAAGTAGAATTTCCTATTAGGCAAAAGAAACGTATTTTAGCCCAACAAAATTTTTGGGATGTTTTTTCTTTACAATCTACTGCTCTATTTGGCTTCACTCTTAGTGAAACTAGCGGCCTATTTTAGTCCCAAAATAAAATTATTTGTTGACGGTCGGAAAACCGTATTTGCTACCTTGGAAAGCAGGATAAAACCTGAGGACAAAACAATATGGTTTCATGCGGCTTCCTTAGGTGAATTTGAGCAAGGTTTACCAGTAATGGAACAAATAAAATTACAGTATCCCGAGCATAAAATAGTGGTAACGTTCTTTTCCCCTTCGGGTTATGAAGTTCGAAAAAACAATACGGTTGCCGATGTGACCGTTTATTTACCTATAGACACGGTATCAAATGCTAAAACGTTTTTGCATTTGGTTCATCCGGAGTTGGTCTTTTTTATCAAGTATGAATATTGGCCCAATTACTTAAAAGAATTGAAGTTGGCTGGAATTAAAACCTATTTAATTTCGGGGATATTTAGAGAAAAGCAGGCCTTTTTCAAGTGGTATGGTGGGTTTTATCGGAAAGCATTACAGGCATTTACGTATTTCTTTGTTCAGAATGAAAGTTCTAAAACGCTATTACTCCAATTAGGGTATACTAACGTTCAAATTTCGGGAGACACTCGATTTGATCGCGTGGTTGCGATATTGGAGCGGGACAATACGTTGGATTTCATTGCGCAATTCAAGGACAATATTCCTACCATCGTCATAGGAAGTTCGTGGCCAAAAGACGAAACCTTATTGGTGGATTATATCAACCAAAGTGATGCAGGAGTGAAATTTATCATTGCGCCGCATAACATTAAAGCTGAGCAGATACAAGAGTTGAAAAATTCTATAGTTAAAAACACGGTGTTATTTTCTGAAAAAGAAGGGAAGAATTTGGCCGATTACCAAGTCCTTATTGTGGACACCATTGGAATCTTAACCAAGATATATAGCTATGCCGATATCGCCTATGTGGGTGGTGGCTTTGGGCATCCGGGAGTTCATAATTTATTGGAGCCAGCTACCTTTGGTATTCCGATAGTTTTGGGACCCCATTATTCCCATTTTGCTGAGGCTACTGCTTTGGTGAACTTAGGAGGTTGTATTTCTATAAATACTCAAAATGAATTGAATGATGCTTTTAACCAACTCCTAATAAATGAAGACATCCGTCATGAAAAAGGGCATATTTGCAGCATTTTTGTACAGATGAATAAGGGTGCAACAGAACGTATACTGAATCAACTATTATAATACCATACACTAAAACGAACTCTAATAATTTATATATGAAATTTTTAAGACTTTTACTCGTATTCTTTTTTGTTCAAGCTCAAGCCCAGCAAGGTGGGA
>JAHEHJ010000033.1 GCA_024644655.1 Flavobacterium sp.
AATCATTCCATGATTCTAAATAGTGAGGTGCTGGTATAGCAATAGTTGTTATAGAAGCTGTTTCATCTTCTTTTAAAGAGAATGCAGCTGATAATTTTACTTTTTTCAATCCACTTACAAAAGCAGCACTATTAGCCAAAGTATAAACTGGATTTACACCACTCATGATTAATGTATGAATACTACCTGCATTCATATCTGCAATCAATTGGGCTACTTTTTCATTAGAGCCTTTTCTAATTTGACGTGAGCCAACAGTAGAAGAAGCCTCACTTGATAATGCTTGGTTAATTGCTAAAACTAACAATTGTGCATTTTTATCTTGAATTCCAGAAACTAACAAACCTTTAGTTCCAGCAGCTTTTAATTGTTGAGCCGCATTTTGAACAGCAGCTTCATTAGCTAATTTTCCAGTTGCAATTGAAGCGCCTGTAACTACATTGTATATCTTAACTAAAGCTATTTTTTGCTCTGCTATTTTCATAGCAACACGTTTATCAGCAGCAGCACCAGACAAAGTCATATTGGCTTCAAACTGAAAATGTTTAGACATTTTACCGGCTTGAGGTATTCTTCCTTGAGCATAGCCATGATCAAAACTTCCTCCTTGCCAATCTCCTAAAAAGTCAGCATCAAGAGAAACTATAGTATTCGCTTTTGAAAAATCATAATCAACTAATGCTCTCTCCCCATATACAGCTTCATAAGCATCTAATGCAGCTGATTCAGAAACAGAATCATAAACCACATGCTTAGCTGTAGGGTTTTTTGAGATAAATTCAGCAATCAACTTTTCAGTTGAAGGACTTGCCAAAGTACCTGTTAAGAGTACTACTTGACCTCCTTTTGCTTTTGCATCTGCTAAACTTGCTTTGATTTTCAAATCAGCTTCTTGCCAAGTAGTTTCACTTTGAGCTACTTTCGTTTTTTTCAAACGCATACTATCATATAATGATAATACAGAAGCGTGAACTCTCGCATTAGCAGCAAATTTAGAACCTGCTATAGTATTGTTTTCAATTTTAATGGGACGCCCTTCACGAGTTTTTACCAACAAGTTAGCAAAATCATAACCGTCAAACATAGATGTTGCATAATAATCTGCAACACCCGGAATGATTTGCTCTGGTTGTAAAACGTAAGGTATTGATTTATGCACAGGGCCTTCACAAGCTGCTAATGTAGCAGCAGCAGTACTAAACCCAACGTATTTCAAGAAATCACGACGAGTTGTTGAGGAAGAAGATAATGATTCTTTGTCAGATAAAAATTCACCTGTTGGAATTGCTTCCACGAATTCATTATTTCTAAGCGACTCAACAATAGAACTATTTTCGTTTAGTTCCTCAACACTTTTCCAGTATTTTTTGTTCGATGACATCGTATATAAATATTAGCTTCTTAATAATTTTATTAGTAGTGACACTTACCACACTCTAAACCTCCCATTTGTGCTGCAGTCAATTTGTCTACACCATATTTTTTAGAAAGTTCTTTGTGAATTTTATCATAGTAAGCATTGCCTTCCATTTTAACATCAGTCTCACGGTGACATTTAATACACCATCCCATTGTTAAAGGAGCAAATTGTTTTTGTACCTCATAAGTCTGAACTGGACCATGACATTTTTGACATTCAACTCCAGCAACCGTTACGTGTTGTGAGTGATTGAAATAAGCAAAATCAGGCAAATTATGAATACGAACCCATTTTACCGGATGCGTTTTACCTGTATACTTCATCGTAGTTTTATCCCAGCCCACTGCATCATATAAACGTTGGATTTCTCCATCATAGAAAGCTTTTGAATGATCAGCAGTAGCCGTAGTATCTGAAACTTCACCAATGTTTTTATGACAATTCATACATACATTTAAAGATGGAATACCTGCGTTTTTACTAACACGAGCTGCAGAGTGACAATACTGACAATTAATACCATTACTACCAGCGTGAATTCTATGAGAATAATGAATTGGTTGAATTGGCTCATAATCTTGATCCACACCTACCTGCATAAAGAAACCATAGACAAAATATCCACTAGCTAACAATAAGAAAATAGAAGTTACCAAAACTAAGAATTGGTTTTGAGCAAAAGCTTTCCATACAGGCAAACGCCCTTCTTTTGGAGCAATTTCAATACCATTTGATTTAGCTACCTTAGTTAGTAAGTTGTTTACAAAATACAACATAACAACAAGCATCAACATTACCAATGACAATGCACCTAAGATTACTTCATTTGAAATACCTCCTTCTTCTTTCTTCTCAGCTCCTGGCAAAGTAGTTACTACAGGATCCGCTTTTTTCTCATCTGTATACGCTAAGATATTATCTACATCTTGTTTAGACAATTGAGGAAAAGCAGTCATTACCGCTTTATTGTTTTCATTAAATAATTTTACAGCTGCAGCATCCCCTGATTTTATCAAAGCAGAACTATTTGCTATCCATTTGTAAAACCAATCTTTTTCATGACGTGCAGAAACACCACGAAGTGCTGGCCCAGTCATTTTCTTATCTAAGTTATGACAAGCCGCACAATTAGTATTGAACAACGTTTTCCCTGCTACCGCATCACCTCCACCCGTAGCAGCAGGCGCGGCCGGAGCAGCAGTTGCCATTGCAGGAGTAGCCGCCGGAGCAGCTGGAGTAGCGTTTTGAGATAAGGAATTTAAGGAGAATGTTAGCGACAAAGCTAAACCGAAAAGTATTTTCCTTGAAATCGAATTATGGTTACCCACCTTTTTCATATAGTATAATGATTATCGACTAATATTGACATAGATTCTATCCAGTTTATTTACTAGTTAAAATTATGCTCTTTATTAAAAACTTGGACAAAAATACGACTTATGAACTATTCTCAAAACTTAAAATTATCTTAAAACCAATTTATATTAATTCTAAATAATGAATTGTCTTTTGTTTAATTTATTAAGTTTTACATTTGCATTAAAATCAAATCATTATGAACAATAAAGGAGTATACAAAACCCTGACTACTGCAATTTTAGTGTGTGTTTTTTGTCAAATAAGCCATTGTCAAGTATCAAAAACCGCTTTAAATCAAGACCCAAAGCTGGAACAATTACTTAATGAGAAAAGAAAAATTAATAGCTCAATCACCATAAACGACCGCTATAAAATTCAAATTTTTAACGGAAATAACGAAACCTCAAAAAAAACCTTATTGGATTTTAAAAAAGAAAATAAAGATGTAGATGCTACGATTGTTTTCAGCACGCCATTATATAAAGTATGGGTAGGAAACTTCAAAGCTCGGATTGAAGCTGAAAAATACCTTTTAGGGTTGAAAAAGAAATACCCCAATGCTTTTCTTGTTAATCCGAACAAATAAAAAAGGGTTCCTAAATAGGAACCCTTTTTATTTGCTGAATTCTTATTTCAACTTTTTCTTCACTTCCACTTCTTGGAATGCTTCAATGATATCTAATTGTTCTATATCATTGTAATTCTTAACCTGCATACCACAGTCGTATCCTTTGGAAACTTCTTTGACATCGTCTTTAAATCGTTTTAATGTAGCTAAATCACCTGTGTAAATCACAACACCATCTCGAATTAAACGTATTTTAGAATTTCTATATATTTTACCATCAGTAACCATACATCCTGCAATGGTTCCCACTTTAGATACTTTAAATATTTCACGGATTTCTGCAGTACCCGTAATTTCTTCTTTCATTTCTGGCGACAACATACCTTCCATCGCATCTTTTAAGTCATTAATAGCATCATAGATAATTGAATAACTTCTAATATCTATTTCTTCTTTTTGAGCTAATTGACGTGCATTACCTGCAGGACGTACATTAAATCCTATTATAATAGCATCAGATGCTGATGCCAACATAACGTCGGTTTCAGTAATCGCACCAACACCTTTATGTATGATGTTGATTTGAATTTCCTCAGTAGATAATTTTGCAAATTCACTTGACAATGCTTCTACTGAACCATCCACATCTCCTTTAAGGATAATATTCAATTCTTTAAATTGACCTAAAGCGATACGGCGACCAATTTCTGCCAAAGTAATATGTCGTTGCGTTCTAACCGATTGTTCACGCATCAACTGTAGACGTTTTGTTGCAATTTGTTTTGCTTCTCTTTCGTCTTCAAACACGTTGAATTTATCACCAGCTGTAGAAGCTCCATCCAATCCTAAAATAGAGATTGGTGTTGAAGGACCTGCTTCTTTAACATTATGCCCTCTTTCATCATGCATAGCTTTCACCTTTCCATGATTTTTACCCGCTAATACATAATCCCCTACTTTTAAAGTACCCGATTGTACCAATATAGTAGACACATATCCTCTTCCTTTATCTAATTGTGCTTCCACAACAGTTCCAACAGCAGGTTTATTTGGATTGGCTTTTAAGTCGAGAATTTCGGCTTCTAGCAACACTTTTTCTAATAATTCTTTTACTCCAGTTCCTTTTTTGGCAGAGATATCATGGGATTGGTATTTTCCACCCCAATCTTCTACCAATAAATTCATGGCAGCTAATTTTTCCTTGATCTTTTCCGGGTTAGCCCCTTGCTTATCAATTTTATTAATTGCAAATATCATAGGTACCCCAGCAGCTTGTGCGTGACTGATAGCCTCTTTAGTTTGTGGCATGATATCATCATCTGCCGCTACTACTATAATAGCAATATCCGTTACTTGAGCTCCACGAGCACGCATAGCCGTAAACGCTTCGTGACCTGGTGTATCAAGGAAAGTAATTTTTTGACCTCCTTCTAGTGTTACTGCATAAGCTCCAATGTGTTGTGTGATTCCACCTGATTCACCAGCAATTACATTTTCTTTACGAATATAATCCAGTAAAGATGTTTTACCGTGATCCACGTGACCCATTACAGTAACTATTGGCGCACGAGTCACTAAATCTTCTGGTCGGTCTTCAACCACCTCTAGATTTTCTTCAATATCTGTAGTAATGAATTCCACTTCATAACCAAATTCATCGGCTACGATTGATAATGTTTCTGCATCCAATCGTTGATTCATCGTAACCATAATCCCTAAGGACATACAAGTTCCAATCACTTTAGTAATTGGCACATCCATCATGGTTGCAATTTCACCTACCGTTACAAATTCAGTAACTTTAATAGTTTTACTTCCTTCTTCAAGAGCTTGCATTTCATCTTCCGTTCTTTGACGGTGCGTGTCACGCTTATCTCTTCTGTATTTAGCAGCTTTTGATTTATTCCCTTTACCTTGAAGACGTTCTAACGTTTCTTTAATTTGGTTTTTAACTTCTTCTTCTGTAGGCTCTACCTTTTGAACAATAGCTGGTCGAGCTCCTTTTTGGAATCCTCCACCTGGTTTATTTCCAAATTTATTTGCACCTCCACCTTGAGTGTTATTACCTCCACTTGTGATGGCCGGTTTATCTCCTGGTTTTGGCGGAATTCTTTTTCGTTTATTTTTATTGGCATTATTTTGTGCGGCCTGAGCTGCATTTTGACCAATAGCTGGTGTAGCCGGTTTAGAGTTGTCTTTTTTAAACTCCTCTTTTTTCTTTTTAGGTTTGTTGAATTGAGATAAATCAATTACTTGACCTGTTAGTGTGGCACCAGATAACTTTTGGTATTGTGTAGTAATGGTTTCATCAACTACATTTTCTGTAACAGGCGCTGGTTTTTCAACAATTACTTCTTTAGTAACATCTGATTTAACAACAACTGTCTTCTTTTCTACTGCTTCTTTTTCAACAACTTTAACAACCTCTTTTTCAGGTTCCAATGCAGGAGCAGCTGGTTTAGGTTCTAACTCAATTTTTCCTACTTGTTTAGGAGCAGTCACAATTGCTTTAGCTTTAATCAACTCTAATTTTTGACGTTCTTCATCAAGTTTACGCTTATCCTCAACCTCTTTTTCTCTTTCTAATCTAAGCGCTTCTTTTTCTTTTTTTATTTCTTCGCTTACGCCTTTAGAAGCCTCTTTGTTTCCTTTGTCTCCGGCAAATTGACCACAAAGAATATTATACACATCATCAGAAATTTTTGTGTTTGGACTTGCTTCAATAGCAATTCCTTTATCTTTAAGATAATCCACAGCTCTTTCTAAAGAAATATTTAATTCCCTTAAAACTTTATTAATTCTAATATTTCCTTCAGACATAAATTCTTATTAATGTTATCTATTTTGGCAGAAAGAATTAGTCCTCAAACTCTTCTTTCAATATTTTTATCACTTCTAAAATCGTTTCTTCTTCCAAATCAGTTCTTCTAACTAAATCAGCAACGTCTTGATTTAAAATACTACGCGCAGTATCCAATCCGATTTTTGCAAATTCATCAATAACCCAACCGTCAATTTCATCTGAGAATTCAGTCAATTCTACATCATCTTCTTCTAAAGCAATTCCTTCACGAATAACATCTAATTCATAGCCTGTTAATAAACCAGCTAACTTAATATTGTGTCCCCCACGTCCAATTGCTTTGGATACTTCTTCTAATTTTAAGAAAACTTCCGCTCTTTTTTTCTCTTCATCTATTTTCACAGAAGATACTTTTGCCGGACTTAAAGCTCTAGTAATGTATAGTTGCAAATTACTTGTGTAATTAATAACATCTATATTTTCATTACCCAATTCACGAACAATCCCGTGAATTCTAGACCCTTTCATTCCAACACAAGCTCCAACTGGATCAATTCTATCATCATAAGAATCCACCGCTACTTTTGCTTTTTCACCTGGAATTCTTACTACTTTTTTAATCATTATCAAACCATCAAATACTTCTGGAATTTCTTGTTCAAATAGTTTTTCCAAAAATTTATCTGCCGTTCTAGACATGATGATTTGAGGTTTGTTTCCTTTTAGCTCAACGCTTTCAATGATACCTCTAACATTGTCTCCTTTTCTGAAAAAATCAGAAGGTATTTGCTTTTCTTTTGGCAATACAATTTCGTTTCCTTCATCATCCACCAAAATTACAACTCTTGGACGAACATGATGCACTTCTGCAGTATATATTTCTCCTATTAAATCTTTAAATTGTTTGTAAAGATTCGTATTGTCGTGTTCGTGAATTTTAGAAATCAAGTTTTGTCGCAATGCTAAAATAGCTCTTCGACCCAAATCAATTAATTTAACTTCTTCAGACACCTCTTCACCAATTTCAAAGTCCGGTTCGATTTTTCGAGCATCAGTTAATGTAATCTCTTCATTTTCAAGATCCAAATCATCATCTGCCACAACAATCCTTCTTCTCCAAATCTCCATATCACCTTTATCTGGATTGATAATGATATCAAAATTATCATCAGAACCGTATTTCTTTTTTAATGCGTTTCTAAATACATCCTCCAAAATCGCCATAAGCGTTACTCGATCAATAAGTTTATCGTCTTTAAACTCTGAAAATGATTCGATTAATGCAATATTTTCCATGCCTAATTTTAATTAAATATTATTGTAACAATTGCTTCTTTTATCTCTGAATAAGGAATTTCACGTTTGTGTTCAACCGTTTCCTTGCCTTTACCTATTTTTTTTGCTTCCCTTGTAGCCCAAGTTAATACTACAGTTTCGTCTCCTGCTTGTTCTAATGTAGCCTCAATGGTCTCATTTGCTGTTTTTACCTTAAGAACTCTACCCACATTTTTTTGATATTGTCTTACCATTTTCAACGGAGAAGACACACCTGCAGATGCCACTTCCAAGGAATAATCTTGTTCGTCTCTATCTAAATTTGAATCTAAAAAACGACTAACATCAATACAGTCTTGGAGCTGTACACCCGAATCCCCATCCAAAGTTACATTAATTTTATAACTTTCTGAAACACTTACATCAACAAGAAATAATGTTGGGTTTTCTTGTAAAAATTGGCTTAATAACTCTGTTATTTTATCTTTAAACATCATTGTTGTATAAAAAGAGGGAAGCATTGCTTCCCTCATTATTTAGATTTGAATTGTAAATAACGGTGCAAATATAGTTATTTTTTTATAAATTAAAAATTCCTTGGTGAATCAAAAAAAAATAATACCTTTATTGTGTTAAAAATACATTAGAAAATTTACGTTTACTATTATGAAAAAAATCTTAGTCCCAACAGACTTTTCAGAACATGCTGGATATGCATTAAAGGTTGCAGCGCAAATTGCAAAAAAAAACAACGGTGAAATCATTCTACTTCACATGTTAGAATTACCTCATCAAGCTAGTGATGCTGTAGGAAGCGGTCATGATTTGCCTGAAATAATGCTTTTTAAAAACGCAGCTATAAAAAAATTAGACGATTTAATGGACGATGATTGTCTAGACGGAATTAAAGTTTCTGAAATCATACAATTTGAATTAGCGTTCAATGGTATCATGAACATAAGCCAAAAAAATCAAGTAGATTTAATTGTGATGGGTTCGCATGGCGCTAGTGGATTCAAAGAAATGTTTATAGGTTCTAATGCCGAAAAAGCAGTTCGTTTTTCTGAAATTCCTGTATTAGTGGTTAAAAAAGACGAAGGCGACTTCAATATCAACAAATTTATTTTCGCCTCAGACTTTACTGAAGAAATTACAAACCCATTTAAAAAAGTGGTTGATTTTTCTAATAAACTAGGCGCTGAACTTCACTTGGTAATGATAAATACCCCAAGTAATTTCAAACCAACCCATATTGCTCAAGAAATAATGGATGGCTTTATATCTAAATTCTCCATTGAAAAATTCTCTACTCATATCTATAATGATGTTAATGTAGAAAGCGGAATCTTAAATTTTGCCAATCATGTTAACGCAGACTTAATTGGTATGAGTACTCATGGTCGAAAAGGATTATCACACTTCTTTAACGGAAGTATCAGCGAAGATCTTGTAAACCACGCTGTAAGACCTGTAGTTACCTTTAAAATATAACGAAAGTACATTAAACAAAAAAGCCTCTCAAATTGAGAGGCTTTTTTTGTTGGTCTACAAGGACTCGAACCTTGAAAGACTGCACCAAAAACAGTTGTGTTACCATTACACCATAGACCAGCTTTGCTTAACGCGAGTGCAAATTTAAAACAAATTTTATTTTACACAAGTAATTTTCATAAAAAAATCAATGTTTGTTTCAAACACCAAACTATATCATGATAATGACTTGTAAATAAACTAGTAACATTTTACGAAATTTTTGTTAATGCAGGTTTACTTACGTAAAAAAAAATAGTTTCTTTGTAACTTTATTAAAAACCTTTCATTTCATACTCTATATGAAGAATTTTAACTTCAATAAATGGAATACCATCCTTGGCTGGTCCACTTTTACAATTGCACTTATAACGTATTCACTAACTGTAGAACCCACGATGAGTTTTTGGGATTGCGGTGAATATATTGCTACAGCAGCCAAATTAGAAGTGGGACACCCACCAGGAGCACCTCTATTTCAAATTTTAGGCGCCTTCTTTGCCATGTTTGCTACTAGCAAAGAAACTGTCGCCCTCATGGTTAATATGTTGTCTGTGTTCTCAAGTGCATTCACCATCTTATTCCTGTTTTGGTCTTCAACAATCCTATTGCGAAAAATTATTTCTAATTATACCGAAATAGACACCAATAAAGCTTTCGTTATTTTAGGGAGCTCATTCGTAGGAGCTTTAACGTTTACATTCTCAGATAGCTTTTGGTTCAATGCAGTGGAAGCAGAAGTATATGCTATGGCTTCACTATTTATAGCTCTGCTTTTTTGGCTAGGCTTACGTTGGGAACAAGATATGCATACCCCAAAAGGAAATCGTTGGTTGCTATTAATATCCTTAATAATAGGACTGTCATTTGGCGTACACTTTATGGCACTATTGACCATACCCGCTATTGGCTTTTTATATTATTTCAAAACATATAAAAAGGTTACCATTAAGAATTTTATTATTGCCAATGTTGTTATTGTCGCCATTTTATTATTCATCTTCAAATTATTATTACCTTATACCTTAGCTTTCTTTGGTAAAATGGAGATTTTTATGGTGAATAGCTTTGGCCTCCCATTTAACTCAGGGACCATTTTCTCATCTCTACTAATAATTGCCTTTTTCTATTTTGGGCTAAAATACACCCGTGAAAAAGGACATCCTTTTTTCAATACCATTATATTATGTATCTTATTTGTACTCATCGGATTTTCTACTTGGATGATGCTCCCTATTAGAGCAAATGCCAATGTAGTAATCAATGAAAACAAACCTTCAGATGCTGCCGAAGTATTAGCCTATTATAATAGAGAACAATACGGCGTAAATCCATTGTTTTATGGCCCTCAATATACCGATACATTTGCAGGACTAGACAAAGACACTCCTTATCTAGATAAAGCACCCAATTATGAAAGAGATTATAAATCGGGTAAATATGTTATTGTAAACAATTACAAAAACGCCGAACAAAACACCGATGACAATCAAAAGGCTATCCTCCCTAGACTTTGGAGCACAGACCATATCGAAAACTACATCCAATTTACAGGCATTCCAAAATTCAAACTAAATCAAGATTACCCTTATGAAGAAGATCTTGCACAATATGGTGTTAATATAGATAGTCTTAGCGAAGAACAAGTAGCATTAGCCGTGGAACAATTAAAAGGTGAAATGCAAAAGAACATAAATGAGTTCCAAATGGCCTACAACCAAAAGAAATTGGACAATGAAGATTATGTGTCTTTCCTTAAAAAATACAGCGATTACATTACCGTGGAAAAACCATCAACCTGGGACAACCTAAGTTTCATGGTGGAATACCAATTTGGATACATGTATGGCCGTTACTTATTATGGAATTTTGTAGGCCGTCAAAACGACGTTCAAGGTACCTATGACAACTTAAATGGAAACTGGATTAGTGGCATTAAATTCATTGATCAAATTCACCTCGGAAAAGGCAGCCAAGAAAACCTACCCGATGATGTCAAAAACAACAAAGGCAGAAATGTCTATTTCTTCCTTCCTTTTATTATTGGAATTATTGGATTATTGTATCACGCTCAGCGTGATTTAAAAAGTTTCTATGTGCTTCTTGCTTTGTTTTTATTCACAGGATTAGCACTTAAAATATACCTTAATGAAAGACCCTTTGAACCCCGTGAAAGAGATTATGCTCTTGTTGGTTCTTTCTATGTGTTTGCCATTTGGGTTGGTTTTGGAGTATTTGCCATCTATGAAATCACAACCGATTATTTTAAATCGAAAATTGCGGGTCCTATAGTAGTAGCAGCTTGCTTACTAGCGTCTCCTATAATTATGGCTACTCAAAACTGGGATGATCACAGTAGAGCCAATAGATATACCGCTATTGCCATGGCCAAAAACTATTTGGAATCTTGTGAACCTAACGCAATTTTATTTACGATAGGGGACAATGACACCTTCCCGCTTTGGTATGCTCAAGAAATTGAGAAAATAAGAACCGATATTAAAATTGTAAACACCAGTTTGTTTATGACCGATTGGTATATTGACCAAATGAAGAACAAAACCTATTCTTCTAATGGATTGCCAATTTCATTTACACATGACGAATATGTGGGAGACAAATTAGATTATGTCGTTCATAATCCAAAAACGGATGCGCGATGGGATATAAAATCATTTATTGACTTCATTAAAATTCCTAAATCCACAGTAGAATTACAAAATGGACAAACAATTCATTATTACCCCACAAATAAAGTACGCATTCCTGTAGACCGCAATACCATTATCAAAAACAAGTTGGTCAACAGTAAGGATTTTGATTCTATAGTGCCGTATATTGATGTAGACATCAAAGGAAGCGCCTTGTATAAAAATCGCTTAATGATGCTAGATGTGATTGCTAATAACAATTGGAAACGTCCTGTTTATTTTACAGGCGGAAGTTTTGGCGATGATGATTACCTATGGATGAAAGACTACCTCCAACTTGATGGTCTAGTATATAAATTAGTTCCATTAAAAACCCCATTAGACAAAGAAAATCCATACGATATGGGTCATATTGATAGTGACAAAATGTATGATTTGGCTATGAAATGGAATTGGGGTAATGGCGACCTCACCACCATTTATCACGATCCAGAAACCCGTAAAAACAGTATTTCTTACCGAACCAATTTAGCCCGATTGATGGAACAGCTAATCAACGAAGGTAAAAAAGACAAAGCCAAAAAAGTAATTGATTTAGCCTTGTCCAAAATGCCAATGGATTATTATGGCTATTACACTATGGTAGAGCCTTATGCAGGCGGCTATTATGAAGTAGGTGAAAAAGCTAAAGCGCGTCAGTTATTAGAACGCTTAATGACCAAATACAAACAAAGTCTAACCTATTATTCAGGCATCCAACCTTCAATTCAAAACGGAATCGTTACCGATATCATTACCGATATTGAACGCTATAGAAGTTTGCTAACCGTTATGAAAGACCGAGGCGATCTTGAGTTTTACAATAAAAACAAAATCATATTCAATACCTACATTGACAGATTTGCCCGATTTGGAAGGGATAAAGAATAAAACAACAAAATAAAATGTGGAAAATCAACATAGCGATTTTCCACATTTTTTATAATAAACCCTAGTAGATGCGTTTTTGGATAAAAACCAATAGGTTCATTAAATGGCTGTTCCCAAAGTATATTTGGGAAATTCCTAATGCAAAAAAAGAAGTATATCTTACTTTTGATGACGGCCCTACTCCCGAAATCACAGCATGGACCTTAACTGAATTGCAAAAACACAAGGCACAAGCTACCTTTTTCTGCATTGGCAACAATATCGAAAAGCATCCCGACCTATTTAAAAGGATAGTGGAATCGGGTCATGCTATAGGCAATCACACCTTCAATCATCTTAAAGGCTGGAAGACCGATCTAAATACGTATATAGAGAATACACACCTGTGCCAAAAGCAATTTGATTCCCAAAATTTGCCATTCGTAAATCTTTTTCGACCTCCCTATGGTAAGATAAAAAATAGCCAAGCGAATGCCCTTCAACAATTAGGTTACAAAATAATCATGTGGGATATCATCAGTCAAGATTATGACAAAACAGTATCTGAAGAAATGTGTGTGAAGAATGTAATCCAACATGTAAAACCGGGAAGCATTATCGTTTTTCACGATAGCATCAAAGCTTCGCAAAACCTAAAATACGCTTTGCCTAAAGTGCTGAAATTCTTAAATGAAAATGGGTTTGTGTGCTCAAAAATAGATTAAATCTGATCTTGTACTAATCCAATTAAGGTATTAGCGTCTAATTCTCCGGATTGTCTCCAAATCATTTGACCATCTTTATAAATCATCAAGGTTGGCAATCCTTTGATGCGAAGTGCATCAGCCAATTCTTGATTTTTATCCACATCTATTTTAATCACCTTTGCTTTATCACCAAGTGCTGCTGCTACATCTCTGATAACGGGATGCATAGAAACGGAAGATTCGTTCCACTCTGTGTAAAAATCAATTAACACAGGCACTTGAGCATTGATTAATTCTCCAAATTTTGACATAAAACCAAAATGTTTTTAGTTTCTTTTATCAGTATAAAAGAAGATTATACCACAAATGTAGCATTTTTAACTAATTATGCTACAATATTCCCTTTTTTTAGTTCAAAAACCGATATTTCAGGCCATATACCTACCCTTCCAGGATAGGCATGAAATCCAAAACCTCTATTTACATAAATGTATCGTCCCAATTCTTGATACAATCCAGCCCATTGTTTATAAACATACTGAACAGGACTCCATTTAATAACCCCCGGAATTTCGATGCCAAATTGGAATCCATGGGTATGACCCGATAAGGTTAATTGAAAGTTTTTGGGGTGCTTTTTAACGATATATTCCCAATGACTTGGATCATGGCTCATTAAGATTTTAAAATCTGCAGCACTTAAGTGTTCCGATGCCTTGTCTATATCGCCTACTTGTTTGAAATTATGCCCCCAGTTTTCAACGCCTACAAGCGCCAACTCATCCGTTCCTTTTTTGATTTTCACATGTTCATTCAACAATAAACGAAAACCTATCTGACCATATAAGTCCTTTATAGCTTTGAAATTTTCATCTTTAGCTGCTTGTGAAGGCCAAGTAACATATTCCCCATAATCATGATTCCCTAAAACAGCATATTTACCAAATTCATGTCCTTCAATTTTAGAAAAAACATCAATCCAAGGATGCATTTCTTTGGCATGTGTATTGACAATGTCACCTGTAAAAAGCATCATGTCGGTTTTTTGCTGATTGATTAACTCAATAGCATATTTTATTTTTTCTGGATTGTCAAAGCTACCACTATGCACATCCGATATCTGAGTGATCGTAAACCCTTCAAACGCTTCAGGTAAATCCGGAAAAAACAAGGTTTGACGTATCACCTTATAATTATACTTCCCTTTAGTCATACCATAAACCAATCCCATAAAAGGAATTGCAGCAACACCCATAGCCAGTTGACTAATGAATTTTCTTCTTTCGGGTAGAAAATCAGAAGGTTTTTGTTCGCTTACAAAATACGAAATGCTACCAAAAAGCAATCGGTAAACATCTTCAGCCAACAAGATTAAAGTAAGTACAATTTTAGGAAGCAACACCAAAAGCAGTAAACCTAATGTAAATAAGGTTTGAGCTGTTTGACCTACACGACGATCAAACTTAGTGATTTGATATATTATGAATATTACCAATATAACGGATAACCATTTATATGCTGATAAAATCCATTTGGTTTGGGTTATGGTTTTGAAAGCTTGGAAAGAATAGATTTCAATAACAGCAATAACTACTAGTAATAGGAGCAGACGAAGTATCATCGTTTTTTTTGCAAATTAACAAAGAAAGTTCTTTCCATATTTCGTTTTTATTTTTTTTAACGTATCCCCAATAAAAAAAAGGCCAATAAAAATTATTGACCTTTTCCATAACAATTTACTTGACTACATTTCTTTAATAAAGAAGTTGTTATTTTTTTGCTGGAGCTGCTTTTGCAGGCGCAGCAGTCATAGCTGCTTTTTCTTTTTTAACTTCTTTTTTAACTTCTTTTTTGGCAGCTTTTACCTCTTTTGCAGGTGCAGTTTTTGCAGGTGCAGTTTGAGCATTTACCATTGTAGTTCCTAAAACGAATACAGCTAACATCAATACTTTTTTCATGATTTTTGAATTTTAAATTACTAATTATAATTAAACTATGTCAAATGTAGGACCGGCAAATGAAGATAAAATGAAGAATAAAGCTATACCTAAAAAATTAACTATTAATTATGATTTCTTGCTTTTTGGAAATACAATACTAAAGGAAGTCCCTTTATTCCATTCGGATTGTACCTCAACTTCTAAATGATGGAAATGGGCAATACTTTTAACAATGGCTAGTCCTAAACCTTGCCCTTCAGTGGCTACATTGAGTCGAGTAAACCGATTAAAGATATTTTGTACTTGTTCCTGTCTCATCCCTACTCCTGTATCCTTAATGATAACTTTATAATGAGTTTCATCACTTACAGTCACAATATCAACTGATCCTTTGACCTCTGTAAACTTAAGAGCATTAACAAGAATGTTGTAAAACAAGATATGCATCAAGGTCTTGTTCCCAACAAACTCAAAGTTTTCTATTTGATGTTGTTGAACTTGTATCTCTTTTTCCTCAATGCGATCTTGTAAATCATGGAGTATATCCTGCAACAATTCCTTACAATGTATCGTTTCATTGATGCTATATTGATTGTTTTCTATTCTAGAAATTAGCAACAAATTATTGATTATCTTTTTAAGTAAGTCCAATGTTTTTAAAGAACTCTCTATCTTTTGTAAAGCCTCATCATCTAAGGAATCATTTTGAATTAAATTTTCAAATCTGTTTTTTAGCAAGGCAATTGGCGACAACAACTCATGGGACACATTAGCTATAAATTGTTTTTCAATACTAAATAATTCTTGAATTCGTTTCATCATCTGATTCAAAACTTCATCGAGTTCCATAAAATCAGTGGAATGAGAATGTATTGGCGTGTAATTAAATTTTTCAGGCTCATTAACATGCCTAATTTTCAAATTTATAATTTGATGAAAAGGCTTCAATAAATATTCGATAAATAGGGCATCAACCAAAAAAGTAAATAAAATTACCACACTCAATACCAATAAAATAAATATGCGAATAGCAAATGTTAGATCTTGTATCTCGCTTAAGCTACTTGCAATTTCCAATTTGTAATGGGTATGCTCATAGGTGAAATCATAATATAATACTCTATAGTCATTTCGTTCCCCTTCAATAATCCGAGGTTCGTTTACAATAAAAACAGCATTACTCTTTGGTCCATGCTTGGACTGGTAAAGCTGCACAAATTCATTGTGTAATGTTGAAAAACTAGCATAGGTTTCAGAAGCATCTTTTCGCAATAAAAAAGCATTTATCTCTTCTTTATCCAAATGTTCTATAAACTTGGTTTTCTTTTCCAGTAAGGTGGTGTCAATACGCTTATACACCACCTTTTCAATCAGAATTGGCAAAAAAAACCAAATCGTCAAAACCATCAAAGCTCTGGTAATTGCATTAAATATGGTTAACTGATGTTTAATTCTCATGGTATATATTTATGCGATACCCTACATTTCTTACCGTTTCAAACCAAGTTGTTGATGAAAATTTTTCTAACTTTTTTCTCAAATTACGCACATGTACGTCGATGAAATTGGAATCTGAGTTTAGCTCTAATACATCCCCCCATATATGTTCAGTCAATTGTAACCTAGTGATGACTCTGTTTTTATTCAATACCAAATATTGGAATATGTCAAATTCTTTTTTGGTTAAATTTACGTGCTCCCCAGCATAGGTAACTTTATAATCTTGGAGTTGAATGGTAAATCCGTGCAATTCAAATAGGTTAGAAGTGATACCATGTGTTCTTCTGATTACGGCAAATAATCGTGCAGCCAATTCTGTTAAGGCAAAGGGCTTGGTTAAATAATCATCTGCGCCCAACTGTAATCCATCAATTTTATCATTCAGCTCTCCCCGAGCGGTAATAACAATTACAGCCGTTTTTACATGCTTCTTACGCAAGGCTTGCAAAATAGAAAAACCATCTCCATCGGGCAACCCTAAATCCAATAACATAATATCGTATTCATTAACCTCTATTTCTTCAAGGGCTTGTTCGCAATTTCGTACTGATTTGCATAAATACCCACTTTTGGTCAAAAAAACCGCAATTTCATTGGCTAACTCTTGGTAGTCCTCCACTATTAATACATTCATAATGTATGGCAATTATTCAAGTAAATATACTAAAAAAGTCGGCAAATTGCTTTGCCGACTTCTTCAATTAACAATCTTAAAAACCCATATTAAACTCTCTCAAAGCTTAAATAGACCACAAACTTACTTGTCTTAAATGAAGATAAAATGAAGAAATAAGGATTTTAAAAAGTTTAACGAACATTTAAGAAATTGCCAAATCAAATTTCTATTTTTACATGCTTTATAAAATATAATTTATGTCTCAAAAACGTCTTTTCCTCCTTGATGCGTACGCTTTAATTTTTCGCGGTTATTACGCTTTTATCAAAAACCCCCGAATTAATTCAAAAGGAATGGATACATCAGCCATAATGGGCTTTATGAATTCATTAATGGATGTCATCAAACGTGAAAAACCCGACCATTTGGCTGTGGCTTTTGACAAAGGCGGTAGTGATTACCGTTATGAAATGTACCAAGCATACAAAGCACACCGTGACGAGACTCCAGAAGCTATTAAAATTGCCGTACCTTATATCCAAGAATTACTTCGCGCCATGCACATTCCTATCATGGAAAAAGCAGGTTTTGAAGCAGATGATTTAATAGGCACCTTAGCCAAACAAGCCGAAAAAGAAGGGTTTCAAGTCTTTATGGTAACCCCTGATAAAGATTTTGCCCAATTGGTTTCCGAAAATATTTTCATGTACAAGCCCGCACGTATGGGTAATGATATTGAAATATGGGGTGTGCCCGAAGTCTTGGCTAAATTTGAAATTGAAGACCCATTACAAGTTATTGATTTCTTAGGAATGATGGGTGATGCCGCAGATAACATTCCGGGATTACCGGGTGTGGGCGAAGTAACCGCCAAGAAACTATTGAAGGAATTTGGTTCTATGGAAAATCTATTGGCCAATACCGACAAGCTAAAAGGGGCTATGAAAGAAAAAATAGAAGCCAATGCTGAGCTTGGTATTTTATCTAAAAAATTGGCGCGCATTCTTTTAGACTGTCCGGTAACCTTTGATGCCAATGACTTTGAATTATCTAAGCCCGATGTAGAAAAAACCGACATCTTATTTCAAGAGTTGGAGTTCCGTCAAATGAAAGCACAGTTTGATAAATTATTTGGCACAGGTAAAGAATATGACGAAATAGATAGTTCCCAATCTTCGGAAGGAAACAATGAAGGTACGGCTGTCAAAAAAGCGCCTGTCAAAAAAACAAATCAAGATCAATTCGATTTATTCGGTTTTTCAGATGATGATAGTGATGACGCTAAACTGAATTCCTATTATGCTACATTAGATACTACAGAACATTTATACCAAATCATTCAAGGGGAGTTGGGTGTTAAATTGTTTATCCAAAATCTGATGTCTCAAACAACAGTATGTTTTGACTCCGAAACCACGGGTATTGACACATTGCATGCCGAGCTAGTTGGTCTGTCTTTTTCGTATGAAAAAGGAAAAGCCTTTTATGTTCCCTTCCCAGAAAACCAAGAAGAAGCCCAAATATTGGCCGACAAATTCAAACCCTTCTTTGAAAATGAAGCCATTGAAAAAATAGGTCAAAATATAAAATACGACCTTAAAATTTTATCCAATTACAACATACAAGTAAAAGGTCCTTTATTTGACACCATGATTGCGCATTATTTGATTAATCCTGATATGCGTCACAATATGGATGTGTTGAGTGAAACCTACTTGAAATATTCACCCAAATCAATTGAAACATTAATAGGTAAGAAAGGTAAAAACCAATTGTCGATGCGAGATGTCCCATTAGAAGACATTAAAGAATATGCAGCCGAAGATGCCGATGTTACCTTGCAACTAAAAGAAGTTTTTAGTCCTATTTTAGACAAGGCAGAAACCAAAAAACTCTTTGACGAAATTGAGATTCCATTGATTCCTGTTTTAGCCGCTA
>JAHEHJ010000037.1 GCA_024644655.1 Flavobacterium sp.
TTCTTTTTGTTTTACTTACTATATAGCAATAAAAGTATTGATGCGTTTTTAAGAATCATCATTCCATTGAATACTAAAGATTTTGAGCAATTATCTAAAGAGACAAGAGTCATCATACGAGCTAATGCGTTGGGAATACCAATCATTTCAATAGTACATGGTGTAGTGGCCTGTATTGGGTATTTCATTTTTGGGATAGAAAATTGGGCCATATTAGGTTTTGCGACTGGTTCGGTCTCCTTTTTCCCTATAGTAGGCATAATGGTCGTTTGGGTACCTATGGTACTGTATTACTATTCAATAGACCAAACATTTACAGCTACCGCCGTTGCCTTGTACAGTATGATTGTAACTGGAAATGTAGATTATGTTGCACGATTTACTATTATAAAAAAATTGGGGAATGTGCATCCTATGATTACTGTATTGGGGGTAATTGCGGGATTGAAATTATTTGGTTTTATGGGATTGATTTTTGGTCCATTGCTTATTAGTTACTTTATGATACTTATTAAGTTTTATACTAAAGAGTTTGTTACACCCACACATGCCACAAAAAAATAAAGTGTTCTTGTAGTTTAGAAAATAAAGATAGAGCTGAAGAATTTATTTATTTTTATCCTTATTGGTTTTGTTGTCTAAATATTGGACATAATCCCCCATTTCACGAGTAAGACCATCCAATTCATTCACACTGTCTTTCATGTGCCCTATGATTTTACGGATTTCCTCTATTGGCATATCTTCAATAATTTCATTAAGGTAAATTAAGCCCGATAGCGTAACTATAGGTTTACGAATTCTATGCGATATAATACTCATGATTTCGTTTAAGGATTCGATATAGTCTTTATAATCGGCTTCTGCCTTTTTTTCTTTAGTAATAAGTTGTTGTAGTGCAAGATAGTGGGTAGTATTACCCTCACTATCGAAAATAGGCACTATATTCGATCGAACCCAATAGAGCGTTCCATCTTTAGCTTTATTGAGTAAATCACCATGCCATACTAGTTTGTTATTTATGGTTTCCCATAAATTATCATAAAAGATTTTGGGTTGGATTCCTGACTTTACAATATTATGGTTCTTTCCAATAGCTTCTTCAGGGGTATATTGTGTAACTTTTGTGAACTCTTCATTCACATATAGTATAGTTCCTTTTAAATCAGTAACTGTACAAATAGGTCTAATACCAATAGCACTATCATACGCTTCTAAAAAACGTATAATATCTTGTTTAGAATCGCCAAAAATAGAAGTCAGTTGGGCAATATTCATAACTAAAAGTATATAAACTCCTATAAAATTATTAAATAGTTTATATAAAACAATGTTAAAGAAGCATATATTTTATTTAAACTCACTTTAAATAAATTCATTGAACATAAAAAAAACTGAAAAATATTTAGAGAAATTAATTTTATAAGCATTCTTTTTAATAAGCCTTCAAAAATTGACCAAAATAGCAATCAATTTGGCAAAAAATAGAAATACATTAAAAGATTCGAATTGTTATTTAAATTCCAAAAAAAAACCATTAACACAAAATGCTAATGGTTTTAAAACAAGCATTATCTATGATGATTATAGAATATGCAATTCCTTCATGCATTGTTTCATCATTTGATAAGTGCGTACGATATCATTATCTAAACCTATTGAAAACCGAATTAATCCATCGGTTAATCCCATTTCTTTTTGTTCGTCTAATGGAATTTCACTTGAAGTTGACGTACCGGGTGCACTGAATAAAGTTTTATAAAAACCGAGACTCACGGCCAAGTATCCCAAATTTCGGTTTTGCATCAGCTCCATCAGTTCGTTGGCTTTGTCTAGGGTACCCACATCCAAAGTCATCATTCCACCGTAACCATATTCATGATTTATCATTTGGCTGTACACCGTATGACTTGGATGGCTTGGTAATCCGGGATATACTACTTTGAGACCGTCCTTTTCAAACTGTTGGGCCAAGTATAAAGCGTTATGACTGTGTTGTTTCATTCGGATATGAAGTGTACGCAAGTTTTTTAATATACTAGCAGAACGCATACTATCCATGGTTGGTCCTAATAGCATACTAGCCCCATCATTCACATTTTTTAAGTCATTGATGAATTCTTGTGAGGCACATACCACCCCTCCTACTGTATCACTACTTCCGTTGATGAACTTGGTTAAACTGTGGATAACGACATCTGCTCCTAGTTTGGCAGGTGCCACAGACATAGGCGAAAAGGTATTATCAACGACTAATTTAATATGATGTTTCTTAGCCAATTGCGCTAATTTTTCTATATCGGCTACTTCTAACAATGGATTACTTACCGTCTCACAATAGAGTACTTTAGTATTGGCATTGATTGCTGCTTCCACTACATCTAACTTAGTAATGTCTACAAAATGCGTTTTAATATTCCATTTCGGTAACATGTTTTTCATGAAAGCATAGGTTCCTCCATATATGGTTCTGCTGGAAACAATTTCGTCACCAGCCGAGCACAGTTGCATTAATACTGGAGTAATGGCTCCCATACCGGATGCCGCTACATTAGCGCTTTCGGTTCCTTCCATGGCAGCCAATGCCTTTCCTAGATATAAATTCATAGGTGACGAATGGCGCGAATACAAATAACAACCTTCGGCATTGCCTTCGAAAGTATCGAACATGGTTTTGGCAGAAAGGAAGGTATAGGTAGAACTATCAGAGATAGATGGGTTTACCCCTCCAAACTCACCGAAATATTGTAAATCTTGAATTTTATCAGCTGGATTAAAATCATTCATAGTATAAATGGTTGGTTAATAATACTATTCAAAATTGACATTAAATAGATAAAAAGTCAATACTATTTGCTATATATAGATTATAAAACTGTTTAATGTACTTTGTTTAGATTATATCTCTATATTTGATTCCGAATAACTGTATTCCCTAGATAATATTTCTAAACTTAATTGTCTACTATGGATGTTTTAGATACCAAACTGTTGGCCTTACTTCAAAAAGACGCCAAACAAACTACTAAAGAGCTTTCGTTGAAACTGAATCTATCAGTCACTGCAGTGTATGAACGGATTAAAAAACTAGAGCGTGAAGGCATAGTATCCCACTATGTAGCGTTATTGAATCGCAATAAAATCAACAAGGGATTTGTAGTGTTTTGCCATTTAAAGTTAATCCAACATTCGCGGGAGTTCTTAACCACTTTTGAGAAAGAGGTGGTCCAATTGGATGAAGTATTGGAGTGCTTTCATGTAAGTGGTGATTATGATTACATCCTCAAGATCTGTGTGAAAGACATGGAAGCGTATCGGGAATTTATGGTGACCAAACTAACCACTTTACAGCATATCGGTAGTACCCACAGCACCTTTATGATAGGTGAAGTTAAGAATACTACCGAATTTACATTATAATTAGCTAAAGAATAGAATCAGCAATTGGGCTACCACGATACGCAATATCATGGTCAATGGATAAACCGTTGCATAGGTCGCTGATGGAATATCGTTACCTGCAATTTTAAGTGCGAAAGACAATGCTGGTGGATCGGTTGAAGCACCGGCTAAAAGACCACAAACTTCAAAGAATGATTTATGGCAAAACTTAAATGCGATGATGCCAACAACAAGTAAAGGTAATATCGTTATTACAATCCCTAAACTTATCCAAATCAGTCCGTTACCACTGGCGAATGCTTCTGCTACTTTAGAACCACTACTGAGTCCTACACTAGCTAAAAACAGGGTGATTCCCAATTCGCGTATCATCAAATTGGCACTGGTAGTGGTATAGTTGTTTAAATATAATTTGTTACCAAAACGACTCAATAAAAGCGCAACAATAAGCGGCCCACCTGCCAAACCTATTTTAACTGGAACAGGGATATTGGGGATTTGGAAAGGAATACTTCCAAAGATAATACCGATAACAATACCGATGAAAATAGGAGCCAAATCGGGCACTTCCAAACGTTTCAATGAATTCCCTAGAATACCGGTTATGCGATTCAATCCATCTTTAGTCCCTACTACTTTAATGGTATCTCCTAGTTGCAAAGTAATGTTCCCATTAGGTACCATTTCAATACCTGCTCTAGACAAACGAGTAAAGGTAAAATCATGTTCGTTGAATTCGGGTATATCGCCTAATCGTTTGTGGGTTATCTCTTTATTGGTCACTACAATTCTATTGCTCACCAAATTACTATCAAGAGCCGTTTTCAGGTCCATAGTGCTTTCAGAACCAATCAACAAATGAAGTTTATCAAAGAGGTATTGAGGTGCTACGATAAGTAAAACTGCTCCATCAGATAAGGTATCCTGTAGTGTAGGTGTGCTTATTTTACCATTCTGATACATACGAGACACTACTATAGGTGTAGGAAGCATGTCAAAAATTGTATGTATGGTGCTCCCCACAAGTTGTTGGTTTTCTAATTTAAGGTGTTTAGAAATCACTTTATCCGCTCTATTATTAGCGGCGACTTCGTGTTTATCGGTTTCCTTTTGGATATCGATACGGAAGAGTCTTTTCAATACTAACATGGCGATGATGATACCAAATACCCCAAAAGGGTAGGCTACGGCATAGGCCAAGGTGACCATTGAATTGTCAGCCACTGTGCTGTGCATATTGGTCAAGGTGGTTTGTGCGGCCCCTAAACCCGGTGTATTGGTAACGGCCCCACTCATAATACCTGTCATTACAGAAATAGGATTTCCTGATAGCGTAAAGAGTAAAAAGGTAGTTACAACCCCTAACCCTACAATGAGAATTGCTAAATAATTAGAAACTAAAGCGTTTTTGTTGAGCGATGCAAAAAAACCAGGACCTACTTGGAGGCCTAGCGTATATACAAATAAAACCAGCCCAAATTCTTTTAAGAAATCTTGCAACTCATGGTTAAGTGTGATCCCCATAAAAGAAAAAAAGATACCTACAAACAACACCCAAGTTACGCCCAGAGAAATACCAAAGAGTTTAATACGTCCTAACCATATGCCTAGAGCTATGACTAATCCAAATATGATAATTGTCTGAGCGATAGATTCTTGAGTGAGTAAATTTACAATCCAGTTCATGGCTTTGTGATTTTAAACATTTGCAAGGGGAAAGATACTTCTTTTTCCTTGCAAATGGTATTGTATTTTTAAAGACTTGGTCCGGCAGCAACTAATCGTTTACCCTCGTCTGTAGTCGTATATTGTTCAAAATATTTGATGTACAAACTGGTTAATTTTTTAGCTTTTTCTTCCCAATCGGCTACATTAGCGTAAGTACTTCTAGGGTCTAAAATTCCTTGTTCTACTAGAGGCAATTGTGTTGGTGCAGTCAAGTTTAAATAAGGCACTGTTACTGTTGGTGCACTGTCTATACTACCGTCGATGATGGCATCAATGATGGCACGTGTGTTTTTTAATGAGATGCGTTTACCTGTTCCGTTCCATCCAGTATTTACGAGATAGGCTTTGGCGTTGTGTTCTTTCATTTTGGCCACCAATGTTTTAGAATACATGGTTGGATGCAAGGTTAAGAAGGCTTCACCAAAAGCGGGAGAGAAAGATGGTTGTGGTTCAGTAATTCCTCTTTCGGTACCCGCTAATTTTGAAGTAAACCCACAAAGGAAGTGGTATTGAGCTTGGTCTTCATTCAACACAGATACAGGAGGCAATACGCCAAATGCATCGGCAGACAAATAAATGATTTTGCTTGCGTGTCCAGCTTTAGATGGCAGAACAATTTTATTGATGTGGTAAATAGGATAAGACACTCTAGAGTTTTCTGTTATGCTGTGATCATAATAATCGACTTCACCATATTCGTTAACTGCCACATTTTCTAACAAGGCATCTCGTTTGATAGCGCGCCAAATATCCGGTTCGTTTTCTTCAGACAAGTCGATTACTTTGGCATAACAGCCTCCTTCGTAATTGAAGACTCCGTTATCATCCCAACCGTGTTCATCATCTCCAATTAAGTAGCGTTTTGGGTCGGCAGACAAGGTTGTTTTTCCAGTTCCAGATAATCCAAAGAATACAGCGACATCCCCTTTCTCACCCACATTGGCAGAGCAGTGCATAGAAGCCATTCCTTTTAGAGGCAAATAGTAATTCATCATAGAGAACATCCCTTTTTTCATTTCGCCACCATACCAGGTACCGCCAATGATTTGGATGCGTTCTGTCAAATTGAATAGCACAAAGTTTTCAGAGTTCAACCCGTGTTCTTTCCAATTGGGGTTAACGGTTTTAGATCCATTCATTACCACGAAGTCGGGTGTACCAAAGTTTTCCAATTCGTAGATAGAAGGACGGATAAACATATTGGTCACAAAATGGGCTTGCCATGCTACTTCCATCACGAAACGCACTTTAAGACGGGTATCTTTATTGGTTCCACAATAGGCGTCCACCACATATAGTTTTTTAGAGGTAGACAATTGTTTGAGCACTAAGCCTTTTAGTTCACTCCACACTTGTTGTGTCGTAGGGAAATTAACTTTATCATCCCAATAGATGGTGTCTTTTGTCACATCGTCTTTCACGATATAGCGGTCTTTAGGAGAACGTCCCGTAAACACTCCAGTTTTTACTGCTACGGCACCACTTTCGGTAACGGCCCCTTTTTCATATCCTTTTCGCAAATGAGAAGTCTCCGCTTGGAATAATTCTTCATAGGTTGGATTGTACACCACTTCATGGTAGCCTGTGATGCCCAATTCGTGTAACTCTTGTATTATTTTTATATTTTTCATGACTGCTAAAATTTAATTAACTCTTCCTGTTTTTGAGGGCTAAACCTCTATTTCAAAGTTCCCACTTATAGCGACTTCAAAAACTGATTTTTATCATAAAAAAAATAAATCTACGAAAACGATTTCTTTTAATGACGGGGGATTACAAGGATTTACGGCAAGTACTGTCCCCTATACTAAGTTGGCATTTAGCCGCTAAATTGGGTTGATTTTGACTAAGCCGTTTCGAGAGTGAAGTGTGTAAAATGAGAGTCAAAAAAACGTCAGCAAAAGCCAAAAGTGCGTTCCCTTTTAAAAAAGATATAATCCTTTCAATAGCTTTAAAAAAACCAAAAAACATTTGTATTTTTGGCATCAAATTACAAACACACACAAATAATAAGATATGAGTTCATTTGACGTAGTCATCATAGGTTCAGGGCCAGGCGGATATGTTTCAGCTATTCGTTGTGCCCAATTGGGTTTTAAAACTGCCATTATAGAAAAGTACAGTACTTTAGGAGGTACTTGTTTGAATGTAGGATGTATTCCATCCAAAGCTTTATTAGCTTCTTCACATCATTATGAAGAATTGCAACACTTTGCCGATCACGGAATTGAAGTATCGGGGAAAGTAAAAGTGAATTTGGAGAAGATGATTGCTCGCAAGCAAGCTGTAGTTGACCAAACAAGTGGTGGAGTTAAATTCTTAATGGACAAGAACAAGATTACGGTATTGGAAGGATTGGGTTCGTTTGAAGATGCTACTCATGTGAAAGTGACCAAAGCTGATGGTAGTTCTGAAGTTGTAGAAACCAAATATGTAATTATAGCTACAGGGTCTAAACCTTCTAGTTTGCCTTTTATCAAATTGGATAAAGAGCGTATTATTACATCTACTGAAGCTTTAAAATTACCTGAAGTACCGAAACACTTAATCATTATTGGTGGAGGTGTTATTGGGATTGAGTTAGGACAAGTGTATTTGCGTTTGGGTGCTCAAGTATCGGTAGTGGAGTATTTAGATCGAATCATTCCGGGAATGGACGCAGGTTTATCGAAAGAGTTAACCAAAGTATTGAAAAAACAAGGCATGAAGTTTTATACGTCACACCAAGTACAATCGGTGGAGCGCAAAGGAAAGAATGTAACCGTTCAAGCAACAGATACTAAAGGAGCTACGGTAAGCTTTGAAGGAGATTATTGTTTGGTTGCTGTAGGTCGTCGTCCGTATACGGATGGATTAGCAGCAGACAAAGCCGGAGTAAAAGTTACTGAAAGAGGGATGATTGAAGTGAACGACCATTTACAAACCAATGTAGCTAATATCTACGCTATAGGTGATGTAGTTCGTGGTGCGATGTTGGCTCATAAAGCTGAAGAAGAAGGTACTATGGTAGCTGAAATCTTAGCCGGTCAAAAACCTCATATTGATTATAATTTAATTCCAGGAGTCGTATATACATGGCCAGAAGTTGCTGCTGTGGGTAAAACAGAAGAGCAATTAAAAGCGGCTGGTATTGCTTATAAAGCGGGAAGTTTCCCATTCAAAGCATTAGGAAGAGCTCGTGCTGGTGGTGATATCGACGGTTTCGTGAAAATATTAGCTGATGCTACAACCGATGAAGTATTGGGAGTACACATGATTGGAGCCCGTTGTGCGGACTTGATTGCAGAAGCTGTAACCGCTATGGAATTTAGAGCGAGTGCCGAAGACATCTCTAGAATGTCACATGCCCACCCTACTTTCGCTGAAGCGATAAAAGAAGCGGCCTTAGCTGCAACTGAAAACAGAGCTTTGCATGTGTAATTAGCACATTACTTATAAAATAGAAAAGCCGTTCCTTACTGGGAACGGCTTTTCTATTTTAGTTCTGGAAGTATTTCTTTTTAAGCCAGAAGGCCACTTTAACCAAGAGTATGAGTGCGGGTACTTCGACCAAGGGACCGATAACCCCTGCAAAGGCTTGACCACTATTGATACCAAATACTCCAATGGCTACTGCGATTGCTAGCTCAAAATTATTCCCTGAAGCGGAAAACGACAAGGATACGGCTTCTTTATAATTGGCGCCCAACATTTTGCTCACGAAGAACATCACAAAAAACATGATGCCGAAGAATATGACTAAGGGAAGCGCTATGCGCAACACATCAAATGGGATAGACACTATCATTTCCCCTTTTAAGCTGAACATAATTACGATGGTAAAAAGTAGGGCCACTAAGGTAAAAGGGCTAATAAAAGGTATGAAAGTTTGGTTGAACCACTTCTCCCCTATAAACTTTCGAATACACACACGGCTTATCACCGCTAATGCAAAAGGAATCCCCAGATAGATACCTACTGTAGTTGCTATTTGCGACATGGTTATTGAGATGGGCAATCCTTTAATTCCAAACAGTGGGAGCATTACTTCCAAATAAAAGTAGGCATACGCACTGAAGAACAGTACTTGTAGTACACTATTCACACCCACTAAGGCCGCAGTGAGCTCGCGGTTTCCTTCAGCCAATTCGTTCCAAACAATCACCATGGCTATACAAGGCGCCAGCCCTATAATGATTAGTCCCGTCATGTATTCGGGATAACTTTGCAAAAAGGTAATTGATAAGAAAAACATCAAGAAGGGCCCCACTATCCAAGTGATGAAAAGAGAACTCAGCAGTAGTTTGGGTTTGGCAAACAGTACTGGTATTTTGGTGAAGTCGACTTTGGTCAACGGTGGGTACATCATTACGATTAAGCCAATGGCCAGTGGAATATTAGTTGTTCCTGCCGATAGGGTTGAAAATGAGACTGGAATTGAGGGAAAGAAATACCCTATTCCCACCCCAAGAATCATGGCTAAGAATATCCACAGGGTTAAGTATTGATCGAGAAAATTGAGTCGTTTATTGGTTGGCATCATTCGTTGATTTTAGAGAATACATATTGCATTTCGGTGGCTATTTCAATACTGCGTTCGGCATATTTAGTATCCATTAGTGGGGTATTATCAAACGCTTTGGGATCCTCATAGCGAATAGGTAAGCGCTTTTCGGCACCCGAAATAAAAGGACAGCCTTCATCTGCAGACGAACACGTCATGATTGCGGCAAATTCACTCTGAGGATTAAAGTCATCATCAAAGCATTTGGAAAAGCCAACAATTGCCGGTTCGTTTGGACTGTACTTAATGGCATAGACTGGATTTGAGCCTTCACTTATTGTTTGGATCGCAAAACCTTGTTGGAGGAGCGTTTCGGCTACTTTAGGAAAGAGTGCAGTTGCTTCAGTTCCGCCCGAGTAACAGGAGAGGTTTTGGATACCAAAATGAGAACCCATGGTTTGGGCCCAAACTTGAGACAAATGGCTGCGTCGTGAATTGTGCGTGCAAATGAAATTCAACCTAATGGGTTGATTTCCTTTTACTTTAGACTTAATGTATTCAATTAAAGGTTGGAGTACCTCTTGGCGTTCCTCCGAGACCGAATGCGGTGTTAAATCCTTTATAATTTGTTGGAGTGCTGGATGCATATTAGATGTGTTTAAATCCACAATAGCGGAAGTTTTGATTTGTTTGAAAAGGAGTTGGATGGTCTTCGGTAAGGGAATAGTGTAACTCAAAGTAGGGCTCCAAAAGAGCCGTTAACTCCGCTTCCGTATACTGCTGAATGGGTAAGCCACTGCATTTAAGTGGGCCTTGTTCCGAGAAAGTTGCTAGCAACAAGTCACCTGCTGGTTTGATAGCTGAAACTACAAGCTTCTTATAGGTTTGAACTTGAGAAGATTCTGTTAGGAAATGAAAGCAAGCCCTATCATACCAAAAATCATACAGTGTTGTAGGCAGAAAGTCGAGCACATCCGACACGACACAAGTCACTTGAGCGGCACTATCCCCTAGTCGCATTTTGAGTCGTTCTAGCGCATGCGCTGAAATATCCAAGACCGTAAGGTTGGTGTAACCTAAGTTTAGTAGAGCCTCAATAAATCCACTATCGCCTCCCCCACAATCCATGATAGCAGCATCTTTGGGCAACTGTAATGCTTGCACATACTGCACAGCGGTATGAGGATACTCTTGAAACCAACTTACTTCTTGGCGCCCTTTGGTAGCGAAAACCGTTTCCCAATGGGCTTTACGTTCCGAATTCATCTTAGCAACACCCTGAATTAGGAGTGCAACATGCGGTTTCTTTGGGTTTCCACTCTCCTATTTTAACCTTCATTTTATCTGCTGGAATACCACAATGATCTTGAGCCAGACAGGTCGTTTCTTTGGGAGTCAACACAAAACGGTTGTTGTGGAATTCTATACCATACTTCCCTATGGTTTGAGCGTCTTGGTATTCTACTTCAATTTCTAAGTCGGATTCCCCTATAAGAGGATTGGCTGCCTCAATGATTTTAAACACTTTGGTTGGTGCCAAACGATGGTCTTCATCACCGGCAAACCACACTTGGAATGTAACTTGCTTTTCTTCACGTATGGTATTCCCACAGTCGATATAATTTTTGGTTAGCAAACCCATTTCTGTAATGTGGAAATGAGGTGGTACTAGGGTACCATTAGGCAACTGAATGGAAAATACGTCCACTAGGGCCAAACTGTTTTTAAATTCTGATACTTTCATGATGTACTTATTTTAAAGTTTTTAGGAGCAACACTTACTTTGCAATTGTTTGGAAAACAGATGAAAGTACTGCTCTATTTTAGACATCGTTTCGGGATTAAGGCAGTAGCAGATTGCGGTACCTTCTATATTCCCTTTGATGATATTGACATTCTTAAGCTCTTTTAAATGTTGGGACACGGTAGGTTGCGCCAATGGCAATTCGTTGACAATATCCCCACAGATGCAGGTATCTACTTTGAGTAAATACTCAATAATTGCAATACGTGCGGGATGTGCAATTGCTTTAAACAAAGAGGCCAATTCGTTTTGTTGGTCGGTGAAAAACTCGGTTTTAGATACTCCCATGCGGTCGGTATATTTATATATTGCAATATTACGATATAACAAAGTAATGACCAAACAATAGTGAAGATATTTTGCCAAGTAGATGATTTCCCTATTCGGAAATAAATTCATACTTTTGGGCCTTCAAAAACAGAACAAAATGGCTCAAATAACATTAGGGGGAAATCCCATAAATACAGTAGGTACATTACCTGAAGTAGGAACTACAGCACCTACCTTTTCTTTAATTACCACCGATTTAAAAACAGTAACACTAGCGGATTATGCTGGAAGTCGTTTGGTATTGAACATCTTTCCTAGTATAGACACGGGTACTTGTGCGACTTCTGTTCGTACGTTTAATGCTCAAGCGAGTGCGTTAAGCAACACCAAAGTATTGTGTATTTCCAGAGATTTACCTTTTGCCCAAAAACGTTTTTGTGGTGCTGAAGGATTGGAAAATGTGATCAATTTATCGGACTTCAAAACGGGTAGTTTTGGGAACGATTACGGATTAACTATTGAAGATGGAGCCCTTGCTGGTTTACATTCGAGAGTGGTTATCGTGATTGATGAAAAAGGAACTATCTTGTATACCGAGCAAGTTTCGGAGATAGCTCACGAACCTAATTATGAATTGGCTATAGCAGCCCTATAAGAATTAGACACTATGGAATTTCAAAAAGACAACTCCTTTGTAACAGGACGTATAAAAAGCGTGAGTTATGCTGTAAAAGGCATGTTTAAATTGGTTACTACAGAACACAGTGTCATGGTGCAAACCTTTCTTTCCTTAGTTATGGTTGGGGCTGGATTTGCGATGCACATTTCAAGAGAAGAATGGATTATGCAAACTTTTGCTTGTGGTATGGTCATCGCTATTGAAAGTTTGAATACTGCCGTTGAAAAGATAGCCGACTTTATTCACCCAGAATTCCATGAGAAAATTGGGTTTATCAAAGACATTGCGGCTGGTGCCGTTATGTTTGCTGCCACCACGGCCATCATAATAGGACTGTTAATTTATGTCCCTAAGTTTACTTAATCATTCGAATAAATTTCTATTTTTATAGCGAATACATTTACCTATGGCAAAGACAGTTAAAAAAGAAAATATCAATAACCCGAAAGACCCCAACTCCGAGTTGAAATTATTGAAAACCAAAAAACAGTACCGTGTACTCTTTGGTTTTATCTTGGTTTTGACTTCGATTGCCTTTTTGGTTTCGTTTATTTCTTTCTTTGTCTCGGGAGAAGGCGTATCCGCAGGTCAAGCCGATCAAAGTGCGGTAAATTCATTATTGAACCGCAATGAAGTCGTTGAAAACTGGTTGGGCAAACTGGGAGCCTATATGGCCGATTTGTTTATTTACCGTGGTTTTGGAGTAGCCACTTTTGTATTTGTGAAGATGCTCTTTGTAACTGGTTTCTATTTGATTGTTGATTTACCTATTAAAAAGCTTAAGTCGATTTGGTTTTGGGATTTATATGCCATTACGATATTGGCTATTGCCTTTGGTTTCTTTGCACAATCGGTGCCTGAATTGGGTGGAACGATTGGGTTTGAAATGAATAGCTTCCTTCAGGATTATATTGGGAAGATGGGTACGGCCCTAGGGTTGGTATTTACCGTATTGGTTTATGTCATCTTCAAAATACGTGTATCCCCTGATGCTTTCAAGAATTTCTTTGAGAAAAAGCACCAAGAAATGACGGATCATTTACAAGCTGTTTCGGATGCGGCACAAAAAGCAACCGATTACAACTTAGAAGAATATGCCGTTCCAGAAGTGGAAACTCCCTTGATGAAAGCAGAGGAAGAAGTACTCGAAGAGCCTACTTTGAAAACGTCTAGCTTTGAAATCAATAAAGAAAGTTTAAAACCTACTATTGAGAAAGCCTCTGAAATCCAATTGGAGCCTACCATCAAAACGACTACTCCTTCGCATTCCGAGCCTATTATTATAGAAACCAATGACGATGCTTTTGTGATTGAGCAATCGGCTGATGAAGATATCTTAGAAGAAAACTTAGCAGCCCGATTGGTAGCCGACTTTGGTGAATTTGACCCTACTCTAGAATTATCCAATTACAAGTTCCCTACAATTGACTTGTTGAAAGAGTATGCTTCTGTGGGCATTACCATTAACCAAGAAGAATTAGAAGAAAACAAAAATAAGATTGTAGAGACTTTACGCAACTACAAGATAGACATTGCCCAAATTAAAGCTACGGTTGGGCCTTCGGTGACTTTATATGAAATCGTTCCTGAGGCAGGTATTCGTATCTCTAAAATCAAAAGTTTAGAGGATGATATCGCTTTATCGTTAGCGGCATTAGGTATACGTATTATTGCTCCTATTCCCGGGAAAGGGACTATTGGTATTGAGGTACCGAATAAGAATCCTACTATGGTTCCGATGCGCAGTGTGATATCATCGGCACGTTTTCAAGAAGCCGAGATGGAATTACCTATTGCCTTAGGAAAAACCATTTCCAATGAAACCTTTGTGGTGGATTTGGCCAAGATGCCCCACTTATTGATGGCGGGTGCTACCGGTCAAGGGAAATCGGTGGGATTGAATGCGGTATTGGCTTCCTTATTGTACAAAAAACATCCAGCCGAAGTGAAGTTTGTATTGGTTGACCCTAAGAAAGTAGAGCTTACCCTATTCAATAAGATTGAGCGTCACTATTTGGCAAAATTGCCCGATACGGAAGATGCTATCATCACAGACAATACTAAAGTAATCAATACGTTGAATTCCCTTTGTTTGGAAATGGACAACCGTTATTCATTGTTGAAAGACGCTATGGTGCGTAACATCAAAGAATACAACGAGAAGTTCAAGTCTCGCAAATTGAATCCCGAAAATGGGCACCGTTTCTTACCGTATATCGTATTGGTGGTAGACGAGTTTGCCGATTTGATTATGACCGCGGGTAAAGAAGTAGAAACCCCTATTGCCCGTTTGGCCCAATTGGCGCGTGCGATTGGAATCCATTTGATTATTGCTACCCAGCGTCCGTCGGTGAATGTTATTACGGGGATTATCAAAGCCAACTTCCCGGCTCGTATTGCCTTTAGAGTATCCTCTAAAATAGATTCTCGTACGATATTAGACACCCAAGGTGCTGACCAATTGATTGGACGAGGGGATTTATTATACACCAATGGTAACGATATTGTTCGGGTGCAGTGTGCTTTTGTGGACACTCCCGAAGTAGAACGCATCGTAGATTACATTGGGTCCCAAAAAGCCTATGCTAGTGCCTATATGCTTCCTGAATACATTGGAGAAGATGGTAGTGGTGTGAATTTAGAATTTGACATTTCAGAACGCGATAGTATGTTTAGAGAAGCAGCTGAAATAATTGTCACAGCCCAACAGGGTTCGGCATCATTATTGCAGCGCAAGTTAAAACTGGGTTACAACCGTGCGGGTCGATTGATTGACCAATTGGAAGCCGCTGGTATTGTAGGTCCGTTTGAAGGAAGTAAAGCCCGTAGTGTAAACATTACCGACTTAGCTTCGTTAGACCAATTCTTTAACAACGAACAAAACAATGCATAACATGAACCGATTGCTTTCTATTGCTTTTATCTTATTTATGGGATTTAGCACCCAAGCCCAAGATAAAAAAGCAAAAGATTTATTAGACCAAGTCACTGCTAAGATAAAATCGTATCAAAACATTACCCTCGATTTTAAATACACGTTAAACAACGCCAAAGAGAACATCAACAAAGAGAGCAAGGGTAACTTGATCTTAGCGGGCAACCAATATGTGTTGAACTTTATGGGCGTAACCAAAATCTTTGACGGAAAGAAAAGCTACACTATCATTCCTGAGGATGAAGAAGTAACCATATCCAGTTTAACTGAAAATGGAGATAATGCCATTACCCCATCCAAGATGTTGACTTTTTATACAAGTGGGTACAAATATACTTGGGATATATTACAAGATGTCAAAGGACGTAAGATTCAATACATCAAGTTGGTTCCTAGCAGTGCAAAAGACAAGCGTAAAGAGATATTATTGGGTGTAGATTCCCAAACAAAGAACATCTACACGGTTATAGAAGTCGGTAAGAATGGTACTAAAACCACATTAACTGTTAATTCTTTTAAAACCAACCAACCGTTGTCAAAAAATCAATTTACTTTTGTGGCGGCTAAATACCCCAATTACTACATCAACAAAATAGATTAAACTCGGGTGAAAATACTTGACAAGTACTTATTAAAAACGTTCCTAACTACATTTGCCACGGTATTTGTAATTCTCTTTTTCATATTTGTACTGCAAGTAGTATGGCTATTCATCTCTGAATTGGCCGGTAAAGACTTAGATTTAATCATGATAGGCAAGTTCTTGCTCTTCAAGATGCCGAGTGTGGTGCCCTTAGTACTTCCTTTATCCGTATTGTTGGCTTCCATCATGACCTTTGGTAGTTTGGCCGAGAACTATGAGTTTGCTGCCATGAAATCTTCGGGTATCTCGTTGCAACGTGCGATGCGACCTTTGATTTATTTCATATTAGGGCTTACCATACTTGCTTTTTTATTTGCCAACAATGTCATTCCCTATGCCGAATATAAGTTTGTCAACTTCCGTAGAAATATTGCCCAAGTCAAGCCTGCCATGGCTATAGCTGAGGGTCAGTTTAGTGAAATAGGCAGTTACAATATAAAGGTAGAAAAGAAACACGGCGATAACGGTCGGTTATTGGACCATATTACCATACACAAGAAATCCTTTTTGGGAGACGGAACCTCTACTGTCATCAAAGCTAACAATGGCGAATTGGTGAGTAGTGAAAACTCGAATACGTTACAAATGGTCTTGCGTGATGGTAACTATTACGAAGACATTATTCCCGAAAAATACCAAGACAAGCAAAAGATCCCTTTTGCCAAAAGTACGTTCAAGCGGTATGTGCTCAACATTGATTTATCGAAGTTGAACAATTCCGATATGGATGAGGGGCAGATTACCAATACCAACACCATGTTGACGGTTAACCAATTGCGGTACACCTTAGACTCGTTGCAAAAGAATTACGTTAAAGATGTAGTGTCGTATACGGAGAATGTGTACCAAAGAACTATACCTACCCCAGATTATCCGGGTATGCAAATTAAATCGGAACCCTTAAACTCAAAAGATATTGCGGCTACTTTTAAAACCAGCGACAAAGCCCATTTGTTTGCTGTAGCGCGTAGTTCTATGGATGCCATTGGGTTTAGTTTGGACAACTCCAAATTTGAATTGGAAGAAAAGCAAAAGAATATCAACGAGCATTGGATTGCGTTGTATGACAAGTTTGTGATTGCCTTTTCTTGTATACTGATGTTCTTTATTGGAGCCCCCTTGGGCGCTATAATCCGCAAGGGAGGATTGGGATTGCCGATTGTCTTTGCCATACTCATCTTTATTACCTTCCACTTTATCAATACGTTTGGTAAAAAGGTGGCCCAAGAAAACGGTATCGAACCTATATTAGGGTGTTGGATGTCGACTATGGTATTGGGTCCTTTGGCCATATTACTTACTAAGCGTGCTACTGAGGACAGAGGTGTGTCCATCAATTTGGATTGGCTTACCGCTATAATCGAAAAACTATTCCCTACGAAAACCGAATCGGAGTTGGCTTTAGAGCATGTGACTCAGGCCGGGTTGTTGAATGAAGAGGATGCCGAATTACTATTGGAAACCGACTTACACAGTGGTCATCCAGTATTGGCTCCAGCTGCAGAACCGAAACACGACATTGCTCCTAAAATAGATTATAAAGCCCTCGAATCATTGGCCCAACGCTATGATCGAATGGCTTGGATTGCTTTGGCTTTGAATTTCTTTGTATTGGGAATGTGGGCCTTTGATCTTTTTACTACTCCTTTATTAAAAGCTGTGGGTATTGGAATAACTGTACTCTTTTTGGGTGTGGTTGTTGCTTCCCAACGTTTATTAGCCCGTTTTTATGATTTTAGTCCGAAGCGCCAAGAATTACCCACCTTTATTGTTTTATTGGGAGGGTTTCCGTTCTTCAGTTTGTTTTATGTCTTTAATCGAATAGCGGTACGCGACATTGTATCCCCAAACACAAAATAACAATTCATGGATCCATACAAAATACAACTCAACACTATAGAAGAAGCCATAGAAGACATACGTCAAGGAAAGGTAATCATTGTAGTGGATGATGAAGACAGAGAGAATGAAGGCGACTTTTTGGCTGCGGCTGAGAAAGTGACGCCAGAGATGATTAACTTCATGGCCACACACGGTAGAGGATTGATTTGTGCCCCTTTGACTGAAAAACGCTGTAACGAATTGGAATTGCATTCCATGGTGAAAAACAACACCGACCATATGGAGACCGCTTTTACGGTTTCTGTAGATTTAAAAGGTAACGGTGTTACTACCGGTATATCGGCAGCCGATAGAGCTAAAACCATATTGGCTTTGGTAGATGAAGACACGAAACCACATGATTTGGCCCGACCTGGACATATATTCCCTTTAACCGCTAAGCAAGGTGGTGTTTTACGCCGAACAGGTCATACCGAAGCGGCGATTGACTTTGCCCGTTTGGCCGGATTCAAACCTGCCGGTGTTATTGTTGAAATCATGAATGAAGATGGTACGATGGCGCGTTTACCCCAGTTGGTAGAAGTAGCCAAACGCTTCGATTTGAAGTTGGTTTCCATTGAAGACTTGGTTGCTTATCGCATGCAGCATGACAGTTTGATTGTAAAGAAAGAAGACTTTGAAATCCAGACCCGTTTTGGTGCCTTTCGTTTGAGAGCTTACCAACAAACGACGAATAAACAAGTCCATTTGGCTTTGACCAAAGGCAGTTGGAATTTGGGTGAGGCCGTATTGACCCGTATCAATTCAACCCAATCCAACAATGACATCTTGAACACTTTGACCCAGGATGTCGATAAGAAAGTAGAAGAATTATTCCAACATATCAATGCAGAAGGCCGAGGAGCTGTATTGTTTATCAACCAAGAGATAGATTCATCGGATTTGTTGCATCGCTTGACCGAATTGAAGCAATTGCAAAGCGAAGGCATACAGAAAGCCCCACAGATTAAGATGGATGTGAAGGACTTTGGCATTGGTGCCCAAATCTTGCATGACATTGATGTGTCTAAGATTCGATTGTTGACCAATACGTATCAAAGCAAGCGTGTGGGTATGATAGGATATGGCTTAGAGATCACCGAATATGTGCCTTATTAGGCAAAACCGTGTTTTTTTTGATGTGGTAACGCACACAGGTAGAAAGGAATAGGCGACCGATATAAAAATAAGTGTATTTTTTGCGTAAATTCTTTTTGCAAAATGAAAAAGGTTGTTATATTTGCAACCGCAACAAGCAATTGGTGCACGACTTATTGGAGAAATGGCAGAGTGGTCGATTGCGGCAGTCTTGAAAACTGTTGACTGTAACAGGTCCGGGGGTTCGAATCCCTCTTTCTCCGC
>JAHEHJ010000117.1 GCA_024644655.1 Flavobacterium sp.
TTATTAGAGAATTTTTTAATTTTCAAACCACCATTTCCGAAGAAATCAGAAACTGAATTAATCGTTAATGTTGAAGTTGATGCAGCATCAAACATAGCTCTTCTATCAGTCGTACCTGTTAGGTCTGAAAATAAATTAGCAAACTCTTTTCTAGCTGCTAATCCGTACCAACCTGAATCAACTCCCATATCTGAATTCCATCCACCAGTTGATGCATGAATAATGAAAGTAGTTCCTCCCCATGTTTTAGTATTAATTCCATCAAAACGAATTGGAAAAATGATTTCAGATTGAACTGCTGTTCTATCATTATCCGCCATAAACAAGTTGCTGTAAGGAACATTAGCAATAGTATAAGGAGATGCAATTACTGCGTTTATTGCAGCAAGTGCTTCAGCATCTTTACTTGTTCCTGTATAAACTTTAGCATTTAAGTATAATTTAGCTAACAACATTTTAGCCGCTATTTTATCGGCTCTTCCGTATTCGTTAGTTCTTGCATCTTTCAAATCAGTATCAATAGCAGTTAATTCTGTAACCAAATAGTTAAACACAAATGCTCTGTCTTTTTCAACTGGTTTTGTACCTACTAAATCATCTTCTGTTGCAAAAGCAACCTTACCAAAAATATCAATTCCGTGATAGTAAGATAATGCTCTTAAGAAACGAACCTCCGCTCTGTATACTTTAATATCAGCTTTCAAAGCATCACTCACTCCTCTTGATGCTAATTTAGCATCGGTAGTCGCTCTTAAAAATTCATTAGACAATCCTATTTGGTAAAAAACCCTAGCATAGAATGCTTTAACAAAACGGTTATCAGCATTCCAAGTGTGGTTGTTCAACTCAGGCAAAGTTGGGTCTCCCCAAGATACCATTGCTTCGTCAGTTGGCAACTCTTGTAATTGCCAGTAACCTCTTAAATATTGACCAAAACCCTCGTCAATTCCTTGAATATCTGGAGCGTCCGAAGGACCTTTTTGACCTGTAACAGCTAAACCTGCATAGATTTTAGCTAAAAATTGTTTGTACGAACTTGGATCTTTGTAGAACGCTTCTGATGTAAAATCATCGTCATCTTTTGGAGACACATTCATATCATTGGTACATGATGCAAAAAATGTAATTAATCCAAGAAATACAAGTAATTTAAAATTAATTGATTTTATCTTTTTCATAATAGTTTAATATTAAAAATTATAGTTTAATCCGAATAAGAACATTCTTGCACGTGGATAAATTGTACTGTCAATTCCTCCAAAAACCTCTGGATCCATTCCTTTATATTTAGAAATAGTCAATACATTTTGAACCCCTGAGTACAAACGTAAAGAAGACGATTGAACATTAAATGGCGACTCAATTAAGTACCCAATAGTTACGTTGTCTAATTTTAACCAAGAAGCATCTTTAACATAATAATCTGATTCTGCTCTTTTTTGGGTAAACAATGTAGTATTAAAATCAACTGTAGTATTATTGATAGCTCTCACATTATTATCTGAAATACTTTGAGAAAGGAAACTTCTACTTGCATTTACATTATCATAGATATAGTTTCCTAAACTAGATCTCCAAGCCATAGACACATCCCATTTTTTGTAGTTGTAATTGGTCATGAAGCCCATTGTAACTGTGGCATTTGGCTTGTGAAAAGCGTGTTTGTCTAAAGATGTAATTTGACCATCACCATTTCTATCTACATATACTCCTTCTAAAGGCTTACCAGCCGCATCATATACTTGCTCGTACAACCAGAAAGTATTTGGAGCCAATTGTTCTTTCTGAATTTGCGTATTTAAGTCCAACCCTACTGAACCTTGTAGAAAATCTAAGCCTTTTAAATCTTTAATTTTAATATCATTGTAAGCAATGTTATAATTAAAGTTTAATGAAGAGTTTTTAGTTTGAATCGCTTTGTAATTAATATTAAACTCTGCCCCTTTTGTGGTTAATGAACCAATGTTTTGAAAACCAGCAGTTCTAAAGTTTTGTAACGACCCTTCAGCAACATAAGCAATCAAATCATTAGTTGTTTTGTTATACACATCTAACGAACCCGTTACTTTATCATTAAATAAACCAAAGTCTAAACCAGCATTGATAGTAGTAGTTTCCTCCCATTTCAAATTACGGTTGTAACCTTCAGGTCTTCCTAATTGATAGAATTGACTTCCAAATTGGTATGTTGCTCCCGAAGTTGCTCCACTTAAATTATATCTTTGGAAATAATCATAATTAGCACCCGGAAGATCTTGTTGACCGGTAACACCCCAACCTAAACGTAATTTTAATTCAGAAACTGTTTTAGAATCTTTTAAGAAATTTTCTTTAGACACTTTCCAAGCAAAAGCGGCTCCAGGGAAATTACCCCAACGATGTAATTCAGAAAATCTTGAAGTACCATCTCGTCTAAAGTTTACTGTAAATAAATACTTATCACTTAAATCAAAATTTAATCTTGAGTAATACGCCTGTAAATTAACCCCAGGACTTGTTACTACATCGGCTTTTTGTTCAGCAACCGGTAACAATGTATTAGTTGAATAATAGCTTTCTAATTCGAAATTTTGATACGAATAACCCGCAGTCAAATCCACTTTTACATTTCCAAATTGCTTATTATAATTCAAATACCCGTCTACTAATTTATTCGATTTGTTTTCCCAAGTATTCTCATTGTATCCAAGTCTAGCTGCATTGTAAATACCCGCTCTTGAAAAAGGACTTACAACATTAGTCCCTGTTTTTCTTCTACTATCAAAACCAACATTTACAACCGCTTTTACGTCTTCAAAGAAGTGCAATTTGTATTCGGTTTGGATATTTCCATAAAATCTAGAAACTTGATCATTGTTGTCTTTTTGTTTCAACAAAGCAATAGGATTTGAAGCTCCATAAGTGGTATAATTACTTGGAGGATTGGGAGTGTAATTTTCTTTATATCCATTGAATGGTGAAGTTGGATCATAATTCACTTGAGTTGGATCAAATGAAATAGCCGCTCCAATAGCACCTTCATCAGCATATCTGTTTTTCTCAGAAGCATAATTAGCATTCACCTCAAATTTCAAATGATTATCAAAAAATGAAGGCGTCATAGACAATGCTACTGTATTTCTATTAAAAGAAGAAGTCAATAAAACACCATCAACAGTAGTTTTACCTACAGACAAACGGGTTGGAATTGTTTTTAAGAAATTCCCTCTAATAGAAATGTCATTAGAAAAAGTAATCCCTGTTTTGTAAATTTCATTTTGCCAGTCAGTATTCCCTGTTCCCAACAAACCTACTCTTGATGGAACGTAAGTAGTAATCAAATTTCTAAACTCATCAGCAGAATACACATCTACTTTTTTAGCTACTGTATTAAAAGTAGTTAATGAGTTAAATGAAACTTTTACACCATCTTGCTTAGTCCCTTTTTTTGTTTTAATCAAAACTACACCATTTGATCCTCTAGAACCATAAATAGCTGTAGCAGAAGCATCCTTTAGGATAGAGAATGACTCAATATCATTTGGATTAATTGAAGACAAACCGTTATCAACTGGCAAACCATCAATAACTATTAAAGGATCATTTGTTGCCCCTAATGAAGCCCCTCCTCTAATTCTAATAGCAGCCCCATCACCTGGACGACCTCCTTGAGTCACTACTACACCCGCAACTCTACCGTTCAATAAGTTTTCAGTATTAGTAATAGCTCCTCTGTTAAAGTCCTTTGCAGTAATAACCGCTACAGATCCTGTCGCATCTTTCTTTTTAACCGATCCGTACCCTACTTGTACTACAACCTCTTGAAGTTGATTTTCAGCCTCAGCAAGTTTTACCGTTAAATTCGTTTGATTAGAATACGTAATTGCCTGTCCTTTGTATCCTACAAATGAAAAGAGAACCACGTCTCCTTGCTTGATTTTTGACAATTTAAATTTACCGTCAAAA